>JALEPZ010000118.1 GCA_022767125.1 Phocaeicola plebeius
CCCCCAAAATGCTACACCCGTCCGTTTTGTCCCTTTGGAACAAGTATTTACCTTTGCCCCCGCTATGTATATATCCAAGGCAAAGAAATACCGTGACCGGGGAGACGGCACGGCAATCGGCTATGATTACTACCGTCTCACGAAGTCTTACACCGACAAGGATGGCAAGACCAGGCACCGGAGTGTCCTTTGCCTTGGAGAGTTGCCCGGTTTCAGCAAGGCGGAGCGGGACGAGCTGGCACGGATGCTCACCACCATGATAGAGGAAGGGCAAAGCGTGATGTGCGCGAACCGTGGACTTTACGAGGAGGCCATGCGCCAGTACGTGAAGTACCGCAACAGCCGTTACGCCCAGGAGAACGACCCCCGCCTCGTAGCCGAGCGCAAGGCCCGTGAGGAGGAGGAACGAAAGAAAGCCATCTCCGTAAAGATCGACACCCTCACCCAGCACGAGGCCCGCATCATCGGCTGCGAGAACCTCTGTAACTCCACCATGCAGCTTCTGGACATTCGCAGATATCTCCATTCCAGAGGCTGGACACAAGAACAGTCGGGCCTCGCCGTCATGCAGATTATCGCGCGTGCCATCTATCCTTATTCCGAGTTGAAGACCGTACGCTACCTTCAGGAGAATACGGCCTTGGCGGAGATGTTCGGCATAGCCAGGGAGAAGATCACCAAGGATGCGCTGTACAAGAGCGCCAGGCACCTGTGGGAGGATCACAGGGGGTTGGAGGACTGGCTCCACTCCAGGGTGTGCAGCATGTTCGGCATCGAGGAGAAGATACTCCTGTTCGACATCACCAACGCCTATTTCGAGGGAAGGATGGAGGAGAGCGGGCTGTGCCGGTATGGTCGTTCCAAGGAAAAGAGGGACGACTGCAAAATCGTGGTGCTTGCAGCCGTGGTGAACACCGAGGGTCTGCTCGTACGCACGATGATATATGAGGGCAACCGCAGCGACTCCACCACCCTGGAGGAAGTTGTCGGCTCATTGGCCGGCACCACCTGCGCAGAGGCCAGGAGGATCGTTGTCATGGATGCGGGATTCTACTCCAAGGAAAATATCAAGTGGCTCACGGACAACGGATTCGACTATATCACCGTGCTCCCTGCCGGTGACCGTAAGTTCGAGGCGACAGGCCGGGACATCGTGGAGCACACTGACAACAAGGGGCAGCAGATACGCCTCCGGATGGGCAAGGTGTACATTGACGGAGAGACCGTGAGGGCCCTCCTGGTGGACAGCGACGCCAAGGCGGCAAAGGAGCGTTCCATGTACGGGCAGGCCTGCAGACGCTATGAGGAAGGTCTGGAACTCATTAGGAAAGGTGTCATGACCAAGGGTGGCACCAAGCAGCGGGACGCCGTGAACAGACGGCTTGGCAGGCTGGACAGGCAGTATGGGGCCATACGGCTCGGATATGACGTGGCCTTTACCTACGAGGGAACCGGCAGGAAAGAGATTGTCACCTCCATGACATGGAGCGCCAAGGAGGAGACCGTAGCAAAGAGACGGAAGTTCCATGGAAAGTATGTGCTGATTACCAGCCTTGATGAGAAGGAGGAACTGAACATCTGGAAGTTCTACAATGTCATCAGGACGGTCGAGGAGACCTTCCATGTATTGAAGACTGACCTTGACATCCGTCCGGTATACCACAAGAGCGATGATGGCATCAAGGCCCACCTCAACCTTGCCGTCCTTGCCTATTGGCTGGTTAGCGTGACAAGGTACCGTCTCAAGGTCAAGGGGCACAAGAACGTGAGATGGGACGAGATTATGCGTATCGCCAGCAC
>JALEPZ010000084.1 GCA_022767125.1 Phocaeicola plebeius
TGATGTAATAATAAGAAAACTGATTACTGCAACCACAAAGACACCAATTGTAAAGAAGAACCAAAAGAACCACTGGGCATAGTGACCGAGATAGCAGCCATCATATTCCTTGTATCGCTCACGGACTTTCTTCCGTTCATCAGCAAACATGGAATTGACCTCACGGATATGCATCTGCATCTGTGCCGTCATCCATTGGCGTTCTTTGGCAAACAGTTCTTGAATTTTCTGCCAGTCAGCATCATTGACATTTACAGACACCTTTAATTTCGTGGGAGCATTTTCCAAAACTTTGTCTATGTGTTGATTGATGGTATCAACCTTTTTGCTGATAGTAGTCACAGCACCGCCTAATTTGGCTTCTGCACGTTGATACTGCTGAATAGCAGATTCCAGTTCAAGTGTGGCATTGATGAAGGTGTCGGTTGCCTTATCAATGTCCTTACTAAACTGCTTCAACTCAGGAACACGATTTACAAGTCCGTCTTCAGCTTGCAGCTCCTCAACCTCGTTTTCAACAACATTCATCATGTTGTCGAAGTCGGATCTTTCTTCTGTGTCTATGTTTATCTTGCTTTTTCTGATTGCCATATTTCATTGATTTAACGGCATCTGATACTTCCCGAGACCGAGATTCCCTTTACTGTCCTTGAATACGACTTCCAGTTTTCGCTAGCGATGGAAGGGCAGTCGCGCAACCCCCGAAAGTCACAACGTGTTCATTATGTCATTAGTCATTAAGGCACTGCACAACCCCCGAAAGTTACAAGGTGTTCATTATGTCATTAGTCATTATGTCATTAAGACGCCGCACAACTGGCGAACCAGAACCAGCAATAAAAAGTCGCACTTTTTTTGATCATTCTCATCGACCCACATCGTACTGCCATTGAAGAAACAACGTTCGGCAGTCCGACGGGGGGGGGGGGGAAGGGCCATAAAAAAAAGATATGGCTGACTCCTGTCACCGTCGTCAGCCGTATCTTCTATCAGAACCGGAAGGTAGCTCCTCCGCGCACCCAGATGCCGGGCTGAGGAATGTTACCATGGTCGTAGTAGGTCTTGTTCAATAGATTGTTCGCTTCTGCATAGACCGTATAGCGGGCAGTTTCCCATGCCAGACGGGCATCGAGCAATGTGTAAGGGTCGTAGGCCACCATAGCCCCCTCTTTCTGGTAGTTGCCGACACGGTCCAGCCAGCTGCACGACAGATGGAGATTCAGCAGCCGATAGAGCCGGAGGTCTGTCTGGGCCACCAACTTGTTGCGCAAGTATTCCAGGGCATATTTCGACTGCTGGTTGGCATCCACGTCCTTATCCTTGTCGATGTAGCTGTAAGCCACACTCAGGTTCTTGACGAATGCCCGCTCCCCGTACCAATGGCGGAAATCGAACAGCAGTGAGGCCTCCAGTCCCAACGTATTGACAGTGGTATAGTTGACCGAACGCCAAGGAGCGTCCTCGCCCTGCGAAAGGTCCTTGATCCAGTCGATGGTGTTCGTTCCGTGGTGATGATAGAAACTCAGGGTTCCGCGAACACCGGGGGTCAGGTATTTCAGTCCAACCTCGAATGCCTGCATCTCTTCGGGCTTCAGGTACTTGTCGGCCTTATAGCCTTCCACCGAATAGTAGAGTTCGGTGAAGGTGGGCATACGCAGCGAAGTGTTCCACGACGCATACACCTTCCAGTCGCGTGCCAGCTGGAAACTGGCATCCACACCGGGATAGAAACGGAAATTCATTTCGTTCCACGTGTTCTTGACGGCGATGACACCTGCCGAAACGGTCAGACGAGGCAGGACCACCGTATGCTCCAAGTGGAAACTCATGTTGGTACGGTTCAGGCCGACTGTATATTCCAAGTCGGTACCGTGAATCGGCTTGGGGGTATTCAACGGCTCACCCAAGTTACGGCTCACAATGCCTTCGTTGCGGAATTCGGCACCGAAGGCTGTCTTTCCGAGGAAGGACTGCACGTAGTTGTTGAGGTTCAGTCCCAGCACATCCGTACGGTGGTAGTTGAAAGGCACCTTTTCAGGCATATCCCGGTAATACTCGAAACGGTCTTCGCCACGGGTCCAATAGACCGACGGCTTGAAATGCCAGCTACCGCCCTTCGTCTCTGCCTGCACGGCAGTGAAGTATTTGCGGGTGTGTTCGAACTGGTCATCAGAACCCGTTCCATAGAAGGTGTTCGACCCATAATCCTTGTTGGTGAAACCGGCATACCAATTCACATCGAAGGCAGTCTCCTGAAGCTGTCCCTGATAGAAGGCCTTCGCATTCTTGAAATCGGCATTCAGGCTACCCGCCTTGTTACGGCTATAGCCGTCGCTGCGGGTATAGCTGCCCGACACCTGGTTCCGGAGACGTCCGTTGCCGAAGCTCAAGTGACCTCCACCATTGAAATAGCCGTATGATCCGCCCTCCAACCGCACTTCGCCTCCTGTACGCCCGTCGATACGGGTCACGATGTTGATGGCCCCCACTAATGAGGACGTTCCATAGACACGTCCGGCAGGACCTTCCAGCACTTCAATACGTTCTATTTCACTCAAATCGACAGGGAAATCGGCCACGTTATGGCCTGTCTGCGGATCACAGATGTTGATGCCGTTCAGCAGAATCGTGATTTGGTCGTAGGTACCTCCCCGGATACCAATGTCTGTCTGTACGCCCATGCCGCCCCGCTGGCGGACATCTACACCTACGGCGTACTTCAACAAATCGTTAACACTTTGTACAGGCGCCGCCGCAATGGCCTCGCGATCCAGTACAGTTACCATTCTCGCCGCCTGTGCCACCGTGAGCGGCACGCGGGTACCGGTGACTTCCACCTCTTCCAGTTCCACCAGTTTATCCGGCAGCTGCTTGGGTTCGGTCTGTGCGGAAGCGCTCTCCACATGGGCAAAGGCGAGCATGGCCACTGCCAGGACACCGATGTTGACCTCTACGTTCAAGCTCCGGAAAACAGCGTAGGAAGTGTGTTCGAAGTGGCGGAAACGCACCACCGGACAGTACTTCTGAATGTTTTCGTTCATGATAAATGAATACTATTGTTTTAAAATTCGGGCGCAAAGGAAACACATTTTACCGAACTATGCAAGTCATTACCGGTTTTTCAGGCCACTGTTCCCAGAATGCAGTACTTACACTATTTATATAGTAGCAGCTCCGGCCTTGCCGGAACTTACACAATCATGTCCAGCTGTTTCCGCATGGCGGCCAGTTCTTCACGAACCTTCTTCAGCCGTTCCACGATTTCCGCCGACTGTACGGTCGTTTCGCGGTTCTGCTTCAGCCGCTGTTTGGCACCGGCCAACGTCAAGCCTTTCTCCTTGACCAGATGGTACACCAGCCGGATATTCTCGATGTCCTCCTTGCGGTACTGACGGATATTGCCACCCGCCTTCTTGGGCTGAATCATCGGGAATTCCTTCTCCCAATAGCGAAGGAGGGACTCGTTGACATCGAACATCCGCGCCACTTCACTAATGGAATAATACAATTTCAGTTCTTTATCTGTCTTTAACGGCATATCTTACCAGCAGTTTATTTTATTGGTTTTTCACAGACTAATCGAACACTTTTCCATGATTGGCGGCCAACTGGATCATCCGGTCGTAATCGTCGGCACTGAGATCCATGAAATAGTAGTTGATGGGATTGACCACCTTTCCTTTTACGTGAACCTCGTAATGCAGGTGCGGCCCCGTACTCTTGCCGGTAGACCCCACCCGCCCGATGGTCTGTCCCCGCACTACCTTCTGCCCCATACGCACCTCTATCTTCTGCAAATGTGCATAACGGGTCAGGTAGCCGAAGCCATGGTCAATCTCGATGCAGTTGCCGTAGAGCCCCTCCCATCCTGCCTTACGCACCACGCCGTTGCCCGTGGCATAGACCGGCGTACCCGTAAAGGCCGAGAAATCCATGCCTGCATGAAACTTCACCGTCTTGTAGATGGGGTCGATGCGGTTGCCATAGCCCGATGCCGTCTGGCGCAAGTCCTTGTTGGCCACCGGCTGGATGGCCGGTATGCAGGC
Source organism: Phocaeicola plebeius (assembly GCA_022767125.1). GTDB lineage: Bacteria > Bacteroidota > Bacteroidia > Bacteroidales > Bacteroidaceae > Phocaeicola > Phocaeicola plebeius_C. The sequence goes on from JALEPZ010000084.1 coordinate 4,047, forward strand.
CAGCATCTCATCGTGCCGTCGGCAGAGGTCCACCACCTCGTCGAACGACTGCGACTGCATATAGACCTGCCGCTCGAGCAAGTCCATCTGGCGGGTTGTATTCACCACCAGCTTGGCATTCGCCATATCCATCAGTTCCTCGTAGCGGTTGGTCTTGCTGTAATTGGGCGTACGCAGTCCCTCCGCCACGGGGTCCGACTGCATGATGACCCGGTAGAAGTTGTCATCGCGCTGCTGCAGCTGCTGCATCACCCCAAGGGCCTCGTCGAGTCGCGACGAGAGGATATGGTATTGTGAGAGCAGACGGGAGTTCTCCACCCGGAGGTCTTTCTCGGACGGCGAACCAAAGGCCAGCAGGAGCAACAGGAAGCTGCCTGCCCCTAATCCCATGCCCACGAACAGGCGGCGCAGATAACTCATCACACGCTGCCGAAGGGTCGGATAAATCCGGTCGTACGTCCGGGTCTTCGGGTTATAAATGTAGTAAACTTTACGCATTCATTCAGGGTTTTGCAATTTTTTAAGGCACGGAACTTCCACTTTTTGCGCCAAACATACGGACAAAAATAATAAAACGAATTATCTTTGCAAACCATTTTGAGATAATTCTTATTAGATTTTGTTTTTGGAACTTAAAACCTACAATAATGACAGCAAATGAAATCCGGGACTCATTCGTGAAATTCTTTGAGTCCAAAGGACATCAGATTGTGCCTTCGGCACCGATGGTCATCAAGGATGACCCTACGCTGATGTTCACCAATGCCGGCATGAACCAGTTCAAGGATATCATCCTGGGCAACCATCCGGCCAAATACAAGCGCGTGACCGACTCACAGAAATGCCTCCGTGTCAGCGGCAAGCACAACGACCTGGAGGAAGTGGGACAGGATACTTACCACCACACCATGTTCGAAATGCTGGGCAACTGGTCGTTCGGCGACTACTTCAAGAAGGAAGTCATCGGCTGGGCCTACGAATACCTGGTGGACGTACTGAAACTGGATCCGAAAGACCTGTATGTAACCGTGTTCGAAGGCAGCCCGGAAGAAGGACTGGCCCGCGACGACGAAGCGGCCGGCTACTGGGCACAGTATTTCCCCGCAGACCATATCATCAACGGCAACAAGCACGACAACTTCTGGGAAATGGGCGACACGGGGCCCTGCGGTCCCTGCTCGGAAATCCACATCGACTCCCGCTCGGAAGCCGAGAAGGCCGCTGTCCCGGGATGTGAGCTGGTAAACAAAGACCATCCGCAGGTGATTGAAATCTGGAACCTGGTGTTCATGCAGTACAACCGCAAGGCTGACGGTTCGCTGGAACCCCTGCCTGCCAAGGTCATCGATACCGGCATGGGATTCGAACGCCTGGTACGCACCCTGCAAGGAAAGACTTCCAACTACGACACGGACGTATTCCAGCCCATCATCAAGGTCATCGGCGACCTGTCCGGCAAACGGTATGGCGACGACCCGAAGGTGGATGTGGCCATGCGTGTCGTGGCCGACCACATCCGTACCATCTCCTTCTCCATCACCGACGGACAGCTGCCCTCGAATGCCAAGGCCGGCTATGTCATCCGCCGCATCCTGCGCCGTGCCGTGCGCTATGCCTATACCTTCCTGGGGCAGAAGCAGGCGTTCATGTACAAGCTGGTACCGGTACTGGTTGAAAACATGGGTGGTGCCTATCCCGAACTGAAAGCCCAGCAGACCCTGATCGAGAAAGTCATCAAGGAAGAGGAAGAGGCTTTCCTGCGTACGCTCGAAACCGGTATCCGCTTGCTGGAAAAGAACATGAGCGAGACCAAGGCGGCCGGAAAGACAGAAATCAGCGGCGTGGATGCCTTTACCTTATATGATACATTCGGATTCCCGCTCGACCTGACCGAACTGATTCTCCGCGAGAACGGCATGACCGTGAACGAAGCGGAATTCAATGCCGAGATGCAGAAGCAGAAACAGCGTGCCCGCAATGCCGCCGCCGTGGAAACCGGTGACTGGATTACCCTGAAAGAAGGCGAGACGAAGTTCGTGGGCTATGACTATACGGAATACGAGACCAGCATCCTGCGCTACCGTCAGATCAAGCAGAAGAACCAGACTCTCTTCCAGATTGTGCTGAGCGAGACTCCGTTCTATGCCGAAAGCGGCGGACAGGTGGGCGATACCGGTGTACTGGTGAGCGAATTCGAGACCATCGACATCATCGACACGAAGAAGGAGAACAACCTGCCCATCCACATCGCCAAGAAGTTGCCCGAGCACCTCGACGCTCCGATGATGGCCTGTGTAGACACCGAAAAGCGCGCTGCCTGTGCTGCCAACCACTCGTGCACCCACTTGCTGGACGAGGCATTGCGCCAGGTACTGGGTACGCACGTCGAACAGAAAGGTTCGCTGGTAACCCCTGACTCCCTGCGTTTCGACTTCTCGCATTTCCAGAAGGTGACTGCCGAACAGCTTCGCGAGGTAGAACATCTGGTCAACGCCAAGATCCGTGCCAACGTTCCTCTGACAGAATACCGAAATCTTCCTATCGAAAAGGCGAAGGAACTTGGTGCCATTGCCCTTTTCGGAGAGAAGTATGGCGACGAAGTACGCGTTGTACAGTTCGGGTCGTCGATCGAGTTCTGTGGCGGTACCCACGTAGCGGCTACCGGCCAAATCGGTATGGTCAAAATCCTGGCTGAAAGTTCGGTAGCAGCAGGCATCCGCCGTATTGAGGCCATCACAGGGGCGAAAGTCGAAGAACTGTTAGACAGCGTACAAGATACCATCAACGACCTGAAGGCCCTCTTCAACAATGCCCCCGACCTGCGGGCCGCCATCAGCAAATACATTGACGAGAATGCCGGCCTGAAGAAACAGGTGGAAGAATTCATGAAGGAAAAAGAAGCGTCGGTAAAGACCCGTCTCATCAACGAAGCCAAGGATATCAACGGCGTGAAGGTCATCAAAGCCGTGCTGCCGATGCCGGCCGATTCCGTGAAAAACATTGCCTTCCAGCTGAAAGGACAGTTCACGGAGAACCTGTTCGTGGTCATCGGCAGTGTCTTCGAAGGCAAGCCGCTGCTGACGGTCACCATGAGTGAAGACCAGGTGAAAAACGGACTGCATGCCGGACAACTGGTGCGCGAAGCGGCCAAGCTGATTCAGGGCGGCGGCGGCGGCCAGCCTCACTTTGCTACTGCCGGCGGAAAGAATCCGGAAGGAATCATCTCTGCCGTGGATAAAGTAGCGGAACTGGCCGGCTTCTGACCGGGAAGGATGACTGGTCATCCATAAAAGAACAAATTATTGAAATTCATAGCAAAAGGACAGCCGGACAGAGAACACTGTTTCGGCTGTCCTTTTATTATTTTCAAATTTCGATAAAAAAAGTACATCAAACGCTTGCGGATTCAAAAATAATGCGTACCTTTGCAACCGCAATCGAGAACGAGAGTATCGGGCGTTTAGCTCAGCTGGTTCAGAGCATCTGCCTTACAAGCAGAGGGTCGGGGGTTCGAATCCCTCAACGCCCACTCATTTACCTATACTCTCCGTTATTCAGATAGCACTTTTGGGCGTTTAGCTCAGCTGGTTCAGAGCATCTGCCTTACA
>JALEPZ010000087.1 GCA_022767125.1 Phocaeicola plebeius
TTCTAAATATAAATTAGATAAAGAATAAACAATGAGACATAATAAAAAATTCAATCATTTGGGTCGTACTGCTTCTCACAGAAATGCAATGTTGTCTAACATGGCCTGTTCTTTGATTAAGCACAAAAGAATCACTACGACCGTTGCAAAGGCTAAGGCTTTGAAGAAGTTCGTTGAGCCGCTAATTACTAAGTCTAAGGATGATACAACCAACTCTCGTCGTGTTGTATTCAGTTATTTGCAGGACAAGTATGTTGTGACTGAACTCTTCAAGGAAGTTTCTGTAAAGGTAGCTGACCGTCCGGGTGGTTACACTCGCATCATCAAGACCGGTCATCGTTTGGGTGACAATGCTGAGATGTGTTTCATCGAACTGGTTGACTATAATGAGAACATGGCTAAGTCAGTAGCCAAGAAGACGACCCGTACACGTCGTTCCAAGAAATCTGCTGCTACTGATGCTCCCGTAGCCGATGCACCTGCTCAAGAAACAACTACAGAAGATGCTCCAAAGGCTGAATAATTCTGTAACCGCTATATATGAAAAGGTGTCCAGGGGTACCTTTTCTTTCTGATAAACTAGATGCAGTCACTGAATGGTACAGTGGCTGCATTTGTTTTTTTACCTTCTTGACCTTCCCGCTGCTTGATAATTTGGTAGGTAATAACGAAGCAGGCAGTCGCTCTTAGCTGACTGCCTGCCATTGCTCTAAAAAATCAACGAACAGAGAGAGAAAATCGTCTGTTTTAGAGCACAGCAAAGTTAGTAATAATTTTTTAATTCCACCAAAATCTTTCAACATTTTTCTTGTGTTACCCGTTATTTATACCAATCTGCATACATTTGGTAGCCGTTGGCAATCTTTTGGTTCAATTCTTTGCTTTGTTTCGGGTCCACTTGTTTGATATATCGTGCCGGAACGCCACCCCATAATGTGTAGGGCTCAATGACCGTATTTGCCAGTACCAGTGCACCTGCTGCCACGATGGCCCCCTCTCCGATTACCGCATGATCCAATACGGTTGCTCCCATGCCAATCAGTGCCAGTCGTCCGACGCTGGCACCATGAAGCGTTACGTTATGCCCTATCGTTGCCTCGTCTCCAATGTCTACTACCGATTTTTCGTACAGTGTATGTAATACAGTCCCGTCTTGAACATTTACTCGGTTGCCGATACGGATGGAATTGACATCCCCCCTCAGCACCGTATTGAACCAGATGCTGCAGTCATCTCCCATTGTTACGTTGCCTATGATGGTTGCGTTTTCTGCAAAGAAGCAGCGTTCCCCCCATTTCGGTGTGAATCCTCTTACTGATAGAATGAGTGCCATATCCCTTAGATTTTTTGAGTCGCTTTTTCGAGCCATTTTTTCTCTTCTTCCTCCAGGTACGGGCTCAGTATCTCATACACGTGCCTGTGGTAGTCATTCAGCCAGTCCCTTTCTTCTGCTGTCAGCATTTCCACGCAGATTGCTTCCAGGTCGATGGGACAGATAGTCAGCGGGACAAACCGATAGAATTCACCGAACTCTGTTTGAGCGTGACGAACTATCTTCATGGTGTTCTCAATGCGGATGCCGTACTTGCCTTCTTTGTAGATACCCGGTTCGTTGGTGACGGTCATTCCCGGTAACAACTGTGCTGGTACGTAGTTCATTCGGAATTGATGTGGCCCTTCGTGTACGTTAAGAAAATGCCCCACACCATGTCCGGTACCATGTCCGTAGTTGATGCCTTTCTCCCACATGAACTGCCGCGCTAGTACATCCAGTTGTGTGCCACAGGTACCTTTGGGGAATACGATTTTTGATAGTGCTATCACCCCTTTCAGCACCAGGGTATAATCTGTCTTTTGCTCCTCGCTGACAGCGCCGAGTACGATGGTCCGAGTAATATCGGTGGTTCCGTCGAGGTATTGCCCGCCACTGTCCAGCAAGAGCAGTCCTTCTGGATGCAGGGTAGCTGCGGTTTCTTGTGTTGCTTCATAATGAACAATGGCTCCATGTTCCTGATATCCTGCGATGGTGTCGAAGCTGATTCCTTTAAATCCCTCCTGTTGAGCCCTGAATTGCTGTAACTGCCTGTCAATACTAATCTCCGTTTCCTGACCGCTGTTGACGGCTTCCTTGATCCATCGCAGGAATTTTACCATAGCAATTCCGTCCTTACGCATTGCATTCTCGAAACCCATCAGCTCCGTGTCGTTCTTGACAGCTTTTAAGAAAACAATGGGGGAGGTGTCTCGGACGAGACGAGCCACATGCCCGGCTGCCTGATAGAGCGCATAATTCGTCATGTCGGGGACGAACAGGCAGTGCAACGGGCAGCTGGCGATGTCTTCGTAGATTGCAGAATAGTCTTTGATCAGCACTCCCTCTTCGAATAGATAATTCCGGAGTTCGTCGTTCACCTTCTCTTTATATATATATAAGGTAGTATCTGCGTTCGTGATAAACAGGTAACTCACGAATACCGGGTTGCAGTGTACGTCACAGCCCCGGAGGTTGAGGGTCCATGCCACTTCATCGAGTGCAGACACCAATAGTCCCTCTGCTCCTCTTTCTTGGTATGCCTGACGGATTCGCTTTATTTTATCTTTGCACGGTTCACCCGTCAACGAGATTGGAAGAATAAAAGGGCATGCCGATGGCAGGACAGGACGGTCTGGCCAAATCTGTGTAAAAGGATCTTCGGTTGCCACTAGCTGCATTCCCCTTACGGCCAAATTCTCTTTCAGCGTCAGTGCCACTGCCGTTGCGTTGACCCATCCGTCGATACCCACAGAACTTCCTTCCGGCAGCACCTCGCCTAACCATTCGGCGATGGAGGGAGTGCCTGGCATCCTGTCCTTGAACAATACGATACCACTTCCTTTCAGTTGCTGGTCTGCCTGAATGAAGTATCTTGAATCTGTCCATAGACCAGCTTGGTCGTGTGTGATGACAACCGTCCCGGCAGAGCCCGTAAATCCGGATATCCATTTGCGAGTCTCCCAGTATTCAGGTACATACTCTCCGGAGTGAGGATCTGTACTTGGAACAATGAATGCTGCCAGTGCGTCGTGTTTCATGAACGTACGCAAGGCAGCCAATCTGTCTATAACTTTCATACGTGAAATGTATTGATTAAAAATATTGCTCTTATCTCATGGGCAAAGTTACGATTTCTACGTAATTTTCAATAAAATATAAGGGAAAGTTTTGCGGATAAAGAAACAATATGTAATTTTGCGCCGCATTTAGTGCGTGAATAATTTAATAACCAAACATACTTTAATTTTTAGAACAAATGATTATTGTACCAGTAAAAGAAGGCGAAAACATTGAGAAAGCGCTGAAGAAGTTCAAAAGAAAATTTGAAAAAACAGGTGTTGTTAAGGAATTGAGAAACAGACAGCAGTTTGATAAACCTTCTGTTTTGAAGAGACTTAAGATGGAACGTGCTATTTACGTCCAGAAGCTGAAGCAAACCGAGGAATAATAATTCTGCAATATCTCTTGATTATTTGAATTCTTTTTCATAAATTCGTTGCTGAAATACCAAGCGATGTTTCTATGCTTAAAGAGTCTTTTCTGAGGTATCTTCGGTTCGAAAGGAACTATTCGGAGCACACGATTGTGGCATACGGAAATGATTTGGACGAATTTGAAGCATATTGTAGGAAACAGATGGAAGGTTTCGACTTCACGACAGTGGATGCCGATGTCATTCGAGCATGGGTGGTTTCATTGATGGACCGTCATTATGAAGCTACCAGCGTGAACCGTAAGTTGAGTTCCCTCCGTTCGTTCTATCACTATTTGCTCCGTGAAGGAAAAGTGATAGTCGATCCTGCCGCTAAAGTGGTAGGGCCCAAGAAAAAGAAACCGTTGCCGACTTTTGTTCGGGATGCGGATATGGATCGGTTACTGGATGAGTGTGAATTTGAGGACTCCTATGCAGGTCGACGTGATCATACCATTCTGGCCCTGTTTTATGAAACGGGTATCCGTCTGTCGGAGCTCGTGGGACTGCAGGTATCCGATGTGGATTTTTCAACGAGGGTGATAAAGGTGACGGGCAAGCGGAATAAACAACGAGTGGTTCCATTCGGACGACGAATGGAAGATCAGTTGAAAACTTATCTTGAGGCGAGAGGCATATTTGTCGGATGTCTGACTGGTCCCTTGTTCTATTCGAACAGCGGACGGCCAATCAGAGGAAAGACAGTGTATTGGTTAGTGCGAAAACATCTTTCGAGGGTAGTTGCGCAGAAAAAGAAAAGTCCGCATGTGCTTCGACATACCTTCGCGACCTCTATGCTCAACCATGGAGCTGACCTAGAGGCGGTGAAGGAACTAATGGGACATGAGCGGCTGAGTACGACGCAAGTCTATACGCATACCACTTTCGATGAACTTAAAAAAGTGTATAAACAAGCCCATCCAAGGGCGTAAAACAAAAGGAGGTTTTTATGGAAGTGAGAATTCAATCAATTCATTTCGATGCAACAGAAAAACTGAATGCGTTTATTCAGAAGAAGGCAGAGAAACTGGAGAAGTTTTGCGATAATATAAAGAAAGTAGAGGTGTCTTTGAAGGTCGTAAAGCCGGAGACTGCCAATAATAAGGAGGCGGGTGTGCGCGTATTGGCGCTGAATACCGAGTTTTACGCAGAGAAAACAAGCGATACATTCGAAGAGTCGATAGACGTCTGCATGGAGGCTTTGTCCAAGCAGTTGTTGAAGGCTAAAGAGAAATTGCAAGGAAAATAAAAAAAATCGCTAAATAATTTGGCGGTTCAGAAATAATAGCTAACTTTGCAGCCGCTAAGCCACAAGAAAGGCAAGTGGCTGCAAAGTTTAAGCGAATGCCTCTTTAGCTCAGCTGGCCAGAGCACGTGATTTGTAATCTCGGGGTCGTTGGTTCGAATCCGACAAGAGGCTCGAATGAAAAAAACAGGCCTTAGAGGTTTGTCGGTCTTTGATGAAATTGAAGAAAAAGTTGGGCAAATACCAGAGTGGCCAAATGGGGCAGA
>JALEPZ010000011.1 GCA_022767125.1 Phocaeicola plebeius
GACAACCTCAATGGCTTGTTACCCGTTGCACTGTCACATCCATTGGCTACCTCTGGAAACTCGGTGTACTGTCTGTTGGAACCTTTTATCGCTTCCCTTATTGACCAAGGTTTATCAATACTTAGAGTCGATTTTGAGTAAAACGTGATTTGATAAGAATGAGGAGGATACAGAACATAATTGCTATTGTCGCAGCTTGCTTGCTGTTTTCGAACTGCGATTATGTGCTTGGGCTACAAGTTCAACGAATGTATGGGAAAAAGGTGACTTTCCCATATATTGTTTCTCAGATCTTCTATGGCGAACTTAAGGAAGACGCTGAGGTCCCCTCTGGTATGAAGAGAATGGTATTGCTATTTGAAGACAGGAATTGTTCCCGGTGTCAAGCAAGTCGGCTTTATGAGTTTTATGATCTTATTGACTCTTGTCAGAATCGCTCCATCCTTCCCATCGTTTTGTTTTCTGGCGAGTCTTTGGCAGCGGCTCAAGATGAAGTTTTAGTTCAAGATTATCCTTTCCCTGTCTATTTTGATGAGGGCGGATTATTTTTAAAGAGGAATCCCTATTTAAGTAAAAACCGTCGCCTATGTTATTTTCTTATTGATGAACAAGATACCATTAAATTCATAGGGAATCCTATTCAAAGTACAGCCATGCTTTCTGCTTTTGATTCAATCGTACTGAATCTTTCCGATAATCGCTAATCTTAGTCATGAAAGAGTTAAACAAGTTACAGTTTTCATCCACAGAGAAGCGACCTGAAATATCATACGTTGTCCCGGGATTCTATCGTGTGCGTTTTTACCTTGACGATAATAATATTGAAGTCAATGGCGAAACAATCAGCCTTTTCCCCCATGGTGACCTCTCTTTCTATTTCGGGGATTATAAGGTAATTGTGCCGGAGAGTGCTTTCCTGAAGTTCAAAAACAGGCTCGATAAACACAGGGGCGGGAACCGTTTTTCAGAAATTTGGCTTCCTGTCTTTGTCGAACTTGGCAAAGACAAGTTGCCTTTTCTTCTTGATGTCTGCTCTTTTTCAGAATCACTTGACAATGAAGAGCCTTTGCTTGTCTATCCCCGTCCTTATCAGTGGAAAGATGCTTCCTTAATAGAGAGGTTAGATGAAATAAATTCATTCCGTGTAACATACAAAAGTGGCCATTATGCAAATTTCATATATCCGGAGTTGACCAAGGATGAATGGACATGTATCCTTCTGTCTTATTTTGGGAAAAGTGTTTCAGTCATTTCAGGTGATATGAATTGTTCGGAGTCACGAGTGAAGCATCTTAGACAGTCAATCTGCGGGAAACTGGGAATGTCAAATATTGAATCTGCTATTTTACAGGTGAGTACTTTCAGGTTGCGGTAGCCTGCACAAGACCCCAAGAATATTTCTATGCTTTCATGCAAACACATGCTTTGGAGAGTATCTGCCGGCCAATCCCGTTAGAGGCCATCATTCCAAAGGCCAGGGTTAATCCGGAACGGAAATTAATGTACTTTCGTTCATTGGATATTGGAAATTAACATCCATATTTGAGCTATTAATAACAATTCCCGTCTTGGAAGGGAGTCATCAAAACAGATCAAGTACTTATGAAAACAACAATGAAAAGAACTCTCGTAGTATCTGTTTCCTTCTGCCTGGTCTTATTTGCATCAGTCAGTATCTGGCATTTGTCTACACACTCAAAAGCTTCCAATTTGCTTCGGGAAAATGTTGAAGCTCTTTCTGATTCTGAAGGAGATGTGGGGGTAACCACATGTCTTGGTATCTGGGGTACATGTACTCTTCCAGACGGAACTGAGAGTAAGGCCCCTGCCGTTCATGTAACTTTGTAATGTATGAAAAAGGCCGCACTTTTCTTGGCGGTACTGCTGGCTCTGACCGGCTGCCGCAACGGGTCTTGGCTTGATTCAGGAGTCGATGTCTCCGAGATTGATTATGAACAGGGAGTATCCTGGGTGGATATTCCGGACTCATTGATAGCAAATCCTGAGATAATTGCGCTTTCTGGCAGTTATTTCGGATGGTCCGAGCAGTCCGGAGAGACACCTTTCATCCTGGTTGACAGGAAAACTGGCAGTACGCTCACCAACGTCCGAAGGGGAAGACAGGAAAATGAAGTCCTGAATGTCAATCAATTTCTTGCGACCGGTGACAGTTCTTTCGCCGTCATGGACAACTTCAAGAAAAGAATGACTGTGTACAGTGTCGGGAAAGGTGGACTCGTTCCTGTCCAGTCTGTGCCGATTGATGAGTACACTACGGCTTGCGCTCTTGGAGATACCCTGGTTGGAGTACTGTCAGGCGGTGATGCGCGTTACCGGACCAGGAAGATGGACGGGACCGTACTTTCCGATTTCGGCGATTATTCACAATACGGATTGAACACCGAAGTGGGTAGCGGGCTAATGCAGGGCCATTTGCAGGTGAATGGAACACTCGGCAGGATGGCATCATATTCCTACTATGCCGGCTGCTACGAGATTGTCGATTTCGTCAAAGGTGAAACTGTCTGCTCCGTCCTTCTTGAGGAAATGCCTTTTGATGAGAACGAGGGCCATTTTGCGACCATGCGACCGGATTCCAAGGTCAGTTTTGTCTCCTTGTCTTCTTCTGGGGACTATCTTTTTGCCCTTTATGACGGTAAGGAACTGAAGCACTACATTGAACATCCAGGTCTTGCCCCTTCCGGCAATCATGTCTGCATCTTCGATTGGAATGGGAAGTATCTGGCATGCCTGCATTCTGCACTTCCTGTCCGTAGTCTGGCGTGGGACCAGGTGACAGGCCGCCTTTGCCTTTGTGTGTTGACAGAAAGCGGACAATACAGGTTCTGTTTTGTTGATATCCCAGCTTTGCTGAAATGAAATAGCTCCGATTGGCTTTGCGAGGCGGCCCGTCATCAATAACGGTAAAGTCCGAACAGGGCTGAGCCGGAGCCTGACATGGATGCATAGACGGCACCGCTGTCATAGAGACTCTGCCTGATTGCGGCCAGTTCTTTGTGTTCGGAGAAAACAGTCTGCTCGAAATCATTGACCAGCAAGCCCTTCCATCTTTCCGGCGGCAAGGCGAGGATGTCCCTGATCCGCATTTCCGGCTCTTTCGGGACAATCCCGCGGTAGGCCTGCGCGGTGCTGACGGAAATCCCTTCCGGAACCAGGACCTTCATCTGGAGTCCGAGCCTCTCAAGATCAAAATCCACGCTCTCCAGAACCTCTCCCCTGCCGGAACCCAGCATCGGAGTGTTGAAGACAAAGAATGCGCAGTCGCTGCCCAGACGGGACGCATAGCGGGCAAGAGTCTCATCGGAAAGCGAAAGGGAGAAAAGTTCATTCAAGGCTTTCAGGGTGAAAGCGGCATCGGCGCTGCCTCCTCCGAGACCAGCCCCGACAGGAGCCTTCTTCTCCAGGAATATCTTCACCGGCGGCAGGTCGAAGTCCTTGTCCAGCAATGAATATGCCCTTGCGCACAAATCCTTTTCCGCAGCCCAGTCCACGCCCTCTTTCCGGGCGATGGTGATCATCAGTTTCCCGTCCACCGCCTGTGCCACCTGATCTTCGCCGTACCTTGCGAAGAGCGATGCCGAGGTACGGCTGTAGTCATCGCCAGTGATTACCTCGAGGACGTCGGAATATTCATGGCAAGGCAGAAAAAGGGTCTCGATGTCGTGGAAACCGTCCTCGCGCTTGCGCAGGACGTTGAGTCCGAGGTTGACTTTGACATTGGTCTGAAGTATCATCTGCAATCAGTTCTTCATTTGGCCATTGCTCTGACGGCAGCTTCCACGGTGGCAGTGACCTGCTCGCGGCATGGCCGTCCTGTCTCGTCATATTCAGGCAAAGCGGCAAGCACCGGAGCGACGAAGGAAATCATCTGCAGGATCCTTGCTTCCTCTTCCGGGATGCCTCTCGTACGCATGTAGTACTGTTCTTCCTCGTTGAGTCTGCCCACTGTGGCTCCGTGCGAACACTGCACGTCGTCGGCATAGATTTCCAGCCTGGGCTTCGTCTCGATCCTGGCCGAATCGCCCAGAACGATGTTGCGGCTCGTCTGGAAGGCCTCGGTCTTCCGGGCATCGGGAGCGACCACGATTTTTCCGGCGAAAGAGCAGCGGGCATTTCCGGCCGCTACGCCATTGAACAGCTGTGACGACCGGCATCCCCCGACCCTGTGGTTCATGGTGATGTCGAAATCGACCTTGTCTTCTCCGTTGCTGAGGAATATTCCGTTAAGATTGATTTCAGCACCTTCTCCGACCAGGTCCACGGTCAGCGGAATGCTGGCGGAAACACCCGGAAGGACAATGACTGTCAGTTCAAGCTTCGATCCCGCCTCGGCCGTGTAGCACCTCGGAGGGATTCCTCCCCCGTTGCCCCCGAGCACGCAGAGCCTCCTGACAGACTGTCCTGCCTCAATCATCTCGCCGCCACAGAGTGGAGCGGGTACATAATTACCGTGGTCTGTCTTGTTTCTGTCCATCGTAGAATCATTCGTTGCTCTCTTCCTGTCCTCCGTCAACCGGAATGATGTTCCAGGTGGCTTCGGAAGGGGTGACGTCGACCACATTCAGACAATGTGTGTTCGGCGTGCCGTCCGCATTGTTCTCACCGAGAGGAATGCCGCTGGCTCCGCAGTTGACCAGGCTGACTCCGTCGACTTCAAGTTCTGCGGTCCTGTGGCAATGCCCGGTGAAGACAGCGGTGACACCATTGTCGGCAAAAAGCTTCAGATACTTGGAGCGGTAAGGCTCAGGGAAGTTGGAATAGGTGTCCTCTTCGTCAACAGATGTCGACACAACAGGGCAATGATGGAAAACGAATATGTGGTCTGCTCCAGGCCCGAGTTCCCTGAGCTGTGTCTGAAGCCACGCGAACTGCTCAGCTTCCTGGTCCACAAGCCCCTCCTTGACAAGGTTGGAGTCGAAGCCGATGAACAGGGAACCTTTGTGCATGAAGCAGAAAGTGCTTTCTCCGTAGTGCTCTGCATAGAAATCACGGCTGCCAGGCCATTCCTTTGTCCTGTAGTCGTGGTTGCCCGGCGTGAAATAGACCGGGATGGATTCCGGCATCCTTGCCAAAAGCGAGTCGAAGGCTGCAATCTGCCAATTGTTGTCAAACATGTTGTGGGTCATGTCTCCGGTACAGATCACGAAATCCGGCGCAAGCTCTTCAATCCTGTCGACGGTACGGGAGAACCAGTCGATGGTTGCCTTTTCATCGCCGGGATTGAAACCGATCTGCGGGTCTGAGATCTGGATGAAGCGGAATGACTCTGATTTAGGTGCGCAAGAGGCAGCCAGCAGGAGGGCTGCTGCACAGATGATGAGGTAGCTTATGCGTTTCATTGTCTTGTATCTGTTTGTCAGAATTGTTCGAAACCGTCCTTTTCTATCATCTCGACAATCTCCCTGCCTCCGGTCCTGACGATACGTCCCTCCTTCAGGACATGGACGATGTCAGGCCTGACATATTCAAGGAGCTTCTGGTAATGAGTGATGACGATGGCTGATTTTTCAGGTGTGTGGAGTGAGTTGACTCCGTCCGCGACTATCCGGAGCGCGTCCACGTCCAGCCCGCTGTCCGTCTCGTCAAGAATGGCAAGACTCGGGTCGAGCATGGCCATCTGGAATATCTCGTTGCGTTTCTTCTCACCTCCAGAGAAGCCGACATTGACCTCCCGCCTGGCGAACTCAGGCTTCATCTGAACCAGGGCCATCTTCTCCTTCATCAGCTTGAGGAAATCACCGGCTTTCATCGGCTCGAGTCCCTGCGCCTTGCGCCTGGAATTGATTGCGGTCTTCATGAAGTTCGTGATGGACACGCCCGGGATTTCCACCGGATACTGGAAGGACAGGAACAAGCCGGCCCAGGCTCTTTCTTCGGGTTTCATTCCGAGCAGATCCCGACCCATGAAGGTAACGGAACCGGAAGTGACCTCGTAGCTCGGCTTTCCGGTCAGGACTGCCGACAGGGTGCTCTTGCCTGCTCCGTTCGGCCCCATCACCGCGTGGATTTCGCCTTTGCGGATTGTCAGATTGATGCCCCGGAGTATTTCCTTTTCACCTGCTTTGGCGTGAAGGTCTTTGATTTCGAGAAGGATATCGTTCATTTCAAGCTTTCTTTCTGTAAAGTTTCATCCAGCCTACCAGGGCCGAGATGCCATTGATGAGATAGAGAGTGCAGACAATCGGCATGAACACATGCCCGACGCTGATGTGGAGTATGAGCTGTGTGATGTTGACCAGCAGCCAGGCAATCCAGCAGTCCCATTTCTTCTGGGCGCTGAGGAACTGGGCAACCAGAATCAGCACGGTCACACAGGAATCGAGGTAAGGGTGGGGATCGCCCGGAAAGAGGGTGTCAAGGATCCATCCCCAGACTCCGGCAATCAGGAAGACCATCGCTATCGCAAAGGCTCTCTCAGTCCAGGAAAGCATCGAGACTTTAAGGGAGGAGGCATCCTGGCTGCTCTCTTCCTCTTTTTTCGGATGAGTCCACCGGTAATGCCCGAGGATGTTGATCCCCAGAGAGATGGGCTGCAGGAGGAGGCTCGCATAGAGGTTCTTGTTCCAGAACATCAGGAAAAGAGCGACCGTGTAGAGGTAGCCCACCCAGAAATTGTATTTGTTGTTGCGGCCCGCGAGGAAAACGCAGGTAAGGCCGAGTACCGAAGTGACCAGGTCGATCAGAAGTACCGGACGGTCTCCCGCAAATGTAAACAGAGTATAGTTAATCCAATCCATGTTCATTCAGTCCTTTCGTGACATATTCATTCTAGCCTATCGATCCCTCCAGTGAGACCTGGAGAAGTTTTGTGGCCTCAACCGCAAATTCCATCGGAAGCCTTGCGAGGACTTCATGGGCATAGCCGTTGACTATCAGCCCGACGGCATCTTCGGGGCCGAGGCCTCTCTGGTTGCAGTAGAAGAGCTGTTCGTCACTGATCTTGGAGGTTGTCGCTTCGTGTTCGACCGTGGCGGTCGGATTGAGGCTCTGAATCTCAGGGAAGGTATGGGCACCGCAGAGGGAGCCGATGAGAAGACTGTCGCACTGCGAATGGTTCCTGGCGCCTTCCGCCCCTGGATTCATCCTGACCAGTCCCCGGTAGCTGTTCTGGCTGTGTCCGGCCGAGATGCCCTTGCTGACAATCCGGCTGGTGGTTCCGCGCCCCAGATGAATCATCTTTGTGCCGGTGTCCGCCTGCTGGTAGTTGTTCGTCACTGCCACCGAATAGAATTCCGATGAGGAGAAGTCTCCCTTGAGGATGGTGGAGGGGTATTTCCATGTGATCGCCGAACCTGTCTCGACCTGGGTCCAGCTCAGATGCGCTCCGCTGCCCCGGCATATTCCCCGCTTGGTCACAAGGTTGAGGATGCCTCCCTTGCCGTCCGCGTCTCCGGGGTACCAGTTCTGCACCGTTGAATATCTGACGTCGGCATCCTTCTCGACTATTATTTCCACGACTGCGGCATGGAGCTGGTTCTCGTCGCGCATCGGGGCGGTGCAGCCTTCCATGTAGCTCAGGGAACTCCCCTCGTCGGCGATGATCAGAGTCCTTTCGAACTGTCCCGTGCCTGCGGCATTGATCCTGAAGTAGCTGGAAAGGTCCATAGGGCATTTTACGCCTTTGGGAATATAGCAGAAGCTCCCGTCGGAGAAGACTGCGCTGTTCAGGGCCGCAAAATAGTTGTCTCCGGCCGGAACGACCGAAGCAAGGTACTTTCGGACAAGGTCCGGATGTTCCTTCACCGCCTCTGAAAAACTGCAGAAGATGATGCCCTTTTCGGCAAGAGAGGCCCGGAATGTTGTGGCCACGGACACGGAATCGAACACAGCGTCCACTGCCACTCCTCTGCCACCGGCCAGTGCCTGACGCTCCCTGACAGGGATTCCAAGCTTCTCGAAGGTCTCCTCAAGTTTAGGATCGATCTCCTTCGGCTCTGTGGAGTTCTTCTTCGGTGCAGCATAGTAGATGATGTCCTGGTAGTTGATTTCGGGCAGGTCGAGATGGGCCCATCGCGGCTGCTCCATCTTCTCCCAGCGCCTGAATGCATCCAGACGGAACTCCAGCAGCCAATCAGGCTCTTCCTTGAGGCGTGAGATGGTACGGATGATTTCCTCATTCAGCCCTTTCGGAATGAACTCCTGGCTGACGTCAGTCACGAAACCATCCTTGTACTCCTGCCGGGTTATCTCCCGGATTATGTTGTCTTCTTCTCTTTGATCCATTTCTTCAGATTCTTTGCGCGCGGCTTCCTGCCGTCAACTTTTCTCAGCCCCTGTCTTGCACCGTCTTCTCAGCGACGGGCCACAAGGTCGGCCAGGACGATCGCCGCCATCGCTTCCACGATGACCGGCGTCCTGAGGGCAAAGCACATATCGTGCCTTCCCGGGACATTGAGGGAGACGGTCTCCCCTGTCCTGATATTCAAAGTCCTCTGCTCCCTGCAGATGCTTGCTGTCGGCTTGAAGGCCACCCTGAACTTGATTTCCGAACCGTTGGTGATGCCACCGTTGATGCCGCCGGCGCCGTTTTTGACGGTCCTGACCGTCCCGTCCTCAAGGGTCAGGGCATCATTGTGCTCGGATCCCTTCATCCGTGCGGCCGCAAATCCGTCACCGAACTCGACCCCGCGTACTCCAGGAATCGAGAACAATGCATGTGAAAGAAGAGACTCGGCCGAATCGAAGAACGGCTCTCCCAGACCGGCGGGAACTCCGCTGACGGTGCACTCAACGATGCCTCCGATCGAGTCCCCTTCCCTGGAAGTCCTGTCAAGCAGTCCGTTCCACTTCTCCCTGTCGGTCTCTCCTCCTATCTCGACCAGTTCCGCCCTGAAGTCCATTCCGGTCATCTTCCTGGCGATGGTGCCCGCAGCCACAACCGGCAGGGTGATTCTTCCTGAGAAATGCCCTCCACCGCGCGGATCGTTGAAACCGTTCCATTTCACTCCGGCGACATAGTCGGCATGTCCCGGACGCGGAACAGCCTTGAGGGCCTCATAGTCCGACGAGCGGGTGTTGCCGTTTCTGAATATGATGGCAATCGGACTGCCGGTGGTCCGCCCTTCAAACACTCCGCTGAGAATCTCCGGCTCATCCGCTTCGACTCTCGGGGTAGTACCCTTGGCCCCGCTCTTGCGGCGGAGGATATCCGCCATCAAGTCCTCGGCGCTCAGGCATATTCCAGCCTTGACCCCGTCTACAACTATTCCGATCCCGGTCCCGTGGGATTCTCCGAATATGCTGACTCTGAAACTGTTTCCGAAACTATCCATCTTTCGTCAATTTTTGCCGACAACATTCATACTTGCAAATATACCATTTTTTCGGCAGTCAGTCACTATATCTGTTTCAAGCTGACAGCCAGATTGTCGCGGAAGAAATCAACTGCTGACAGAGCTATTCACTATCCGGTCGACGTACAGCCTTGCGGCGGAGGGCGAAGACGGGCAGGACGAGGATGATGGCAATCAGGGAGAAGGCCATGCCTGAAATGGTACCGACTGCGAAGTCGAACCAGAAGACCTCCTGGGGACCATCAGAAAGGAACGGGAGCAGTCAAAGGGCTTGAGAAAGAACCGGAGAGAGGTGCACGATGTACCATGTGCTTCAGATTCAGGTTGACCAGGGCTGCAGAATATGCCCTTGAAAACGGCTATACGCTTTTGACGACGACCCTGGCTTCATCCCGGTGGAAGGACCTTCTTCAGGTCAATGCTGCCGGAGCATGGGCTGTGGAACAGGTCAACAGAAAAGCACAGGAAGAGTCATGTGGACTGACATCGGGGGCTGTTTGTCCTCCTTCAGGGCAGAAAGTCACCTGGTGGGCACAGAACTGGCGGAAAGGGGGCCTGCAGGAAAGGCGCAACTTCTTGATCAAGGAATTGAATATGTACAACCAGAACTGGTGCGGTTGCGAGTTTTCACGAAACCGATAAACATCATGCAATATTATCCAAACCAAACGTATAAATTACTACTTTATCAACATCTTGTTTAATGCAATATAACAGATTTTCCGTGGCAATGATTCTGGATACGGCAAATGGCAAAACTAAATCTTCAAGATGCCTTCCGTTCCAATCATAAACTTTTATATAATTCGCTTCATCTTTTTCAGAGTATTCTGAATAGGAAACATCAGAATAAAGGAAGTATATTTTATCTTTGGTTGTAGTAACATTCACATTTCCAGCCAAACTTTTATCGTAATCTATTGTATATTCTGTTCCAATTTTTGCTTTAATGTGTACTTGCGGCATTGTAGCATCCTTATGCTCATAAACACGATGAACATGGTTGTTATCAATATTAAAGATCTCGAAATAATCAGATGACAACAAGGATATCACGAATGAATTCCCTAATGGATTAGATTGCATTATTGATTGATATACACTTCCTACATATATACCTTCAATAAATTCAGAATGTGGCATATAGTAATTATCATGCGGTATGATCCGGCCTGTTTTACAATCCAATAATCCAAAACGCATGTCTTTGATTGCGCCCAAACATATTACATAATCTTTCAAAGCCAGGAATTTGGTTGGACGAAAAACCTCGGTGTATGGATAGTTCACACCATCATTCTGTTCATTACCTGAACTTAATAAAACATCAATTGGAATCGAATGGAGCGTTTTTCTTCCGTTATCTGAGAAATACAATGATGAATCATTGATGGATAACTGTCTCCCTATACGAATGTACTCACCTGGACCACGTCCTTCATGCCCCCAACTTTTAATCAGATTTCCACTTCCTGTATCAATTATGTGGAAGCAACTATTTGAATTATCTGCTGTTATAATTATATTCTTTTGATATATAATGGCATCCCGAATAGTGCCTATTGTATCAAAATCATATTCATTCAGCACTTGATAATTATCCAATTTGTACTGTTTTACATTGCTGTTTGTCCCGCCATTCATACACGACACAAACAACAATGCAAAACCAATGAATGCTAGTTCCTTTCTTACCATCTTGCTCCTTCGCGATATTTATCTTTAGTCGGATCAGTTGGGTGCAATGCTTCGCAATCATAATTCGGATCGGGAATGCAATCATTCACATCTGGAAATCAAATCGGTTCTCAAAGGTTTCTCTGATAAGAAAAGTCTTACCAACACGACGTCTTCCATATACGGCAACAAATTGTGAGTACTCTTCGTAGATAGTGTTTTGTAGTATCTGTTTTTCTTTATCTCGACCTATGAGCATAACATTATTGTTCTAAATGACACCACAAAGATAGTAACATTTCGTAAGAAAACAAGCGGAAAGCGGTAAAACTATGCAGTTTCCGCTGATTTATTAACGAAATAATCGAAATTAGGGTATCATTATAGGAATTTTTCAGCTTCATTCTACGGAATAAATCTCGGGCTGAATCTTGTCATCAATGCAAGTTTCAGCCCGAAATTATTTGAACGAAGTCAAGCAAATTACTCCGTCACAATATCATACCTGAAATGAATCATTCCACCTCGCCGAGAGAATTCCCGTACTCCATTTCGCCCTGCACGACGAAGAACACGTCTTCAGGGTCGAACGGTCCCATACCATCCTTCTGGGCCGCCTTGATGACGAAATCCACGATCTCGTCCTGGTCGATGTTGATGAACCCTTCTTCGTCAGGCTCCACATCGAGGCAGCCGCTGGTGGTATAGTAGTCCACAATCACATCCAGGATATAGTACAAATCCTCGTCCGTGAACTTTTCCTTCAGTTCCTGCGGCAGATACTGCTTGATGAACTCAATGGTCTTCTCGTCGTCCTGGTCGTCCAACAAGAAATCGTCTTCCATTCCCATTGTGGTCTGTCTTTAGAAGTGAAACACCGGCTTACAACAACGCCTCCACCTTGGCCTGCAAGGCAGCCTTCGTAGTGGCTCCCACCTGCTTGTCCACAATCTCGCCGTTCTTGATGAACAGTACGGTCGGAATGTTGCGGATACCGAACTGAGCGGGCAGCTCGTCGTTCTCGTCCACATTGCACTTGCCGATGTTCACCCGGTCCTTGTACTCCTCTGCCAGTTCCTCGACATAAGGAGCAATCTGCTTGCAAGGTCCACACCAAGTGGCCCAAAAATCCAACACTACGGGCTTTCCTTCAGCCACGATCGATTCGAAATTGCTGTCTGTAATACTTAATGCCATAATCTATGTCTTTAAATGATTTGTTGTTTTTACTGCGCAAATATACTAATTTATTTTATAGGCCAACCAGGATTGGCTCTTTAAATAATTCATCAGTTCCTTGCCCACCCTGATTTTCTGCGTATGCGAGAGCAGGTTCACGTGCATCTGCCCGTCCTCGTCCTGGATGTGGAACGCCAGTTCGGCCGTGCCGGGACTCTTCTTCACCAGGGCCGAAAAGTCGGTGATGAACTCCTCGTTGACGGCCGACAGCGACAGCGACACCGTGAGTTTCTCGATCAGCCGGTCCTTCACCTCCGGGAGGAGTTCGATGGAAGTCACCTTCACCTCCCATTCGTCGGGCTTCCACTGGCGCGGCTGGCACTTGCCGTGCATGAGCAGGAACATGCCGTTGGCGAAAAAGTTCTTCTTCTCCACCCAGTCGTTCCCGAAGAAAGCGAACTCCGCCACCCCCGAATAATCCTCCACCTTGGCCACCCCGTAGGGCTTGCCCGTCTTGGTGTAGCCCTCGCGCACCGCGGTCACGATGCCGCCCATCAGCAGCTCGCGGTTCTGCAGCGGCGTCAGGTCGGCCAGTTCGGCCATGTGCACCGTGCAGACCTCCTTCAGGATGACGGCAAACTCGTCGAGCG
Organism: Phocaeicola plebeius; assembly: GCA_022767125.1. Lineage (GTDB taxonomy): Bacteria > Bacteroidota > Bacteroidia > Bacteroidales > Bacteroidaceae > Phocaeicola > Phocaeicola plebeius_C. Next base: position 12,821 of record JALEPZ010000011.1, read on the forward strand.
GATGCGCCGACAGGTAGATGCCCACCAGGTCGCGCTCGCGGTTCAGGCGTTCCAGGTCGCTCCAGGCCGGGGCCGGACAGATTTCCGGCGTAGCCACCTCCACGGCATGTTCGCCGCCGAAGAGGGAATTGGCAGCCGCAGCCTTGTCGATCTGGTACCGGTTGCCGTAGCGTATCAGCACCTCCGAGAACTGCTCGTCTTTCGCGTTCTTCACGAAGAAATCCTCGCGCTTGATTTCGCCGAAGCTGTCGAAGCCGCCGGCCAGCGCCAGGTTTTCGATGTTCTTGCGGTTGCAGGCCGAGAGGTTGACCCGCTGCACGAAGTCGAAGATGCCCTTGAACGGTCCGTTCTTCTCGCGCTCTTCCAGGATGGCCAGCACCGCCCCCTCGCCGACCCCCTTCACGGCTCCCAGCCCGAAGCGGATGCTGCCGTGGGAGTTGACGGAGAACTTCAGGCGGCTTTCGTTGACGTCGGGTCCCAGCACCTGGATGCCCGTCGCCTTGCATTCGTCCATCAGCTTGGTGATTTCGTTGATGTTCGAGATGTTGCGGCTCATGGTGGCCGCCATGTACTCCGACGGGAAGTTGGCCTTGAGGTACGCCGTCTGGTAGGCCACCCACGAATAGCACGTGGCGTGCGACTTGTTGAAGGCATACGACGCGAACTTCTCCCAGTCCGCCCAGATTTTTTCGAGCACCTTGGGGTCGTGGCCGTTCTTCTGCCCGCCGCTGATGAACTTGGGCTTCATGTGGTCCAGCTTGTCGCGCAGCTTCTTGCCCATCGCCTTACGCAAGGCATCCGACTCGCCACGGGTGAAATCGGCCAGCAGGCGCGAGAGCAGCATCACCTGCTCCTGATACACCGTGATGCCGTACGTGTCCTTCAGGTACTTCTCCATGATGGGGATGTCGTACTCGATGGGCTTGCGTCCCTGCTTGCGGTCGATGAAATCGGGGATATAGTCCATCGGGCCGGGCCGGTAGAGGGCGTTCATGGCAATGAGGTCCTCGAAGGTGGTGGGCTGCAGTTCGCGGAGGTACTTCTGCATCCCCGCCGACTCGAACTGGAAGGTGCCGATGGTGCGGCCCTCCGTATAGAGGCGGTAGGTGGCCGGATCGTCGATGGGGATGCTGTCGATATCGAGCACGATGCCCTTGCTCTGCCGGATGTTCTCGATGGCCTCCTTGATGATGGAGAGGGTCTTCAGGCCCAGGAAGTCCATCTTGATCAGGCCCGTGTCCTCGATGACCGAACCTTCGTACTGGGTCACCAGCATCTTCTCGCCCGTCTCCTTGTCGTCGGCGGTGCTCACCGGTACCCAGTCGGTAATGTCGTCGCGGCAGATGATGGTGCCGCAGGCATGCACGCCCGTGTTGCGCACGTTGCCCTCCAGCATCTTGGCATACTTGATGGTGTCGCGCAGCACCGGGTCGGACGACACTTCGGCCTGCTGCAGTTCGGGCACATAGGCAATGGCGTTGGGCAGGTTCATCTTCTTGTCGGGAATCTTGTCGGGAATGAGCTTGCACAGCCGGTCCGACTCGGGCAAGGGCAGCTTCTGCACCCGCGCCACATCCTTGATGGCCAGCTTCGTCGCCATCGTGCCGTAGGTGATGATATGGGCCACCTTCTCCTGGCCGTACTTTTCCGTCACCCAGTTCAGCACGCGGCCCCGGCCGTCGTCGTCGAAATCCACGTCGATATCGGGGAGGGAGATACGGTCGGGGTTCAGGAAACGCTCGAACAGCAGGTCGTACTTGATGGGGTCGATCTGCGTGATGCCCAGGCAGTAGGCCACCGCCGAACCGGCCGCCGAGCCACGGCCCGGACCCACGGACACATCGAGCTGATGGCGGGCCGCGGCGATGAAGTCCTGCACGATGAGGAAGTAGCCCGGGAAACCCATGGTCTTCATGATGTGCAGCTCGAACTTGATGCGCTCCTTCACTTCGTCGCTCAGTTCCTCGCCGTAGCGCCGCCGCGCCCCGTCATAGGCCAGCTTGGCCAGATAGTCGGCCTCCAGCTTGATGCGGTAGAGCTTGTCGTACCCGCCCAGGCGGTCGATCTTGGCCTGTGCGGCCCCCTCCTCCATCACCACGTTCCCGTTCTCGTCGCGGGTGAACTCGTCAAAGAGGTCCTTCTCGGTATATTTCTTCCGATACTCCTCCTCCGTGCCGAAATCCGCAGGGATGGCGAAGGTGGGCATAATCGGGGCATGGTCGATGCTGTAGAACTCCACCTGGTCGCAGATGTCGCACGTATTGGCCAGTGCCTCCGGCACATCGGCAAACAGTTCGTTCATCTCCTCGCGCGTCTTCATCCACTCCTGCTTCGTGTAGAGCATCCGCGACGGGTCGTCGAGGTCCTTGCCCGTACTCAGGCAGATCAGGCGGTCGTGGGCCTCGGCGTTCTCCTCCTCCACGAAGTGCACGTCGTTGGTACACACCAGCTTGATTCCGTAGCGGCGGGCATATTCCGTCAGTTTTTCGTTCACTGCCTGCTGCAGGGGGTAGGTCTCATGGTTCGCACGGGGCACCGTCGCCTTGTGGCGCTGCAGCTCCAGGTAGAAGTCGGGGCCGAACACCTCCTTGTACCATCCGATGGCCTCCTCGGCCTCGGCCAGCTCTCCCGCCGTGATCCGCCGGGGAATCTCCCCGCCCAGACAGGCCGAGCAGACAATCAGGCCCTCGCGGTACTTCTTCAGCTCCTCCCGGTCGGTACGGGGACGCATATAGAAGCCCTCCGTCCAGGCCTTCGACACCAGTTTGATCAGGTTGTGATAGCCCTTCTCGTTCTTGGCCAGCACCACCAGGTGGTAGCCGCTCTGGTCGGGTTTTCCTTCCTTATTATATAGACGGCGGCGGGCCACATACATTTCGCAGCCGATGATGGGTTTGAACAGCCGCTTCCTGGCGGCCTGCAGCTGCTCGCGGCAGGCTGCCAGGTCCTCCTCGGGATGCTCGGAAGCCTCCTTGCCGCTCTCCAGGGCGGCGATGCGCTTCTTCAGGTCCTTGATTTCCCCGTTCGTCCCCCCGTTCTTCTTGTTGACGTAGTTGAAGAACTCCTTTATGCCGAACATGTTGCCATGGTCGGTCACTGCAATTCCCCTCATGCCGTTGGCGATAGCCTTGTCTACCAGCCGGGGGATGGAAGCCTGTCCGTCCAATATGGAATACTGGGTATGGACATGCAAGTGAACAAAATCCTGCATAATCTCTGTGTTTAATTGGAAACGGTAACAAAGATACCATCCTTCAGCGAAACCACAAAACCCCAGGCGAAAAGAATCTTCCGAGGGCACTTTTTTGGCCCCGAAAGGCAATTCCGGAGGCGATTTCTTGCAGAATTGTCAAAAAAGGCTTATTTTTGCCGGATAAAACGCAACTTTGTATGGCCCAACTGAAGAGAATAAAGAAAATAAAGAAGATACGACTGCACCGTGAAGGCACACATATTCTGATTACCAGCGCTCTGTTATTGCTTCTGGCCAATGCGGCCATCTACTGGGGAATCGACATGAAAACGCCTTTCTACGTGACAGCCACCGTCAGCCTGATTGTCTATCTGCTGATGGTGAACTTTTTCCGTTGCCCTATCCGCCTGTTCGAGGGGGATACGGAACGGATGGTCGTGGCGCCTGCCGACGGAAAGATTGTCGTCATCGAGGAAGTGGACGAAAACGAGTATTTCCACGAGCGGCGGCTGATGATTTCCATCTTCATGAGTATCACCAACGTACATGCCAACTGGTATCCGGTGGACGGTGTGGTGCGCCACATTGACCACCACAACGGTCGGTTCATGAAAGCCTACCTCCCGAAAGCCAGCACCGAGAACGAACGTTCGATGGTGGTCATCGAAACGCCCCAGGGACACACCGTCATGGCCCGCCAGATTGCCGGCGCCATCGCCCGCCGCATTGTCACCTACGCCGAAGTGGGCGAAGAGTGCTTCATCGACGAGCACATGGGATTCATCAAGTTCGGTTCGCGCGTGGATGTCTACCTGCCCCTCGACAGCGAAGTCTGCGTCAGGATGGGCCAGCGCACCACGGGCAACCAGACCGTCATCGCCAAGCTAAAATAAGGAGAACCTGCCTATGGCCAACCTCATTACGAGAAACATTCCGAACCTGCTGACCAGCTGCAACCTGTTCTCGGGCTGCGTGGCGGCGGTCATGGCTTTCCAGTTCCACTACCGGACGGCCCTGCTGTTCATCGTCATCGGGGCGGTGTTCGATTTCTTCGACGGGATGAGTGCCCGCCTGCTCAAGGTGTCCTCGCCCATCGGCAAGGAACTGGACTCGCTGGCGGACGACATCACTTTCGGCCTGGCCCCTGCTGCCATTGTCTTCTCGCTGTTCCATGAAGTGCAATGCCCCGGCTTCCTGCAGGGAGCCGCCTGGCTTCCCTATTCGGCCTTTCTCATCGCCGTCTTCTCGGGCCTGCGCCTGGCGAAGTTCAACATCGACACGCGCCAGACGAGTTCGTTCATCGGTATGCCTACCCCGGCCAATGCCCTGTTCTGGGGGTCGCTGGTGGTGGGGCAGCACGATTTTCTCGTTTCCCCCTCGTTCAATGCCCTCTACCTGCTGCTGCTCGTGGTGGTGATGTCGTGGCTGCTGGTGGCGGAGATACCGATGTTCTCGTTGAAATTCAAGGACCTTTCCTGGAGCCACAACCGCGTGAGCTACCTGTTCCTGCTGGTGTGCTTCCCCCTGCTCATCGTCTTCCGGCTGAGCGGTCTGGCGGCGGTCATCGTCTGGTACATCGTCCTGTCGTTGCTGACCCGCAAAAAAGCCTGATGCCATGTTCCATCTGATCGGCTTCCTGTTTTTCCTGGTCCTGGTGGTGGTCGTCCTCGGACTGGCCTTGGTCTCCAGAGTCATCGGCACGCTGCTGGGCTGGGGCCGCAAGGCATCGGATGCCTTTTCGGGCCGCTCTTCTGCCGGTGCTTCCTCTGCTTCTTCGTCGCGCTCGGCCACTCCTCCTCCGTCTGCCTCCTCGAAAAAGAAGGTCTTCGATGACGATGAGGGCGAATATATCGACTTCGAAGAAATCGATTAAACACAGAGGCACAGAGGGCACAAAGGTTCTTTTTATTGTCATTCTGTTCGTATCTGTAAGTGCCTGCGGGGGTGATTGATGAAACACAGAGGCACAAAGACCACAAAGTTGTTTTTTTTAATATCTGATGAACGTTGTTTCTTCGCTCCCCATGACGGAAACGGTAGGGGCAGACCCGTGTGTCTGCCCGGAAACATCCACCGCGGCATTCCGGGCGGACACACGGGTCCGCCCCTACAGCATTACCATCGAACCGGTTCGCACAACGTGTGATGGTCTCTACAGAATGACCGTCGGACAGGGTCAGGACGAAAGGAAGAAGCGCCTGCAGGCACCGTGTATAAAATGTCTGCAGACGCTTCATCCATTCAGTGGGCGTCTATAAAAACTATGGGTATTACTTTATTTTCAGTTTTCCGTCGGCCATCACCAGCTCGTACTGCTGGCCCTTCTTCGTCTTGAACGATACTTCCGCTCCCTGGTAATGCACCTTGCAGGGCACACCGGCCTTCGACAGGATGACCGCCTTCTCCAGGCGACCCTCCTTCCATTCGATGGACACCTCGAAATTACCACGGGCACACAGACCGCTCACCTGACCTTCCGACCAGCGGGCAGGCAGGGCCGGCAGCAGCTGGATGAAGCCCATGTGGCTCTGCATCAGCATTTCCGTCACACCGGCCGTTCCGCCGAAGTTGCCGTCAATCTGGAAAGGCGGATGCGTGTCCCACAGGTTATCCATCGTTCCGTTCTTCAGCAGGTTGCCGTAGAGCACATACGCATGGTCGCCGTCGTGCAGACGGGCCCACTGGTTCAGTTTCCAGCCCATGCTCCAGCCCGTGGCACCGTCGCCACGATGCTCCAGCACCACCTTCGAGGCCTGGGCCAGTTCGGGAGTGGTCACCGGCGACAGCGTATGCCCCGGATGCAGGCCGAACAGATGGTTCACATGGCGGTGCTCGTCCTTCGGGTCGTCAATGTCGCGCGACCATTCCATCAGCTGTCCGTAGCGGCCGATGCGATAAGGCATCAGCTTGTCCAGCACCTCGTTCCACTGCTTGCGCAGTGCCTTGTCCGTCCCCAATGCTTCGCTGGCGGCGATGGCATCGAGCAGAATTTCGCGGATCACGGCATGTACGAACGTCGTTCCCTCGTCGATGGGTCCGTGTTCGGGCGAGGTGGAAGGAGCCGCAGTGTACGTCCCGTCGGGTTTCTTCCACAGGTAGTCCACGGCGAAGATGGCACTGCTCTTGATCAGGTCGTAGCCCACCTCCTTCAGGAACTTCAGGTCGCGGGTATAGTCGTAATAGTTCCACACGTGCGTAGCCAGCCACGGTCCGGCCATGGGATTGAAGTTCCACGACATGTCCTCACTGATCAGCGGAGCCGTGAATCCGAAGATATTGCCGGAGATGGAAGCCGTCCAGCCACGGGCACCGAAATACGCCTTGGCCGTCTTCTCGCCCGGCTTCACCAGCGTACGGATGAAGTCCACCAGCGGCAGTTCGCATTCGGAAAGGTTCGTCGAGCAGGCCGGCCAGTAGTTCATCTGCACGTTGATATTGTTGTGATAGTCCACGCGCCAGGGGCCGTCCACATTGTTGTGCCAGATGCCCTGCAGGTTGGCCGGCAAGTTGCCGGGACGGGAACTGGCAATGAGCAGGTAGCGTCCGAACTGGTAGTACAGTTCCTCCAGATACGTGTCCTTCGCCCCCTTGCGGTACTCCGCCAGCCGGCGGGGTGTCGGCAGGTCCTTGACCCCTTCCTGCGGGTTCAGCGACAGCTGCACGCGCCGGAACAAGGGCTGGTAGTCGGCCAGATGGTCCTGAAGAAGTCGGTCGAAACCTTTGGCGGCGGCTGCGTCTGTCCAGGCCTGCGTCGTCTTCAGCGGCTCCACGCCTACATAGGCCTTGGGGTCGTTCATGTCCGGGTCGAAGTTAATCAGATAGTCCGTGTCGGCCGTGATGTAGAACACCACCTCGTCCGCCCCCTTGACGGTCAGCTTGCCGTCGGCATTCGAGAGCGTTCCCCCCTTCAGTTCGGCGCGGATGCGAAGAGCATATTCCATGCCGTTGTTGTCGAGGCGGGCGTGCCAGAGCAGTCCGTCCTTGCCGTCGGCCGCCATGGTCCCCTCCGACACCGGGTTGGGCTGGTAGCTCAGCACCAGGTTCTGGCTGGCCGCCTTGTCGGCAGCGAAGCGCATCACCATCACGTTGTCGGGATAAGAGATAAAGGTAGTGCGGCGGTAGAAGACCCCGTCCTTGCGGAACTGCACGGTGGCCACTGCCGAGTCGAGCGAGAGGCTGCGCCGGTAGTCGCTCGTGCCGATGACGCTCAGGCCGGTCTCCACATAAAATTCGCCCATCGTCGTGAAGTTGCCGAAGCGGAACGGATCTTCCGCCCACGATTCATAGGGCACGGGGCTGTTGAAGTTCTTTCTGGTCAGGCGGTCAGCCTTCTTCAGGTCGCCGTCGAGGAAGGCCTGCCGGATGTCTGCCAGCACGTGGGCCGACTCCTTGTTCACGTTCCAGTAATAGCCGGGGCCCTTCGCCGTATTGGGGCCTCCCCGCCACAGTGTCTTCTCATTGAAGGTCAGACGCTCCGCCTCCACCGATCCGAAGAGGCTGGCACCAATACTTCCGTTTCCCAAGGGGAGCGACTGCGTCTCCCAGTCCTGGTCGGGGTTACGCGCCTGGTCACCGCCGGCAGCAATCGGCTTTTTGTCCGCATTCTGCCACAGGTCGGGACGGCCGTTGTACCAGACGGCCCTTCCCTTCAGGGTAGTGGGCGTGTCAAACCACACGGACAACCCGGGAGGGTCTGCCGCAAAGGATTTCGGTGGGAAGATGCTGACAAATGCCAGGCAAAGCAAATAAAATCTTTTCATCGTAAAAATAGGAATTACCAAAGGTTAAACATTATCTGATTATAGGGACAAAGATATTGTTTTCCATCGACAAATCCTATCGTCCATCGATTTTTTTCGTCCGCCTTCCCTTTATTTCGTCGCCTGCGGCACCCGGAATGGCCCGACTGCACCGCTCACCGCTCGGACTTGCCGAACCATTTGTTTTCTATGATATACGAAACGAGCAGGCCTGTCCCGCCTCCCAGAAGGACGCAAGAGCCGTAGACGATAGAAGAGGCCGAGCAGGAATCGCCGGACGTGGTGAGCCACACAATGAAATAGCCCATCAACAGTCCGATTCCCAGCCCAATCAACAGGCATCCCAGCCGCAAGCCGCTGAACGACGAATGCGAGGGCATATAGAGCGGCTTCCGCGCCAGCTGATCGGGCGACAACTTCTCGCACAATTTCTCGATCAGCATGATCCGTTCTTTGCGGCCGGCAAACAATTCGAACAACTTATAAGTGACTCCAAACACGATAGCCACATTCGCAACAATCATCAATTCATCCATTATCAATCAATTTAAGGGGTTTTCTTTACTTCTTTAGACACCTCTGAGGGGAAAAGGTTACACCCTGAAGAGCGAAAAAAGCGAAAGAATGTTTCCAAAAAACAGATGACGAATGTCAGGAGTCATGAACGTCAGTTCCCCGTCAAGCGGAGTCCGTCGGGCTCCAGTAGGATGCAACGTTTCTTGTACAGGTCGCCCACCGCCTTCTTGAAGGTCTTCTTGCTGACCCCGAACGTATCGTAGATGACGACGGCATCGCTCTTGTCGGTGAAGGGGATGAACCCGCCGTGCCCCTGGATGTAGGCCAGCAGCGTGTCCGAGAAATCCTCCACTTTCCTCATACCGCCCTTCTGCAGCACAAGGTCGACCTTGCCGTCCTCGCGCACCTGCTTGACGAAGGCCTTCACGCGCATCCCCGGCTGCAGGCGGCAGAACACCTCGTTCTTGAAGAGCATCCCGGCATAGTGGTTGTCAATGATGACCTTCCAGCCCAGGTCGGTCTGCTGCCACACCAGCACCTCCACTTCCTCGTTGTGGGCATAGGCGGGCGGTTCCTTCGAGAGGTAGCGCTCCACCTTGGCAGAAGCCACGATGCGGTAGCTTTCCTCGTCGAGATGGACATGCACCACGTAGTAGCGACCCTTCTCCATCCGCACCTTCTGTTCGCGGAACGGCACGAAGAGGTCCTTCATCAGCCCCCAGTCGAGAAAGGCCCCGTACTCGTTGGTCCAGGCCACCTGCAGGCAGGCGAACTCGCCCACCTGTACGTAAGGCTCCAGCGTCGTGGCCACCAGCCGCTCGTCCATATCGAGGTAGATGAACACATTGAGCCAGTCGCCCGGCTTTGTCCCTTCGGGCACATAACGTTTCGGCAACAGGATTTCGCCGTCTTCATCGCCGTTGAGATAAAGACCGAAATCGACTTCTTTCACTACTTCCAACTGATTGTATCTTCCTAATGCAATGTGACTCATATTGATGGTTCTTGTTTGATTGGTTCTTCTATGGATGCCGCCACCGCCCCGTCCACCAGATGGATGGTGCGGTCGGTCTGGGCGGCGAGGGCCTCGTCGTGCGTCACGATGACGAACGTCTGTCCCAGGCGGTCGCGCAGCTCGAAAAACAGGCGGTGCAGTTCCTCCTTGTTGCGCGTGTCGAGACTGCCCGACGGCTCGTCGGCCAGTACGACGGACGGGCGGTTGATGAGGGCACGGGCCACTGCCACGCGCTGCTTCTCGCCCCCCGACAGCTGGGAAGGCTTGTGGCCGGCCCGGTCTGCCAGTCCCAGGAACTCCAGCATCTGGCGGGCCTCCTCGTTCGACTGTCTGGCGGCCTTGCCCTGGATAAGGGCAGGAATCATCACGTTCTCTAAGGCCGTGAACTCGGGCAGCAGCTGGTGGAACTGGAACACGAATCCGATGTGGCGGTTGCGGAACGCCGAAAGGGCCTTTCCGCCCAACTGCCCTACCTCCGTCCCGTCGATCCGGACGCTGCCGCTGTCGGGACGGTCGAGGGTGCCCATAATCTGCAGCAGGGTGGTCTTGCCCGCCCCGCTGGGTCCCACAATGCTCACCACCTCTCCACGGGCGATGGACAGGTCGATGCCCTTCAGCACCTGCAAAGAGCCGAAGCTCTTGGTGATGCCTTCCATGTGAATCATTTCTTCATTCATGTATTCTTCTTCAACCATTTGTAGATCCAGTTGCCCACCCGGTCGTAGTACTGTGTCTCCGCCCATCCGCGCGGGTCGGCGAAGGTGAGCGTCTCGGTGGGGTCGCCTTTCTGCTCGGGATAGAGCAACAGGATGCTGTTGTTATTGAAATAGCTTGATATCTGTACCGGCAGCCGCTCGAACGACGAATCGTAGGAGATGGAGCCGCGGCGGGCACTGACGATGACCAGGAGGTGGTCGTAGTTGACCTGCCCCGTGAGGAGGAGCAGGTCGTCCCAGTCCTCCAGTTCGGAGTAGACCGCACGGGTGTCCTTGTGGCGCTTGAGGATGAAGCCGCTGATGTAGCCCAGTGTCTGCGGATGGGCAAAGAAATGCAGGCGGCAGCCCAGCTGGCCGCTCATGCGGCAGAGATGGGTCATCCAGGTCATGAACCCGTGCTCGAACTCCGCCTTGGGGGGCACGGCCACGACGATGCGCCGCAGCGTGTTCACGGGGATGAGGAAGCGTGCCACCATTACCTGCACGTAAGTGGCCTTCAGCAGGTTCTCCGTCAGGTTGCCGTAGAAGGTATCGACGATGCTCGACTTGTTGTGGAGGCCGATGACGATGGTCGTGGCTTCGCACTCCTTGGCCGTATGGAGGATGCCGGTGGTGATGTTCAGGTCGAAACGGGTGACGGTGCGCAGTCCGACATTGGCCGCCGCCGAAATCTGGGCCGCCTTTTCGAGGCTCCGCCGTCCGCGCAGCTCCTGCTTCACGGAGTCGCTGCTGTCGTTGACGACACTCAGTGCCACCAGGTTGTCGGTCCGTTTCGGGTCGCGCACAGTGAGGGCCAGCCCCATCAGTCCGTCGAGGGTCTCGGGGTTGGCCACGGGGATGAGGAACCGCTCCTGCTCTTTCCGCTTGTCGTCCTCCAGGTCCACATCGCCCACAGCCATGCGCTTGGCCGCATGTTCGGTGATGAACGAGCTGATGACACAGGTAACCAGGATGAGCAGGATGGTGCCGTTGAGCACGTCCTCGTTCAGGAGCCGCTCGCCCGAGGGGAGCACGATGCTGTAGCCCACGAGCACGGCAGCCAGGGTGGCCGCTGCCTGCGCGTTGCTCAGGCCGAACATCATCTCGCGCTCCAGGGCCTTCATGCGGTAGATTTTCTGGGTAAGCCATGCGGCCAGCCATTTGCCGGCCAGGGCCACGACAATCATCACCGAAGCCACCTTCAGCGAGTCCACGTTGCCGAAGAGCACCTTCACGTTGATGAGCATCCCCACCCCGATCAGGAAATAGGGGATGAACAGGGCATTGCCCACGAACTCCAGGTGACCCATCAGGGGCGACACGTGGGGAATGAGGCGGTTCAGCACCAGACCGGCAAGGAAGGCGCCGAGGATGCCCTCCATGCCCACGAACTGCATGAGGCCCGCTCCGAGGAAGACCATGGCCATGACAAAGATATACTGCACCACCTGGTCGCTGTAGCGGCGGAAGAACCACCGCCCGATGCGGGGGAAGGCGTAGACGATGACCAGGCTCAGCACGATGACCTTCAGGATGAGCCAGAGCATGAAGTAGTCGGACATTTCGCCCTTGTACATCCCCGACACGACGGCCAGCACCAGCAGCGTCAGGGTGTCGGTGACCGCCGTACCGCCCACGGCAATGCTGACCGACCGCTGGCGGTTGATGCCGTAGCGGATGACGATGGGATAGGCTATCAGGGTGTGCGAGGCATACATACTGGCCAGGAGGACGGAAGTGGTGAGTCCGTAGCCCAGGATGCCGAGGTTGGTCCAGATGCCGATGCCGAGGGGCAGGACGAAGGCCAGCAGTCCCAGCACCATGGCCTTGCCACGGATGCTCTTGAAGTCTTCCATGTTCATTTCCAGACCGGCCAGGAACATGATGTAGTAAAGGCCCACCTTGCCGAACAGCTCGAAGCTGCTGTCGCGGGCCAGGAGGTTGAACCCGTGTTCGCCCACCATCACGCCTGCCAGAATCATGCCGATGATGTGCGGGATGCGCAAGCGTTCCAGCACGATAGGGGCAAACAGGATAATCACCAGCACCAGGAAGAAAATCCAGGTGGGGTCGGTGATGGGAAAGGCGATTTCCGGCCTCAGCGTATCGATCAGATGGTCCATGCTCATGTCAAAAAAGGGCAATTATGTTTTTAGTGCTACAAAAGTAGCAAAATAATCCGAATCCCCCAATCTCTTTAAAAAAAGTTTCGGATGTTACTGGTTTTACGGAAGATTGTTGTAATTTTGCGCCCAATTATTAACATCATTATAAAAGTAAAGAAAATGAAAGTAGCCATTGTTGGTGCGAGCGGAGCGGTAGGCCAAGAGTTCCTGCGCGTGCTCGACGAGAGAAATTTCCCGATTGACGAACTGTTGCTGTTTGGTTCTTCCCGCAGTGCCGGCCGCAAATACACGTTCCGCGGGAAGGAAATCGAAGTGAAGCTGCTGCAGCACAACGACGATTTCAAGGGAGTGGACATTGCCTTCACCTCAGCCGGTGCCGGCACGTCCAAAGAATTTGCTGAAACGATTACGAAATACGGGGCTGTGATGATCGACAACTCCAGCGCGTTCCGTATGGATGCCGACGTGCCTTTGGTGGTGCCCGAATGCAACGCCGAAGATGCGCTGAACCGTCCGCGCGGCATCATTGCCAACCCCAACTGTACGACCATCCAGATGGTGGTGGCCCTGAAGGCCATCGAAGGGCTGACGCACATCAAGCGCGTGCACGTGGCCACCTACCAGGCAGCCAGCGGTGCAGGTGCAGCCGCCATGGACGAGCTGTACGAACAGTACCGCCAGGTGCTGGCCGGCGAGCCGGTGAAGGTGGAGAAATTTGCCTACCAGCTGGCGTTCAACCTGATTCCGCAGATTGACGTGTTTACGGACAACGGCTATACGAAGGAAGAGATGAAGATGTACAACGAGACCCGCAAGATCATGCACTCCGACGTGCAGGTCAGCGCGATGTGCGTGCGTGTGCCGGCCTTGCGGTCGCACTCCGAAAGCATCTGGGTGGAGACAGAACGTCCGGTATCGGTGGAAGAAGCCCGCGAGGCGTTTGCCAAGGGCGAAGGACTGGTATTGATGGACAACCCTGCAGAGAAGGAATACCCCATGCCGCTGTTCCTGGCGGGCAAGGACCCTGTCTATGTGGGCCGCATCCGCAAGGACCTCGCCAACGAGAACGGACTGGCCTTCTGGATTGTGGGTGACCAGATCAAGAAGGGTGCCGCACTGAATGCCGTTCAGATTGCGGAATACCTGATCAAGGTGAAGAACGTTTGATTGGGAAAAAAAAGAATTGTCATTCTGTAGGGGCAGACCTGTATGTCTGCCCGGAATGCCGAAGTGGGTGTTTCCGGGCAGACACATAGGTCTGCCCCTATGGTGTTCGTCGTGGGTAGCGAATGCCCCACAGGCCCTTGTCAGAACGCGAACTGGAGGGAAACGGCCGTGAGGTTCGTATCGTTGTCCCCCACTCCCCGCTGGTGGCTGACCGCAGCAGTAAGCCCCCAGTGGCTCACTCCCACGCCGAAGGCGACGGCACTGTTGTCGTTCTCTCCGTAGCGGAAACCGGCACGGAGGGAGAGCAGACGGTCGTAGGTATATTCCGCCCCGACACTGCCGAGAAACATCTCCGAACGCTTGGGCAGACAGTAGTACTGGCCGGCCAGCGAGAAGCTCAGGCGATGGCGGGCAGCGAGGTCCAGCCCCATCTCACCGCCGCCCCCGAAGAGGGCCGGCAGCTTGGCCTTCACATAGCCGTCGCCGTAGTCGAGGGCAGGACCCATGTTCTCCGCACTGAGTCCCACCACGTAGTCCATGTGCTGGCCGCAGCGGTTGCGGTAGTAGGCAGCGGCCTGGAAGCCCACCGTGGTGGCCTTGGCATACAGCTCGCTGTGGAGCAGCGAGACACCCACAGAGGCGGAGAAATGGTCGGCCAGACGCAGCGAATAGGCCGCATCCACCGTCCAGTCCTTCGGACGGAGCTTTCCTCCCTCGTCCATCGGGAAACTGTAGCCGCCCTGGTAGCGGAAGCCGAGGCTGACCCCGTGCTGCCCGAAACGGCGGCCGGCAGCCAGCCCGTAGTACATCAGCTGTCCGGCATCGGTGTCGGGATAGATCTGGGTGGCGGCACTGACCGTGGTCGCCTCCTCGCCGTAGAGCAGGGTGGTGGGATTGGCGTACAGGCCCATCGTGGCCGCTTCGCCATAGGCATTGCCGCCCATGGCGGCCGAGCGGGCATCGGAGTTCACTTCGAGCAGTGCCATCGAATGGCCCTGCGCCATGCCCGCCAGGGGAGCGGCACACAGCAGTGCGCCGCCCAGGATATGTCTGATAATGTTGTTCATAACGAATGATGGTAGAATCCTTTGCTTATTGTTTGACAATCGTTTTCTTGTAGATGCCCTGGCTGCTCTCCACGTGCAGGGTATAGACACCCGGCAGGATGCGGACCCAGTCGAAGCGGACGGGGTCGGTGGTGCCTGCCGTACGGCTTTCCTCCCACACCCGCTCGCCCGAGGGGCTGCGCAGGCTGAAGGTGGCCTGGCGGACCGAAGGATTGAGCACGATGTGGACGGTGCGCGTCACCGGAATCGGATAGACGTCATAGACCATGTCGGCCGCGTTCTTCACCACCCGGACACTGACCTGTGCCTGCGTCTCGCCGCCCTCGCTGCGGGCGGTGACGGTGACGAGGGCCGTACCGGGCTGCACGGCCTTCAGCACTAAGCGGCTGCCTTCCGTGGCGGCGGTCACGACGCGGGTGTCACTGCTCTCGGCGGTGAACACGGGTTCCTCATCGGTCCAGCTGAAATGGTCGGCCAGCGTCACCGTCTGCTGCGGACTGTCCATGCCCACCACCTGGGCGGCGATGGCCTGGGTGAGCGCCGGGGCGGTCATCTTATAGATCTGGTAAGGCAGAGTGTAGGTGGCCGTTGCGCCGTAGGCATCCGTCAGGCGGAGCTGGAGGGAGTAGCTGCCCGCCTCGTACACGGTGCGGAAGGTCAGGCGGAAGCCGTTGTCGGTCTTTGTCACGGTGATTCCCTTCATGTCGCCGTCCAGCTGGTAGCTGACTTCGTCGCCGTCGGGGTCCTGCAGCGCCAGTTCCAGCTGCCGCTCAGTGCCCCGGGCGATGCGGAACGGTTCAGCAGGCCATCCTTCCGGAACAGCCGGTGCGGCATTGGGCAGGGGGTCGGTGGTGAAGCTCAGCACGTCCGACTTCTTTCCGCCGGCCGTGACGGCCCGCAGCGAGACGAGGTAGCTGCAGCCCGGAGTGAGCTGGCCGATGGCCACCTGCATCGGGGCTCCGGCGGTGTAGGAAGCCGTGCTGTAGCGGCGGGTGAGCAGCGCATCTCCGCCCTGTTCTTCCAGTCCCAGCTCGTAGTAGGACGGCTTCTCCTCGGGCAGGGTCCACTGCAGGGTGAAGCCCGTATGGGCCAATGCCACTACCTGCAGGCCGGCCGGCACCTCCGGCTCCGCCTCGGCGGCAGGCTGCTCTTCGAGGGCACGGGCCGCATCCAGGTAGCCCACTCCCAGCAGCCCCTCCACGTCCGGGTTGTGGGCATTGATGTCTTCCGTGCTCACTCCGTTCATCAGATGGCGGCGGAGGTCATCGCAGGTGAAGCCCGGCCCGCCGAACTTCGAGACCACCAGGGCGGCTACGCCCGACACGTGCGGACAGGCCATGGAAGTACCCTGGTAAGCCGCATACTGGTTGCCGGGGACGGTGCTGGTCACCTTACCGTTCTGCAGGTTCGTGTCACCTCCCGGGGCACAGATATCGACATAGGACCCGTAGTTGGTGTAGTAGGCATGCTTCCAGTTGTAGGCGAAGGAACTGACGGCAAGGGTGGTCGGCAGGTTGGCAGGAGCCGCCTCCGAGGAAGTTTCCTCATTGCCGCAGGCAAAGATGACCATTCCCCCCTTCATGGGGGAACCAGGCAGCTGGTTGCCCTCGTTGTCGCAGCCGGCATAGCGGACGAAATAGTCGATGGCCACCCTGACCGCTTCCGGGGTCGTCGGAGAGGGCGTTCCATCGAAATTCGTATACCCCCACGAATTCTGGCTGATGACCGCCCCGTTGTTGGCGGCATAGACAAAGGCGGATGCATTATTCCCACTCATATTACCCTTTTTGTCGGCCATGTCACTGCTCATCAGCCGGACTCCGGTTGCGGGAGAGCCGTTGCCCCCGGCAATGCCGCATACGCCGATGCCGTTGCCGTTGACTGCCGCCACCGTGCCCGCCACGTGCGTACCGTGGTCATCAGGAAGCAGGGTGCCGTCGCCATAGACAAAGTTGACCCCGTGCACATCGTCCACGTAGCCGTTGCCGTCGTCGTCGATGCCGTTGCCGGGAATCTCGCCGCTGTTCACCCAGAGGTTCTGCCGCAGGTCTTCATGGGTCACGTCGATGCCCCCGTCGTGAATGTCGACGATGACCTCCGGCCGGCCCGTGGTCTGCCGCCAGGCCTCGAAAAGGCGGATGTCGGCCCCTGCCACCGAGCCGGGAATCGAGCCGTCGTTGTGGTAGTGCCACTGGTCAGGGAGCAGCGGGTCGTCGAAGGGCAGGCTGCCGTCGCCGGCGGCCTGCCGGGAGGCGGCCATCAAGGCCCCGCGCCACACCGGCACCGGCTTCCCGGCACCGACGGTGCGGGCAACGGGAACGGCCTCCACCAGTTCGAAGGCATCGTCCTGCTCCTGGAGGGCATCGACGGTGGTCCTCACGGCCAGCTGTTCATCGAAGCGGACCACCAGCCAGCGGTCCAGCCCCTCGCGCCGCATCCGCTGCTCCCAGCGGGGGTCGATGGGGAAAAGCGGACGTACCGCTTCGGCACGGACGGCCGAGAGGGCACGGGACACCGCCGCGGGCAGCTGTCCCGTCGCCACACGTGCTCCCGTCACCGCCAGTCGCAGCTCCGCCGTCTGCGAAGCCGCCACCTTCACGTAGGCCATGCCCGGCACGAAACCGCTGTCGTCCACCGCCTGAGCCGGTGCCTGCGGTTCCGCCTGCGTCTCCTCCCATTCGTAGCGGCTGCAGCCACAGAGGGCCGCCGCTGCGAGGAGGGTCATCATAAGGAGGGATTGCTTGTTGTTCATGGTGCCGGCAGTTTAGGGTTTCACTTGAAATTTCTGACGAACCGACTGCCAGGGGACAATGGGGGCGTCCTGCTGCCGGGCCGCATTGCAGTTCTTCACGAACTCGATGGCCTTCGCCGTCATCGCCTGTTCCACCTCTTCGACGGAGGCACCGGCAGAGGGCGTTTCGGGCGCTTTTTCCGTCCGCCAGGCCTGATGGTCTGCATGCATCTCCCACGTGCCGTCTTCCAATTTCCCTCCGACCGGCCTTACCACGTAGGCGATTCCTTCCGAAGAGTTCAGATACATGTAAGCATTGGAAAAGATGCCGTCCAGTTCGAATCCGTTGTCGTAGAGCAGCTGGTCCATTTCCCGGGTCACGTACCACTTTCTATTTTCGAAGGGCCCGTCGAAAAACAGCAGCCGATGGTAGTCGTCATACACCGCCTGCACGGTGTGGATTTCGCCGAGGAACGAGGGATCAAGTCCCTTCACCACATCTGCCTGCGAATAGACCCAGGCGCCGTAAAACAGCACGTCCGGATGGTCCATCCCCGACAGGCTCAGGTAGTTGTTCGATTCCAGGAACTGGTCGTCGTACGTATAGCCCTTAGCCTCGCCCCACTTCTGAAGCTGTTCCGGCGTCCAGCCGTGCGAGCCTTTGGCAGGGTCAGCACTGCCATAGGCCAGCCAGTTCCATTTGTCCGTCAGCTCCAGCTGGGCCGTCGTAGGATAGCTTTCGGTCTGCAGGTTGCGCCAGGTGTATTCGCAATATAAAATGTCACCCCAAAATGAAATGCTGATACGCAGCCAGATGGGATAAGTGGTATGGGTATAGAACTTGTCGTTGATACGCTGGAAGCCCTTCCGGACCAGTTCCTGGTCGATGGGCGTGTCTGCTCCCAGCTCCCAGCTGCCGCTGACGACAGTGATGGCTTGTGTGTAGACTTTATCAGTGGGACTTTGATAAAAGTACGACAGGCTCTGATCATTGGGATGGGTGGTGGTATATTCGAACCAATAATACTCGTTGTCGCTAAACGCCTGGCAGCTGATGACACTGCCCCGTGCGGCTTCCGCCCGCTGGACATCGACGAAAGAGAGATTCTCATCCAGAATAGGCATCAGGATGCGGTCGTGTCCCTTCTGGGTGACAGCGAGTTCGTAGGCGGCGTCGCCGGCATGGATGTACACTTTGGCCGAGTGCGAATAGCTCCTGTTTTCCCCGCAGCTCAGGGTGAAGTGCTCCCAGCCTTCGGCTGTCTCCACCTGGAGCCAACCGGTCTCCTCGCCCACCACTTCAACGGAACTGACGGGATAATTGCTCTTCACGCAGATGTGCTGCTGTCCGCCCAGCATGGGCAGTTCCACCTCGTCGGGGCAGTCCACCTGAATGTAGGCGTCGCCTGCCGACTGGCTAACCGTCACCTTCTCGACGGCACCGCCTGCCTGAATCAGGATATATCCTTTGCGTTCCACTCCCTCGGTGTTGGTTTGTGCGGTGGCATTCAGGGTATTGCCGTTCTGGGAGATGGTCAGCCAGCTGCATTCCTCGGGCGACGATGCCACCCATTTGTCCTGGTTGGTCTGGATGGTGAGTGTCTGCTGCCCGCCGTTGTTGGCAAAGGCCAGTTGTGTTGTAGAGACTTCGAGGGTAGCTTCCTCGGCGCCAAAATACTCGTCGCCGCACGCTGTCAGCGTCAGCGAAATCACGGCCCATAGCAGGAGGCCGGTCAGTTGAAACAGTTTTTTCATCACGTGTGTTGTTATTGGTTTGATATTTTTTCAAAATTATGCTAACTTTTCTAATAACCGATAATTGCCCCTCACAATATTATGTATCATTAACAGTTCAAACGGTTTCAACGTTCATTGCAGAGTCCTCCTCGCACGGGGTGTGAAACAATCCGATGATGGCGCATTCCGGGCAGACACACAGGTCTTGCCCCTACAGGTTTCGTCATGGGCAGAAAAAGAATTTGCTTATTACACGTAAGGCTTACCCAGAATTGCGCAAATACAGCCCGAAGAAATATAATCGGTAAACAAGTCGGGGCGGACAGAACTGAACGACCCGACTTGTCAGAGAGTCACCCAAGCATCTTACAGCCACCCGTTCGCCACCTCCGCCCCCACATCGAAGCAGGGGCAGGCCTTGGGCGTGGCGCCCGGCAGGTCGCGATGGCCCACCACACAGGCCTCGGGAAACAGCTCCCGCAGCAGGGACAGCAGCTGGCGGAGCCGCTCGCGCTGCACCGGGGTACGCGTGTCGGCGGGACGGCCCTGAGGGTCGAGACCGCCCTCGTAGCAGATGCCGATGGAGCACCGGTTGTAGGGACGGGCGTGCGCCCCCACCTCCAAAAGGCGGCGGTGCTGGGTCAGCGTGCCGTCGCGACGGAGGTAGAAGTGGTAGCCCACGGTGCGGAAGCCACGGGCGCGGTGGTCGCGCAACAGCCGCTCCACGGGGTAGGAACGGTCGGAGCGCGTGGCGGAGCAATGGATGACGAGGAAGCGGACACTGTCCGGTCCCGCCATCAGCGTCCCGTCCTCCACGGAGGACAGGAGCTGGCGTTCATTGGCGATGATGTCGCCCACGGTGACGGGGAACTGGTAGTCAATCATGGCCCTGCGACTTTAAAGAAGGACACACGAGGTCATGGTGATACCTGCGATAACGGTGGTCAGGATGGTGCAGATGGCGTTGATGATGGTACGCCACTGGTCGGAATTCAGTTTGCTCATAGTGGTTTCAAGTTTAAAAATGAAGAATCAGGAATCTGAAATGAGAAATGAAGAATCAAGAATCAGGGATGCCGGGACGGAGAGCGGACGGAGCCACGGGTCACGGCTGTGGCCCCGTCCGCTGGACTCAGACAATCGGGTCGGTCGGCTCCTCTGACGGGTCAGCAGGCTCGCCGGTAGAGCCGGACGACGGATCACTCCCGGACGGCAGCGAGCCGCTGTACTTCACCAACTGGATCTTGTCCGGCAGCAGGTCGTACTTGCGCGAGCCGTTCACCATGGTGAACGAGGGCGAGAAGCTGGGGATGAGTCCCTTGATGAGCGAGGCGTTCGCCTTGTCCGCGCTCTCCACCGTCTTTCCCTTCAGGAAACGGATGTTCAGCACTCCGAAACCGAGGAGCTGGACGGCATAGCCCTTCTTCAGGTTCTCCACTACGTAGTGGGCGTAGCGGTCGAGCACGTTCTTCACGTCGCCCGGGGTGGCGGACGATTCGGAGGCAATCTGCTTGGCCACATCGTCGGTGGTCAGCGTTCCGTAGGTCACGGGAGCCACACTGTACACTTCGCGGGGGCTGCTCTCCATGTTGAACCGCACCGCACGTTTGGTTACTCTATACGCTTTAGGCATGTTGAAATAAGAATTAAAAGGTTAATGAACAATTGTTTATCTCACATTGCAAAGGTACGGAATCCGGCCGGCGCAAATGTCGAAAGGGGTCGCCAAGTGTCGTTAACGAAGGGGGCGGCCTGACGAACGGGTCCGTGATGCCCTGACGAACGAGTTCATGATCCTCTCACGAACGAAGTCGTGACACCCTGACAAACGAAGTCGTGGGACCGCCACAAACGCAGTCATAAGACCGTCACATCCGGCATCTTCGCGGCGTCCCGACCTCCGCCGGCGGAAAACCAGCTTCTACCCTCCGCCAGAAGAAAGACCCCGGGGACCGCCTCCACCGGCAGGAAGCCGAAGCCAACCCTCCGCCGGAAGAAGGACCGGGGACCGCCTCCACCGAAGAAGGCCGGAAGGAGGGCCAAGATCAAGGCTCACCGAGATGACGGTAGATGAGCCGGACCTCCCGGATGGTGAGGTGGCGGCGGCGGTCGAATGCACGGCCACCCGCCGTGAGCTGGGCATAGAGTTCGTCACAGCCATGAATCCAGGCCGTGAGACGGCGCACGGCCTGCGAAGGCTTGGCGCCGGGAAAATACTGTAAGGCAAGTTCTCTTCGGGTCATAATTCGATACGTTTTTATTATCAACAAGTTTACATTATCCATCAGTTCTATTCATCCATCAGTCCGAGGCAGGACCTTGACACCCTTGACACCCTTGACACCTGTTTTACCAACTTTCCGGGAAAAAAATTAATTAGGGGGTCCCTGTACAGGGAGGCCGGAAATAAATAAATTCCCATAACTTTTGCAAAAAGGGTGTCAAGGGTGTCAAGGGTGTCAAGGTTTCACCCCGTCAGAAGGGCAGTACCGGGTCGCCGCCGGAGCCCGACGAAGGAGAAAATCCCGCATCAGGCAGGACATGGTCCACCTCGAACCGCGAGCGTTCACACACCTGCCACAGCCGGCCACGATACCCCCGCTGCTGGTCAAAGCCGAGTTCGGACATCACCATGCCCACCTGCGTAGGCGTGATGTGCAAGTGCGGGGGAAAACGGGAGGCAATCTGCGAGGCGGAGAGCAGCAGGAAGCTCTCCCTCTCGGCAGGACGGCGGTAGTAGGCCATCACCAGCTCGCGGGCGGCGTTCGGGGCCTCGAAACGGCGGTTGCGGCGGTTCAGGCGGTCGATGTCCACTCCTTCAAACCAGTAGCGGAAGCCGTGCTCCAGCAACCATAGGGCCTGGGCGAAGAGGCCCTCGTAGGGGATGCGCGCCGTCCATGGGTTCTCGATGCGCTCCACCTCGAAGGGCAGCCAGCGGCGGCTGCCGGTGTCATCGGTGAGGAACTGCAGGTTGTTGCCCGTGGCACAGAACGAGGCCACGTGCGGGCGGCGCACCTTGTTGCGCCCGTAGGCGGGCCGCTCGTTGATGTAGGTCACCGTGGTCATGGCCTTCAGCTGGTTCAGTTCGGCGCTCTGCATCGAATCGATTTCCTCAAAATTCAACAACAGGTTCTCGGCGATGGTGAAGAGGTCATCCTTCGTCAGCCGCTGCGAGTTGGTCTTCGACACGTAGTAGGGGCGCAGCTCGGGAGGCAGGAGGTTCTCGAAGAAGGAGCTCTTGTAGCTGCCCTGCGGGCCGAGGAGCACCAGTATCTCGTGGTTCACCACCTTCTCGTCGAGGGCGGCGGCCAGCAGGGCCACGAACCAGCGGCGGAAGTAGTAGTCGAACTCCTCGGGCGGTGTCTGGCGGCAGTGCACGCGGTCGGCCAACCAGCGCAGGTGGTCGGTCACGCCGTCCCAGGGCGGCAGTGCGGCAAGGTACTGGCGCAAGGGATGGTAGGTGGGCACAAAGTCGCTGAGCAGCACGTTGTGGAGCGAATAGACGTCGAAGCGCAGCCCCTCGTGCTCCAGGGCGCGCCAGAGGGAGTTCTCAAAATTGTCGTCTATTATGCGCCACACACCGGCCTCCACCGGCCGAGGCCCCGCCAAAGCGTTTTCCGCCGGAAGGTTCTCCACCGGCCGGGGTGCCCCCGGAAGGTTCTCCACCGACTCGGGAGTTCCTTGGTGCTTCTCCGTCGGCAGGGCCTCTCCCTGGGTGTTCTCCACCGGGGCGTACTCCACCTGCCGACTAAGGAGGTTGCGGCGCAGGCGGAAGCGGGCGCTGATGAACGCCTCCACCTCGGACAAGGAGGTGCGGCGGCCCGAGGGACCGGCACCGGCAGCCACCTTCGCCGGGAGCCGGCACGTGGCGTGCTCGTGGGTCAGGGCATAGCAGCTGCGCAGGGTGGCGGCGATGCTGCCAGGGTGCGTGGCCTCGTAGTCGGCGAAGGTGGTGAGCGCCCAGCGCAGCGCGTCGTCGGCCTCCACCCCGAAGCGGTTCATCTGGTAAAGGCAGCGAGAAATATAAGAATTATGGGTATGCGGCCCGTAGCTGCCGCCTTCCAGCTCCACGAGACGGCGCACCTCCGCCTCGGCCCTGGCCGCCGTGGGCTTGCGTCCCGTCTTCTTCAAGGCACGGGCGGTCTTGCTCCCGGGACTGAAGGGAACGGGCTGCGCGTCGGGATGAAAGACGGCACGGGGCGCGTGGCAGAGGGCGGACATGCGGGTGGCGTTGCTGCACTGGCGGTCGTAGTCCAGGCCGGTGAGACGGGCAAAGTATTCGTTCACCGTCCGCCACGCCACCGTGAAGGTACGCGCGTCCACCTGACCCTCCACCCAGGCCACCACGCGGATGCCGCGGCCCGACACGGTGGGATAGGCCAACAGGGTGTGGGGGTCGGCGGCGATGCTGGCATAGGCCTCGTCGAAGCGGGCGGGCGGCACGTGGTCGAAGTCGGCCATGAAGCAGCCGGTGTAGGCGCGGATGTGGCGGTTGGTGCGTCCGCCCTCTACGGTCACGCCGCAGATGAAGGCGGGCAGGTTCATCTTGAGCTGGCGCAGCTCCTGCTGCAGGTTCCGCACGCGGACGGAGGCGGAGCTCCCCTCCGGGGCGGTCGTTCCCCCTGGAGCGGCTGTCGTGGAAGCCGTTCCTTCCGGGGCGTCCTTCCCCTCCGGAGAAGCCGTTCCTTCCGGGGCGTCCTTCCCTTCCGGAGCGGCCGTTCCTTCCGGGGCGGCTGTTCCTTCCGGAGCGGCCGTTCCCTCCAAAAGCGCTGCCGCTTGTGCGGCCTCCAGCCGGTCCAGTGTCAGTTGGTAACGGGCGGTGATAGGAGCCAGCACCCCGTTCCGCAGTTCCTCGTACAGGGCCTCGATGTCCACCGCCTGCGGCCGGCAGGCAGTGAGGCTGACGAAGCGCGAGAAGATTCTTTTCTGTCTTTCCATGTTTTCTTTCCTCCTACATATTTGGTTCGTAATAAAAGTATTTGTAACTTTACCCCCGATGGCGGTCTTCCGGCCCCACCGGTTTTGCAAATGTAGTTCATTGAAAATTGCGGACTGTACATCCATGGATGTACAACGGACCATGTCTGTTAGAAAGAATTAACGTTAATTGGCTTCTAATGCATCGGGTAGTAACCGATTTAATCCTCAGCGTTATGAAGCATCCCCATCCCCATCTTTCTACCGACAAGTCATGGGTTTATGCGGCGGCTCATGAGTTCCAGTCCATTCTGGAAGGAATCGGCTGGAAGCGTTCCTGGTCCGAGGCGTCCAGGCTGCTGGGGATTGACCGGCGCACACTGCGGAAGCTGGACCCCAAGCGGGTCGATACTTCCCTGTCGCTGGAAACGCTCGATGTCATTTTCCGGGCCGCATACCGATGCATGCTGGCTGATTCCGAAGGTAATGAGGACCCGAAGGAGATATTCAGACGGCTGGCCGACGCGCGCATGCGCATCCTGCTGGCACAGCCGACCAGTCCTGCACTCGAAGCGAAATTTGTCGATGAGATGAACCAGCCCCGTTTTGGAACGCCTGCTACTGACAAGACAGGGTGAGGGCCGGAAGCCACTGTCGGTCATGACACCCCGAGAATATCCCTGATTTCCGAGGCTTCATGTCCGACAGCCAAGAATTATTCTGACGAATAAAGAAAGAAGAAGCGCATGTTGAACGGAATCAAGAAACTGCCCTACGGGGTGTCCGACTTTGTGTCGGTGAGGGAGGAGAACCTCTATTATGTGGACAAGACCATGTACCTGCCCGAATTGGAGGACCAGGCACACACACTCATCTATATCCGTCCACGAAGGTTCGGGAAGAGCCTGTTCATCAGCATGATGGAGGCGTACTACGACAAGCTGGACGGAGACCGCAAGGGACTGCTGCGGCGCATCATCGACGACGGACAGATACTGGGAACTGTGGCGGAGTCGTTTCCCGCCATCGAGATGGTGAAGCCGGAGATGTTCGTCAGCCTCCTCTTCTACTACGGCATGCTGACCATCCAAGGAATACGGGGAATCCAGTTAGTGCTGGGCATCCCGAACAACAACGTGCGCGTGCAGTACTACAACTACCTGTTGGAGAACTACAGGCCACTCATCGACCTCTCCGAGTTCCACCTCCGGGAACTGTTCATGGACATGGCCATCAGGGGCGACTGGAGGCCCGCCTTAGCGTACATGGCGGAAGCCTATGGCAACCTGTCGTCAGTGAGAGACCAGATAGAAGGCGAGCGCAACATACAGGGATTCTTCATGGCCTACCTGAGCCTGAACGACTACTACCTCGTGGCACCGGAGCTGGAGATGAGACACGGCTACTGTGACTTCTTCCTGCTGCCCAACCTGACGCACTACCAGGCGGCGCACAGCTACATCCTGGAGCTGAAGTACCTGGCTAAGGGCGCTCCGGCAGAAGAGGCGGACAAGCAGTGGGACGAGGCGATGGAGCAGGTGAAAGGTTATGCCGCCGCCCCGCGCGTGGAGGCCCTGCGACAAGGCACAAGGCTCCACCGCATCGTGGTGCAGTTCAGGGGCTGGAAGGCGGAACGCATGGAGGAGGTATGAGGCTGCGGCCTCACTCCGGGAACCGAGACAGCTCCTTGTAGAGCCGCTGAACCTCGTGACAGCATGAGGACAGCTAAGAATTATTCTGAAAAAAGAAAGAAGAAAAAGATAGTTCCCAAGCGAACTTTCATAGACAAGCTGGGGGCTAATGCATGGATGAAAATGCAAGATGTAAAAAAGTCACATCGGAATCCACGGGACGCCAATGTGACTTTTAGCTATTTTCACACTAAATTGTGTGAGAAAATTTGGTCATGTCATAGAAACAACATGCCTTTACTTCCGCCTTCCCTGCGGCCGCTGGTTCAGCTTCTGGTACTTCTTGTACTGTTCCTCGGTCAGGATGGCCTTCACCTTCTTGTCCACCGCCTCGCGCTTCTTCTGCATCTCCTCCCGGGAGGGACGTTCGCCGCCGGCAGCCGGTTTCATTTCTTCCATGGCGGCACGGAACTCCTTCGCCTTGGCTTCGTCCAGTCCCAGCTGCTTCACCATCTGTTCGATGCGCTGCGAGGGGTCCATACGTTCACCCCTTTGTCGGTTGGAGTCCTGTGCCATACCTGCAGCGGCTCCCATCATGCAGAGGACCACCGCCAAACTCATTTCACCAGGAACTCGCTCATCCGCTCGGTAAACACATTCCCGTAGTTCGACTGGTTGAACATACAGGCATGGCTGCCCACCGTCTGCGTCGCCACAAAGTAGAACAAGTCCCGCAAGGTCACGTCCGGATTCTCCGTAATCTTGGTCTGGAAGGCACGGGTAAAGCCGTTGCTGAGGAACACATGCAGGTTTTCGTCCTTCATGTCCGCCTTAGACGTTTCCGAATTGTTGGCCGCCGTGATGAACAGCATTCCCTTGTTGCCCAGACATTTCTCGAACACCGAACCCGAATAGCACGCCTCGATGACCATCAGCAGCTTCCGGTAACGC
Organism: Phocaeicola plebeius; assembly: GCA_022767125.1. Taxonomy (GTDB): domain Bacteria; phylum Bacteroidota; class Bacteroidia; order Bacteroidales; family Bacteroidaceae; genus Phocaeicola; species Phocaeicola plebeius_C. Next base: position 39,327 of record JALEPZ010000011.1, read on the forward strand.
TGCTGCTCCGCCATCCGCTGGTGGCCGCCACCACCAATGCATAATGGTCCTTCAGTTCCGGATAGACCAACTTCACCTCTTCCTCCTTGATTTCCTGCACCACCTGCGCCTGGGTGGTCCAGTTCTCGATGCTCGACACCGTATGGTCGCTGCCGTTGGCCGTAACGTACTCCAGCGTATGGTACTTTCCGTTGTAGAGCCGCCAGTGGCGGTAGGTAGAGGTCGTGACGGCACAATGGTATTTCGGGTCGAACGTCCAGTCGCTCGAAGCACCGCTCACATTGGGATAGATGCCTGCTTTCAGGCAGATGAACACCGCCAGCGCATCGTCGGGCAGCCAGCTCAGCGACGCATCATCAAGTCCTCCTGCTCCGACTCGAAGAGCAGCACCTGGAAACGGTCGTTCGGTACGGCTGAACGACTCAGGGCCAACGCTTCGTACTCCGAAGCCGCCAGCACCACCAGTGTCTTTCCTTGCTCCCGCTCCCCATAGATCGACCACAGTACGTCCAAGTAGTCGTTCACATCGCTCATGCTGTTCGGCTTCGACAGGTGCACGCCCACTTCCCGGCTGAAGGCGAACTCCGACACCGCTTCCACAATCTGGTCGTTATATCCGTTGTCGCCCGGTCCGTTGGGCGACAGGAACACATAGATATTATCCTCGTGCAGCGTCTGTACTTCTTCCGGGTCGGATGTCGGGGCATCATCGTCCGAACACCCCGCCGGGCAGCAGGCCAGCATCACGGCCAGCATCCGGATCAGCCCCTTCCGGCAGCATTTCCACGCCTTATCCTGTAATGTTTTCCTTCTCATAACTCTAACTATATTTATACAAAGAGCAAAGATAATCTATCCTACGCAAATCCCCAAACAGAACGCACATTGTCTCACGCAGACAGCATCGGGCACCGCCCGGACCGGATGTCCAGACGATGCCCGAATCTGCTACTGACAGGCGGCCCGTGTCCCGGAAGCCGTCTGTCCTTTCGCTATTTACCGATTATTCCCCCTCCACACTGATGCTATACGGTTCCTGGCTATTGCCGGTTTCCTTGACCGTGAAGACCAACTTGAAGGGGAAGAACTCGTTCAGCAGTCCCTTGATGCTCTCCGGATCCGTATTGTATTTGCCGGCAGGAAGCACCGAGCCTGTTCTTGACACAGAAGTCGGCACCATGTCCCTGTCATCCACCACCGACACTTCGTAACTGTACTTCACGTTGAAGTTGTAGTCCTTCCCTTCTACGGGCGTGAAGTCCGCCTTCGGTTCCGCCGTCATCTCCAAGGTGAAGGTGGCAGGCAGTTCGAACGCAGAGATCGACATCGTCGTTCCCAACGAGAACTCCGTCATCAGGCTCACCTTTTCTCCGTCGGGCTTGGTCAGCACCGTCTTCAGCGTAAAGGCATCCCGGCAGTCGGCATTGGCTTCTACGGCTACCGCGCCTTTCACCATGTGGAATTTCGGGCCTACTTCCTTGTCATCGTCGTCGCTGCAGGCAGGCAGCGTGGCCGCCATGCACAGCGCAGTTGCCATCAGCAGGCAACTTCTGAAAAGATTCTTGATTTCCATTTCTGTTTACTTTTAATTAATATTTCGGTTTACTGTTAATTAATGAATCGTCATTCTTATTCAATCTTCTGATAGAAACGCACAGGGATGCGCAACCCTTCTAACGGACCCAGCAGTCGGGAGGACACAACCACGCCCGATTCGGGATTGACAACGGCTGCCGTACCGTACTTCCAAGCTGTCGGACCACCTTGACTCATATTGGTAGGATCGTCCAACAAGAGGTAGGCCTTACCGCTATCTTCCTGCGTATAGTTACCGCCTGAGGTCTCCTTCAGATAGCCCATCGGAACCATATCCAGTCCCAGCACTCCCCCTTCCGAGAAGCCCTGTCCGGGAATGATGTTATTATCCTTCAGCAGGCTGACCATGGTATTGATATCCGTTGCCTTGGGAAGGTTCCAGCCGTCGGGAATGAACGTCGAACGCGCTTCCTTCACCGCGCCGTAGGGGTAATAGTAGCAGTCGTCCCCCATCATGCCACACATGTGACCCAGATAGTCCGTATCGTTCTTGTCCGAACGGAGGGCGGCAAAGTTCTCACGCATCCATACCTTGTCCTCGATCTTCACCACGGGATAGTAGTCATATGATATGGCGAAGATAGCAATAAAATCCGAGAAACTCACTCCTTTTGGAGGAATATTTTCAATTATGGAGCAATTTGACTCCAGACTCTCATCTGTAATAGACTTGATTGCCACGCCCGGACGATAGCCAAGGAACTTCTTGTATGTAGGTTTTGCATCATACTTCTCTGTCTCTATGAACTGTGGTCGAAGTCAACATCATACATTTCTCCTACCTTCAACTGCCCCGTTGCAAACAGACAGTTCAGGAGCAACGTGTTCAGTTTGTCTGCCGTGTTGAAGTCATGGGTCTTGCCTGTATCTGATGTATATGATATGTTTTCCTGAGTCAGTTCCTTTATGGCTCTGAGAATCGTGTCGGCACTACAGGTGCGAAGTGTCGGATGAAGCGAGAGATGGCTCATCAAATGAGTAGTTACATCCTCAATACATGAGCTGCCACAGAAGTAAACGCTCATTAGCGAACGGATGATTTCGCTGTATTGATACCCATACTGCTTGCATCTTAGACCAAGGGTTGAGTCTATTACAGATGAGAGTCTGGAGTCAAATTGCTCCATAATTCACGGCTCTTTCATTTAAGATTGCGTTGCATTCTCAATGAGAGGGGTATTTTTATAGTGGATGCTATGGTCTTATGGATAGGGCTATTTTGCTGATTTTCAACAAAAAAATAAGTGTCAGAAAATTTGGTCAAGTGGCAATTTTTTTCGTAACTTTATAAGGTGAATAACAAATAGTTACGTTAAAAAATGATGCCACTTGACCATAGACGTTCGATTGACGCGTATAAGTTCAAGCACACTGCAAATGTAATAAAATAAATCGTACCACAGGGAAGTATCCTGGAACAATTGATGAATTTTGCAGGCTCAGTTCCCGATTTCCGTAGAGGCGACAAAGGAAATATCCGCCACCGTCTCAGCGACATCATCATTCTG
>JALEPZ010000015.1 GCA_022767125.1 Phocaeicola plebeius
AGAAGGTAAGATAGAGATGGCCAAGAACTTGAAATCTTTGGGTGTTGATGTAAGGACAATTATGCAAGCATCCGGCTTGTCTGAGGACCAGATCGGACGGTTATAGTTTATTATTGATGCTGTTGTCTGCATACTGTGCGAGATGTACTTTTTAGTAAACGAGATAGGCTTCGTATCGCCTGTAAGGGGATATGAAGCAGGTGTTGGACTCTAGCGGTCGGTCAGTATTCTATGGGGAAAGATGTATGTTTTCTAAGGATTACTCAAGGTAAGAGGGTAGCTTCATGATATGGGATTATGCTAATACCTCTTCAATGTAGGAAGGACCTGGGATTCAGTTATCCCAAAACGAACGTTCAATGATGGCATATACATGGTTTTACGAGCGGTTAGTGTATAATAAGGCAGTCCGCGAAGAAACACTTTTTCGCAGACTACCTCAATTAATTACCCATGTGCCATATACGGACAGGCGGTGCTCTTGCTGCCGGATCAATGATGCTGACGATAATACGCTTGCAGTTGCACTCCTTGCAGACACCAATCTCCCAACCGGCAGCGTCTGCTGGCCCTGCTCTACCCGGAGTGAATATTGAGGGCAATGACGTGAATCTAAGGTGAAAAAAACGGCTGAAAGGTGTGCGATTTACGGATTAAATTGTAATTTTGCACACCTAACATTGGAGAATATGGATACTACTTTTGCTAAAAGGTTGATTAATGCCAGGAAGATGCGTTGCATGTCGCAACGCGATTTGTGCGCAATGGTGGAAGGCAAAGTGTCGCCAACTGCCATCGCAAAGTACGAGAAGGGTCTGATGATGCCTTCCAGTGACGTGCTGATTGTGCTTTCCAAGGCCTTGAACATGAAACTGGACTATTTCTTCCGTCCTTTTACAGTGGCAATAGATTCTTCAAGGTTTGAATTCCGCAAAAGTTCCAGCATGGGAGCAAAGAAAGTGGAAGCCGTGAAATGTCTTGTATGTGCGGAAATAGAGAAATATGTGGAGATAGAGTCCATTTTGGGTGGTTCTCCTGCCATGACTCTTGATTACAGCAACACGATGGTAGAAACTGAAGGTGAGGCGATACTGATGGCTTTGCGGTTCAGACGCGACATGAACATCGGACTGGATGCCATAGCATCGGTGGTGGAGCTGTTGGAATCGGCTGGTGTAAAGATTATCGAGATCGACCATGACCGCAGCTTTTCCGGCACTTGCAACGAGGCTGGCGGCATGCCTGTGATTGTTATTAATGGGAACATGACTTCTGAGCGAAAGCGCATCACCATATTGCATGAATTGGGGCATTTGCTTATGCATTGTGCGGAGGGCGTTGACAAGGAAAAAATGTGTACTGTTTTTGCGAACGAGGCGCTGATTCCCTCCGTCCGGTTCAAGGACATGATTGGTGAGTCGAGACATGACATTTCATTGGTGGAGCTGCAGGCCATACAGCGTGAATATGGCATTTCGGTAGATGCTCTTATGGCAAAGGCTTGTCAACAGAACATCATCACGGAAAGAAGATATGCTTCTTACCACAAGAAGAAAAATGCCCTTCCTGCATTCAAAGCAGAGGTGGAAATGAGCCTGTACCCTATGGAATACACCCACCGGTTCGAGCGGCTGGTATATCGTGCCCTTGCCAGTGAGATGGTTTCTTCGTCGAAGGCAGCGGCATTGCTTGATGTTCCTGTACATACTGTTCTTGACCGCCTTAACTTGATGTAGGAGGGAATAATGGAAATTGTTGTCAACGACACCAACATCTTAATCGACCTTTACAATGCAGGTCTGTTGCCACATTGTAAAAGTCTTGACCTTGATTTTCGTACGCTGGATGTTGTCATGAGCGAGATTGAGGAGAAAAAACAGTTGGAAGCCGTTGAGGAACTGGTTAGCGATGGGACATTGAGGGTTGATTCTTTGTCACCCAATCAGGTTGAGAGAGTCTTTCAAATGGTTAGGGAATACGAGGGTTACTGTAACTTATCACCGGAGGATATATCTGTCATGGTATATGCCAAAGACAATCATTGCAGACTATTGACAGGAGACAAAACGCTTAGGGCAAAGGCTATCATTGAAAATATTCAAGTATCAGGTGTGTTGTACCTGACAGATTTGCTGTCTGAAGCACACATATTAAGCTATGCAGAGATGGCGGAATCCTTGGAGCTTTTGCTTGCTTCCAATAGTCGTCTCCCCCGAAAACTCATACAAGAGAGAATAAGTCGCCTCAGGGAGGCGAATGTAGGGATAAACTTGTTGCCAAACGATGATGATTGACGACAACAGGGACAACTGAAGACAACAGTTCTTCAAACAGGGGGGGGAATTAATTATGAATCGGATGAGTTGACAGAAAGTCCCCATTTTTTTTTCACGAAGCTTCTCTCTCCGCCAACAGGTGGGGAGAGAAAACGAGTTAGGGTAACACATGGTTGATATCATGTGCTTTTGTTATGTTTCCTAATAAAACATGTTATAATGAGACAAAAGATTGATATTGCACATTATCATAATGTGCTGTCTCGCAGGCATCAGCTGATTCGTCTGGTGTGGGGAATCGTGTGGCCATCGGCGACATGGTTCCTTCCCAGGTCGATGGGGATGCCCTGGAAGAGAATGTGGCTCCGACTGTTCGGGGCGAAAATAGCAAGTACGGCCAACGTGTATTCTACGGCGAAGGTGTATTACCCGGCCAATCTGGTAATGGGGGAACATAGTTGTTTGGCTTCGGATGTGGATTGCTATAACGTGGCTCCCGTGATTATCGGTGAACAGAGTACGGTGTCGCAGGGGGCGTACCTCTGCACGGCAAGCCACGACATCACCGACCCTAAAAACCATCTTGTAACCAAACCAATTGTAATTGAAGATCAGGCATGGATTGGTGCAAAGGCTTTTGTCGGGATGGGAGTGACTATCGGACAAGGGGCGGTAGTCGGTGCTACGGCCTCTGTGTATAAGGAGGTGGAACCATGGACCGTGGTCGGCGGGAATCCGGCGAAATTTATCAAGAAAAGAACAATCAAAGAGTGAGCTATGCTTGATTTGACAGTGATTATACTGACGTATAATGAGGAGATTCATATACGCAGGTGCTTGGAGAACGTGTGCCCGATAGCCAAAAAGGTGATCGTGGTGGACAGTCCCTCGACGGACAGGACAGTGGAAATATGCCGTGAGTTTGACAACGTGGAGGTGGTGGTGCATCCATATCCAGGGAACCAGGCGGAACAATTTAATTGGGCATTGGATAACCTGACGATAGATACAGAATGGATTCTCCGATTAGATGCGGACGAATATCTGATGCCGGAACTGATTGAGGAGCTGAAAGAGAAGCTCCCGAACATGGGAGAAGGCGTTTCGGCCCTCTCTCTCTCTCTCTCGCGCGCGCTTATTGCGGAAAAATACTGCATCATGGCATTGTCAACGGGATATGGATAACGCGCATTTTCCGTACAGGGAAGGCCCGCTATGAGAAGCGGCTGATGGATGAACATCTGTCGGTGGAGGGCGAGATAGTCAGGATGGAGCATCAGTTTGTGGATGACAACCGGATGACTATCGGACAGTTCACCGTTAAGCATGAGGGATATGCCTCACGCGAGGCGGCTCTGCTGTTGGATGCCGAATTTCACTTGACGGATACCAGTTCCTTGCCGCAGGGCCATGGCGAGGAGGTGGAGAGGAAGCGTGCCCAAAAGGAGCGGTACGCCAGGATGCCTCTTTTCTGGAGGTCTTTCGGCTATTTCGTCTATCGCTACATCATCAGGCTGGGCTTCCTGGATGGCAAGGAGGGTTTCCTGTGGGATTTCCTGCAGGGCTGGTGGTACCGCACACTGGTGGATGCGAAGGTGTACGAGGTGAAGAAGGCCTGTGGAAAGGACAGGGAGAAAATCCGTCAGTATCTGAAAGAGAAATACAATATATCGTTGGAATAATAGTGATTTCGATAATTTTTTTATACTTTTTATGAAAGACTTGAAGGTGACGGTCATTACCGCTACCTGGAACAGTGCGGCCACCCTGCGCGACACGATGGAAAGTGTGCTGGGGCAGACCTATCCGAACGTGGAGCACATTGTAGTGGACGGTGGATCCGTAGATGGGACGCTGGACATTGTCCGGGAGCTGGAACCGCGCTACCGTGGTCGGCTGCGGTATGTCAGCGAACCGGACCGTGGACTGTACGATGCGATGAACAAGGGGATCCGTATGGCTACCGGGGATGTAGTGGGTATTCTCAACAGTGACGATTTTTATACCTCCGGCGACATCCTCTCGTCGGTGGTGTCGGCATTCAGTGACGATGACCGTTTAGATGCGGTATATGGGGACATCCACTTTGTGGATGGCGGCGACCTGAAGAAATGCGTGCGCTACTACTCGTCGAAGCCCTTCCACCGGAGGTGGATGCGCTTCGGCTTCATGCCCGCCCATCCGAGTTTCTACTGCCGGAGGAATGTCTATGAGCAGTACGGGGCTTTCGACCTGGCCTACAAGGTGGCGGCGGACTTCGAATGCCTGCTGCGGCTGATCTTCATCCACCGGATAAGGACCCGGTATCTGCCGATAGACTTCGTGACCATGCGCACGGGCGGGACATCTACTAACGGCATGGCCAGCCACAGGCAGATATTGGATGACCACCAGCTGGCTTTCAAGCGGAACGGGGTGTACAGCAACGTACTGTTCGAGTGTCTGAGGTACGTATATAAGATAGGGGAGATCATCGAATATAGAATCAATAACAGATAAACGAAAAAAAATGAGAAGGACTTTAATGACTATGCTGGCTGCGATGGGGATAGGAAGCGTGTGCGGACATGCCCAGGGCAGGGCCGGCAGGGTGGATGTGTTCATGGGGGCGGACCTGCACTACAGGGACATCTGGTTCAACAACCGGGTGTATGACGTGCTGGTGAACCTGACCCCGGGTGTGAGATGGAATATGGGGAACCGTTGGGAGGTGGCGGCACAGGCGCTGGTGCCCGTGGTGAACCAGTACGGCGACCGGTACAGGAAGGTGCGGATGAACATGGCGGTGGTGTCGAAGCAGGCGGCCATAGGCGGCTGCTGGAAGACGAAGGTGTCAGGAGGGCTGTTCGGGTCGGAACGATACGGACTGGACTGGAAAAACACGTTTGTCATCAACGGCTGGCTGGCCTTTTCGGCAGAGATAGGGCTGACGGGCTATTGCTCGATGGCCGACGGCTGGGAGGCGAGCACGATGAAAAGGCTGACGGTGCAGGCGGGACCGGAGGTATATCTGAAGCGGTGGAACACGCAGCTGACGGTGAGGGGCGGCCGGTACGTTTATGGCGACTATGGTGTCGTGGGCGAGGCGTTCCGGCATTTCCGTCATGTCAGTGTGGGGGTGTATGCCGCCTACAGTGACAAGGGCAAGGAGGATGCGGGCTTCAAGGTGGTGATGATGCTGCCGCCGTACCGGAGGACGGCACGGAAGGTGAATGTCCGTCCGGCATCGAACTTCCGCCTGACGTACAGTGTGGAGGCGCGTGAGTATGCCAACCGTACGTACTTTACCGATCCGGAAGAGAACGAACGTACGGGATGGTTCGACCGCGACCTGCTGCCGTGGGGGACGGACACGATGAGCCCCGACTTTGTGACGGAAGAAAGAAAGGAGGGACGGAAATGAAGACGCGCAATGTATTGGCGGCGGCAGCAGTCGTACTGGCTTCCGTCGTTCCCGTCCGGGCGCAGCTATATACGGGGCTGTCCGGACTGATCCACGTGCCTTCGGCGGAGATGAACCCGGAAGGGACGGCGCGTATCGGCGGGTATTTCCTGAACAGCCGCTTTACGCCGGACAACAGCGGCCCTTACGGGTTCACCTACGAGGGGAGGAAGTACAACACAACGGACTATTACCTGTCGGTGGCACCTTTCCGGTGGATGGAAATCGGCTATACGTTCACGCTCCAGAAGTCCCTGTTGGACGGGTATGAAAAGCCCAAGTACAACCAGAAGGACCGGTATTTCTCCCTGAAGCTGAATCCGCTGAAGGAGGGGAGGTACTATCCTGCCATAGCGGTCGGCGGAAACGACATCTTCGGATCGCCCACCCGCTGGCACAACGAGCAGGGGAGCGGGGCCGGCTATTTCTGCAACTACTACATCGTGGCGACGAAGCACTTCCGACCGTGGGGCCACTGTATCGGGGTGAACGTGGCGTACCGCTACTGCCCGAAGGTGCCTTTTCGGAAGTGGGAAGGCGTGGTGGGCGGCGTGACCTACAGTCCTTCGTTCGCCCGTCACCTGCGTGCCATCGTGGAATATACGGGAAATGAAATCAACATAGGTGCGGACTGCCTCCTGTGGCGGCACCTGTTCATACAGGCGGCGATGGTGGAGGGACGCTACTTTACGGGCGGTCTCTGCTTCCAGACCAATCTGTTTTAATCAAGAAAGAAAAAACGAGAACAACAATCAAATTGTATCATTCTAATTTAAATTCTTGCAAAAATGAGAAAGTTTATGAAGGTAGGAGTGTTCGCACTCCTGGGAATGGCACTGGCATTCAGTGCCGGCTCTTGCAGCGATGATGACCCTGACTACAGCAACGTCATGCCGCCTACGGTGGAGCAGGTCCACAATATCAGCGGCTCCATCGCCGGTATCGACGGCAAGGGTATTTCGGGAGCTACTGTCACCATGGACGGCACGATGTCGGCCACGGCCACGACCGATGCCAACGGTTATTTTCTTTTCGAGAACGTGAAGGTGGGCACTTATAACCTGAAGGCCACGGCGGAGGGGAAACTCCCCAAGGAGACCTCTGTCAGTGTGACGGACGGGAGCGACGGACAGAACGTGGTGTGGAACGTAATGCTGGCCAGCGTGGAGGCCGTGGTGAACATCCCTGTAACGGACGCGGAAGGCGGTGAGGGGACTGTGACGACGGAGGCCCTGGAAAGCAACGAAATGGCGAGGATCCCGGTGGAGGTGGTGGTTCCTCCTGCCTCCTTGAGCGAGGAGGCGGAGATTGAAATCTCCCCGGTGTATTCGGAAGAGGAGGCTGTCCAGTCCCGTGGCATGATGTCCGTCCTTGCGTTGTCGGCGCGGGCGGACGGCGAGAGCCGGATGCTGGTCGGTTCGCGGCTGAGCTGCTCTAAGAGCGGGGTGACGATTACGAAGTCCATAGAGCTGACCTTCAACGTGGACGAGAAAACGGCCACGGAGGTGCGGGCACAGAAGTATTCCAATGGCGCATGGGTGGACGTGTCCAGCCGCATGGAGGACGGCAAGGTGATCGTGGAGGCGGACGAGTTCACTTCCTACGGCCTGTTCGTCGGCATCAGCTTCACTTCCACCAGTCGCAAAGAGGCCGTCAGCTTCTCCCAGAGTGTCTGGGACAACCTGTATGGCAGCGGCAGCCTGAATGTGGAAACTGCCACCTATACCTATAAGGTGGGCATGGACGTGAATACTTCAGGCACGACCGTCTTCACGGCCCTGCTGATCGAGTCGCTGGCGCGTGCGTTCGGTGCGAACTCCTACCAGACACAGGGCAGCTATCCCCTCCATGTGACACTGCCGGTGGGCACGAAGCTGGAGATCAGTGGCGTGCAGCAAGTCAACACCGTCACTGCCTCCGCCGCCGGCCGCAGCGTGAGCGGTACCCAGTACGGGGACGTGACGATTGCGGTAGCGACCAGTAACCGCCAGCATACGGGTGGCAGCAACTGATCGCCAGCGGAGATGCATTGGATAAAGGACAGTGGTGTCTGTTTCCCCTTGCGAAGGGGGAGACAGACACCACTGTTTTTTTGTGCCGAAACGATTTAATCGCCGATTGTCTTCGTCCTTCCGCGGGAATTATGTACTTTTGCTTCCCATATTTAATAAGGAAGATATGTCACAACCATTAGCAGAACGAATGCGTCCGAGAACCTTGGACGATTACATAGGCCAGAAACACCTCGTCGGCGAGGGAGCTGTCTTGCGCAAGATGATTGATGCAGGACACATTTCCTCCTTTATCTTATGGGGGCCTCCCGGGGTGGGGAAAACAACGCTGGCACAGATCATCGCCCACCGGCTGGAAACGCCTTTCTATACCCTCAGTGCCGTCACTTCGGGGGTGAAGGAGGTGCGCGAGGTCATCGAAAAGGCACGCAGCGGGCGATTCTTCTCGCAGCAGAGCCCCATCTTGTTTATCGATGAAATCCACCGCTTCAGCAAATCGCAACAGGATTCGCTGCTCGGGGCGGTGGAGAACGGTACGGTGACACTGATCGGGGCCACGACGGAAAACCCCTCCTTCGAAGTCATCCGTCCGCTCCTTTCGCGCTGTCAGCTCTATGTCCTCAAGCCGCTGGAAAAAGAGGACTTGCTGCAATTGCTGCACCGGGCCGTTGCCTCCGATGCCGTCATCAAGGAGCGCCAGGTGGTGCTGAAGGAAACCGACGCCATGCTGCGCTATTCGGGAGGGGATGCCCGCAAACTGCTCAACATCATCGAACTGGTGGTGGAGGCGGACAACGAGACACCGGTCGTGGTGACCGACGAGAAGGTGGTGGACCGTTTGCAGCAGAACCCCCTGGCCTACGACAAGGAGGGCGAGATGCATTACGACATTATCTCTGCTTTCATCAAGTCCATCCGTGGCAGCGACCCCGACGCGGCCCTCTACTGGCTGGCACGGATGGTGGAGGGTGGGGAAGACCCGGCCTTCATTGCCCGCCGGCTGGTCATCTCGGCGTCCGAGGACATCGGCCTGGCCAACCCGAACGCCCTGCTGCTGGCCAATGCCGCCTTCGATGCGGTGATGAAGCTTGGCTGGCCCGAAGGACGTATCCCCTTGGCGGAAGCGACCGTGTATCTGGCCACCAGCCCGAAGAGCAATTCGGCCTACGAGGGCATCAATACGGCCCTCGAACTGGTGCGGCAAACGGGCAACTTGCCCGTACCGCTTCACCTGCGCAATGCTCCCACCCGCCTCATGAAGCAGCTGGGCTATGGCAAGGACTACAAGTATGCTCATGCCTACGCCGGCAACTTCGTGGAGCAGCAGTTCCTGCCCGACGAGGTGCAGCACCAGCGCCTCTGGCACGCCCAGCAGAATCCGGCGGAGGCCAAGATGCAGGAACGCATGGTGCAGCTGTGGGGCAAGCGCTTCGAAGGGAAATGAGCTGCCCGGCCCACCGGCCACCCCCCAGGCTGTCCGAGAAGTGTTTTCAGCTTTCCTTTTTTTCTGTCATTTCGAACGAAGTGAGAAATCTGTTAACACAAAGTGGATGCATACAGATGCTTCACTCCGTTTTGCATGACAGATGGATAGGTGGCCCAAGGTTTTCGGACAGGCCACCCCGTTTTAGTCAATCATATACCTAATAATAAATAAGAAAGAAGAAACTATGATCGTTGTTTTAGATGCCTATACCCTGTGTGGGGAACATCGGGACGTGCTGGAGCATATCCTGCGCCCCTACGGACAGGTGATGATATACGACCGCACCCTGCCCGCCCAAGTGGTGGAACGGGCAAAGGGCGCCGAATATGTGTTTACGAACAAGGTGGTGATGGACACCGCTGTGATGGCTGCCCTGCCCGACCTCCGCTTTATCGGTGTGCTGGCCACAGGCTATAATGTGGTCGACATCGAAGCCGCCCGTGCCCGTGGCATTGTGGTGGCCAACGTGCCTGCCTACAGCACGGAGTCGGTGGCCCAGATGGTATTCGCCCATCTGCTGAACATTACGCAGCGCGTGGGCCACTATGCCGACGAGGTGCGCAGCGGGGCCTGGAGCGGACAGCCCGACTTCAGCTACCGCAACACGCGCCTCATGGAGCTGTGGGGAAAGACCATCGGGCTGGTCGGTTTCGGCAACACCGGACAGGCCACGGCCCGTATCGCCCTGGGTTTCGGCATGAAGGTGCGTGTCTTTACCAGCAAGGCGCAGCATCAGTTGCCCCGGGGAGTCGCCAAGGCCACGCTGGAAGAAGTCTTTTCCGGGAGCGATGTGGTCAGCCTCCATTGCCCGCTCACCCGGGAGAACAGCCGGATGGTGAACCGCGACCTGCTGGCCACCATGAAGCCCGGAGCCATTCTGATCAATACCGCACGGGGCGGACTGGTGGACGATGAGGCCCTGGCCGATGCGCTCCGCTCGGGCCGTCTGATGGCGGCCGGACTGGATGTGCTGACCGAGGAACCGCCTGCCCCCGGACATCCGCTGGTGGGACTGGAGAACTGCTTCATTACGCCCCACATTGCCTGGGCCACGGAAGAAGCCATCGCCCGACTGGTGGCCATTACGGCCCAGAACCTGCAGACGGCTGCCGAAGGACATCCCGCTAACAATGTTGCGGCCCGATAACTAATTTTTTTGTTTTACCCCTTTACTGTTTTTTACTTTTTTTTACTGACTCATTCGTATGATAACTTTATCTCCACAAGAAATAGAACAGCGTGTTGCCCAAGCCGTTTCCTTGTTCAAGGAAGGTTATAACTGTTCCCAGTCGGTCGTGGCTGCCTATGCCGACCTGTATGGATTTACCCGCGAGCAGGCCTTGCGGATGTCGGCCTCGTTCGGGGGCGGCATTGGCCGGATGCGCGAAACCTGCGGGGCCGCTTGCGGCATGTTCCTGCTGGCCGGTCTGCAGACCGGAGCCACCGACGGGGCCGACCGCGAGGGAAAAGCGGCCAACTATGCCCTCGTGCAGCAGTTGGCCGGACGCTTCCGGGAAGAGAACGGAGCCTTGCGCTGTGCCGACCTGCTCGGACTCAGCCGCCAGGAACCGGTCGTGTCCACCCCCGAAGCCCGCACCCCCCAGTATTATGCCAAGCGCCCCTGTGCCAAGATGGTGGAGTCGGCGGCCCGCATCTGGGGCGAATACCTGAGCCGGCAGCAGGCTTGACAGCCGGCCCCAGGCTGTCCGAGAATTGTTTCCCGCTTTCCTTTTTCCTGTCATTTCGAACGAAGCGAGAGATTTCTTCTTTTCCTTGTCATTTCGAACGAAGCGAGAAATCTCTTCCTTTTTCCTGTCATTTCGAACGAAGTGAGAAATCTGTTAGCGCCAAGTGGATGTATTCAGATGCTTCACTCCGTTCAGCATGACAGCTGGATAAGTGGCCCAAGGTTTTCGGACAGGCTCCCCGTTTTTTTCCACGTAGTATATAGCATTTCAGATTATCCTTCATCGGCCTGGGCCATTCTCCGGCCGATGAAACCACGAAAATTATGGCAGAAACAAGAAGAACAACCCGCGTCCCGAAGACGCAGAACGTAGCCAAAATCGACGAGTACGGCCACCTGCAGCCCCAGGCTCCGCAACTGGAGGAAGCGGTGCTGGGCGCCCTCATGATCGAGAAGGATGCCTACTCCCTGGTCAGTGAGATACTGCGTCCCGAATCTTTTTACGAGCGCAAGCATCAGCTGATTTATGCGGCGATTACCGACCTGGCCATCCAGCAGAAGCCGATTGACATCCTCACCGTCACCGAACAGATCCGCTCGCGCGGCGAGCTGGAAGAGGTGGGGGGAGCGTTCTACATCACCCAGCTGAGCGGTAAGGTCGCTTCGTCCGCTCATATCGAATACCACGCCCGCATCATTGCCCAGAAATTCCTGGCCCGCGAGCTGATCACCTTTACCAGCCACATCCAGTCCAAGGCTTTCGATGAGACGCAGGATGTGGACGACCTGATGCAGGAAGCCGAAGGCAAGCTCTTCGAGATTTCGCAGCAGAACATGAAGAAGGACTATACGCAAATCAATCCCGTGATTCAGGAGGCCTACGAGAAAATCATCAAGGCGGCCGCCCGCACCGACGGACTGAGCGGACTGGAGAGCGGGTTCCACCAGCTCGACAAGATGACCTCGGGCTGGCAGAACTCCGACCTCATCATCATTGCCGCCCGCCCGGCGATGGGAAAGACGGCCTTTGTGTTGTCCATGGCCAAGAACATGTCGGTCAACAACAAGGTGCCGGTGGCCCTCTTCTCGTTGGAAATGAGCAATGTGCAGCTGGTGAACCGTCTGATTGTCAATGTGTGCGAGATACCCGGCGAGAAAATCAAGAGCGGACAGCTGGCCCCCTACGAATGGGGGCAGCTCGACTACAAGATCAAGGAGCTCTATGACGCTCCCCTCTATGTCGACGACACACCTTCCCTCTCGGTGTTCGAGCTCCGCACCAAGGCCCGCCGTCTGGTGCGCGAGCATGGGGTGAAGGTCATCATCATCGACTACCTGCAGCTGATGAATGCCAGTGGCATGTCGTTCGGCAGCCGCCAGGAAGAAGTCTCCACCATCTCCCGTTCGCTCAAGGGACTGGCCAAGGAGCTCGACATCCCCATCATTGCCTTGAGCCAGCTCAACCGTGGGGTGGAGAACCGCGAAGGCATTGACGGCAAGCGCCCCCAGCTGAGCGACTTGCGCGAATCGGGAGCCATCGAGCAGGATGCCGACATGGTTTGCTTTATCCATCGCCCGGAATACTACAAGATCTACGCCGACGAGAAGGGGAATGACCTGCATGGCATGGCGGAAATCATCATTGCCAAGCACCGTAACGGTGCGGTGGGAGACGTGTTGCTCCGCTTCCGCAGCGAGTTTGCCCGTTTCCAGAATCCCGACGACGAGATGATTGTCCCGCTGCCCGGCGAACAGGGCGGAGGGACTCCGCTGCTCAAGTCGAAGATGAACCGCGGCGGCGCAGGAGACGCCGGTCCCGGAGTGCCTCCGCCACCGGCCCCCGAAGACTTTCCGCCGCTGCCCGACATGCCGGTCGGCCCTCCCATAGGCGATGTGCCGTTCTGATTTGCGAAAAAATAAGAGGGCCTTTCGTGTAAACCAAATATTTGTGCTATCTTTGCACAACAAAAAAAACAGATAGAAATAAAAACATCACTTTATTATGAATATTTCTTATAACTGGCTGAAAGAATACGTCAATTTCGACTTGACACCCGATGAAGTAGCCGCCGCCCTCACCTCCATTGGCCTGGAGACGGGAGGAGTGGAAGAAGTACAGTCCGTAAAAGGCGGACTGGAAGGACTGGTGGTGGGCGAAGTGCTGACCTGTGAGCCTCATCCCAATTCCGACCATATGCACGTCACGACTGTCAGTCTCGGACAGGGCGACCCGGTGCAGATTGTCTGCGGCGCCCCGAACGTGGCTGCCGGACAGAAGGTGATTGTGGCCACGCTTGGCACCAAGCTCTACGACGGCGACCAGTGCTTTACCATCAAGAAGTCAAAGCTGCGCGGCATCGAGTCGAACGGCATGATTTGTGCCGAAGATGAAATAGGCATCGGTACCAGCCACGACGGTATCATTGTGCTGCCGGCCGATGTGGTGCCCGGCACGTTGGCAAAGGACTATTACAACATCCAGAGTGAATATGTGCTCGAAGTGGACATCACTCCCAACCGGGCGGATGCCTGCTCCCATTACGGCGTGGCCCGCGACCTCTACGCCTGGCTCGTCCAGAACGGCCGTCAGGCGCAGCTCACCCGTCCGTCGGTGGACGCCTTCCAGGTGGACAACCACGACCTCGACATCCAGATAGAAGTGGAGAATGCCGAAGCCTGTCCGCGCTATGCAGGAGTGGCCATCAAGAATGTCTGCGTGAAGGAGAGTCCCGAATGGCTGCAGAACAAGCTGCGCCTCATCGGTGTGCGCCCCATCAACAATATCGTGGACATCACCAACTATATCCTTCATGCCTACGGACAGCCTATGCACTGCTTCGATGCCGACAAGATCAAGGGCGGCAAGATTGTGGTGAAGACCTGTCCGGAAGGGACGAAGTTCGTCACACTCGATGAGGTGGAGCGTACCCTCAACGAACGCGACCTGATGATCTGCAATGCCGAGGAGCCCATGTGTATTGCCGGTGTCTTCGGCGGAATGGATTCGGGGACGACGGAAACCACGAAGGATGTGTTCCTCGAAAGTGCGTATTTCCATCCTACCTGGGTGCGGAAGACGGCACGCCGGCACGGGCTGAGCACGGATGCTTCGTTCCGTTTCGAACGGGGCATCGACCCCAACATCACCCTCTATGCCTTGAAGGCCGCAGCCTTGCTGGTGAAGGAACTGGCGGGCGGCGAAATCGCTTCCGACATCAAGGACTGCTATCCGGCTCCCGTGGCCGATTTCCCCGTACAGCTCGACTATTCCTACGTCAATGCCTTGATCGGTAAGGAGATTCCGGCAGAAACGGTGAAGAGCATCGTGGCTTCGCTCGAAATGAAGATCGTGTCGGAGACGGCCGAGGGACTGTCCCTGCTGGTGCCGCCCTATCGGGTGGACGTGCAGCGTCCGTGTGATGTGGTAGAAGATATCCTCCGTATCTACGGATATAATAATGTGGAGATTCCCACTTCCCTGAAGTCGAGCCTGAGCGTGAAAGGCGAGACCGACCGGTCGGTGAAGCTGCAGAACCTGGTGTCGGAGCAGCTGGTGGGCTGTGGCTTCCATGAAATCCTGAACAACTCGCTCACGGCGGCCGCCTACTACGAGGGACTGGAGACGTTCAAGCCCGAGAATCTGGTGAGGGTGATGAACCCGTTGAGCAACGACCTGAACGTGATGCGTGCCACCCTGCTGTTCGGCGGACTGGAAAGCATCCAGCACAATGCCAACCGTCAGAACGCCGACCTGCGCTTCTTCGAATTTGGCAACTGCTACCATTTCCATGCCGAACGGAGGAATCCGGAGAAGGTGCTCGCTGCCTATTCCGAGGAACTCCACATGGGACTGTGGCTGACCGGCAAGCGGGTGTCGAACTCGTGGGCTCATCCCGATGAGGACGCGTCGGTCTACGAGCTGAAGGCGTATGTGCTCAACATTTTCCGCCGGCTGGGCGTGAACTTCGGCACACTGGTGTTCGGCAACCTGACGGACGACATCTACTCGGTGGCCATTTCCGTGCATACCCGCGGCGGCAAGCTGCTGGCCACTTTCGGCTCGCTCCACAAGAAGCTCCTCAAGGCGTTCGACATTTCGGGCCCTGTGTTTTATGCCGACCTGAACTGGAAAGAACTGATGAAGGCCGTGAAGAACGTGGCGGTGACCTACAAGGAACTGTCCAAGTTCCCGGCCGTGAAGCGCGACCTGGCCCTGCTCATCGACAAGGCGGTACAGTTTGCCGACATCGAGAAGGTGGCCTACGAGACCGAGCGCAAGCTCCTCAAGAGTGTGGAACTCTTCGACGTGTATGAGGGCAAGAACCTGGAAGCCGGCAAGAAGAGCTATGCGGTCAGCTTCCTGCTGCAGGACGAGAACGCCACGCTGAACGACAAGCAGATAGACAAGGTGATGCAGAAACTCATTGCCAACCTGCAGAACAAGGTAGGGGCGAAACTGAGATAATCCAATCGAGATACTATTTACAAAAAAACAATACTAAAAATATTTCATCCAATGGGAAGAGCGTTTGAATATAGAAAAGCTACAAAACTGAAGAGATGGGGACACATGGCCAAGACCTTCACCCGTCTGGGTAAACAAATTGCAATCGCCGTAAAGGCGGGTGGACCCGAACCTGAAAACAATCCTACCCTGCGTTCGGTCATCGCTACCTGCAAGCGGGAAAACATGCCGAAGGACAACATCGACCGCGCCATCAAGAACGCGATGGGTAAGGACCAGAGCGACTACAAGGGAATGACCTACGAGGGCTATGGCCCGCATGGAGTGGCCATTTTCGTGGATACACTGACCGACAACACCACCCGTACGGTGGCCGATGTGCGTTCCGTGTTCAACAAGTTCGGAGGTAACCTCGGAACCACCGGTTCGCTGGCCTTCCTGTTCGACCACAAGTGTGTCTTTACCTTCAAGAAGAAGGAAGGTACCGACATGGAAGAACTGATTCTTGACCTCATCGACTACAATGTTGAAGACGAGTTTGATGAAGATCCGGAAGAAGGTACCATCACGATTTATGGGGACCCGAAGAGCTATGCTGCCATCCAGAAGCACCTCGAGGAATGCGGCTTCGAGGATGTGGGCGGTGACTTTACATATATCCCCAACGACTTGAAGGATGTGACTCCCGAACAGCGCGAGAGCATCGACAAGATGGTGGAACGCCTCGAGGAATTCGACGATGTACAGACCGTGTACACGAACATGAAGCCCGAGGAGGAATAATAAGGCGACGGCAAGTAATCCATAGGCTGCTGCCGCTTGTTGCCTACTTTGTCCTTCTGGGTCTTGCCACACCCCGGTGTGTGGAAGACTCAGGAGGGCATCGTTTTTATCCGATGGGTTATGTGGGAGGTAGTGAATCATCTGCATGTCTTTTGTTTTTTTACAGGAGTAAAGATAGCAAGAAGCTGCGGGACCAACGTCGTTTAACGTCGTTAACTCGGCGTGATTTTGCCACAATGGCTGTTGTAAGTGTCTGATAATGGCTGTTGTAGTCCGGTTATAACAGCTGTTCTTGCAAGTCAACAAGTGCGGTGCTTTTAGTTTTTTATTGTCATGCTGAACGTAGTGAAGCATCTGTAATGCGTTAGTGAATGTATTCAGATTTCTCACTTCGTTCGAAATGACATGGAAAAAGGAAAGCGGAAGCAGGTTCGTTTCTTGTCATTTGTCATTTGTCATTAAGCATCTCCTGAATGTCACTTCACTCCGTCCGAATGACGAGGGGAAAAGGGATCGGACAGACGAACCTCGGCCTGTCCGGGGGGGCAAAGAAAAAGGAAAAAATATTCCCATAGAATTTTAATATATATATATATATATAAATATAATATTATTATATTTATATATATATATTAAGTTGGAAGGAAGCGAGTCTACTCATCTTCCGATGGGTCTTCGTGGCCTTAATGACAAATGACAAATGACAAAACCCACTGCCTAATGTTGTCCTTCATCCGACCTTCATCCGACCTCTTCGACCCTTTTTCAAACCCTTTTGCGACTATTTTGCGACCCTTTGCGACCTTTCTTATAGTATTGAAAATCAATAGTCTATCGTTTCCTCTTCCTATGATTCGACCCCTCATAGGGTCGCATTATAGAGGACCGTTTTCTTGTTCACACCCTTCCTTCGCCTTATCTTTGCCATGTCGCCAGGAGATTCAGCCACTGGTGATGGGCTTCATCAGGCCCTGCGAAAGCGGCTTACTGAGAGATCTATGGTATGTTGTAACACACAGTTTCTGGTTGTATTTAGAGACTTACAAACTACCATGAACAACGAAGATCAACCAAATATAAACTACTGAAATACAGATACTTTTAGAATTTAATACTTCAAGAACTGTTTTTGGTTGCTTCGGAAATTCCCTATAAATTTGCAACGTATTTCTACCGCAGGGAATTTACGAGGCTCTATTTTTGTCATATCGTGGACATAGTTGACAAGGGTTTACGACAGGATACAAGAGTTGACAGCTTTTTGCCCCGCTTTTGCGAAAGGCAATATCGTGGGCATAGTTGACAAAGGTCATCAATAGTTTACTTGTGATTACTTGCGGATAGGTACAACAAAAGGAATGTTGAACCCATAAATATGCAAGTATGCCAAAGACCAGAAAATGCGGTTCATCCGACATTTCGAGTGATACAATAGGCTATCTTAAGAGGGTGTACCATAATGCAATCATCACTAATACAATGTCATTCTGAGCGGAGCGCAGCGGAGTCGAAGAATCTCTCAGCGAGTGGTTTAGATTCCTCGACTGCGCTCGGTATGACAAAATGATAGGCATTTTGATTTTGATACCCCCTCTTCAAAAAACTATAAGAGTGATTATCACTCCCAATGTCGGATGACCCAAATTTTTCAGATAAAAATGGGGAAAGGAATAATGAAAACAACACTAAAAATCGACGTAGAGGAATTAAAGAAATCCCTGCTACAGCGTTGTCCTATGAAGGCTCGTTTTAAGATGCCTATGTCAGAGGAAAAGGCTTATGCCTATCTGTTGGCAGCAATTATGGCTGAGGTGGAATATAGACACCGTATCTTCTGCTCAAACGAAGATATGGAGAAGCAACTTCAGGAGATGGTTCATTGGCTTACCACACCATCATCTCATTTCGGCATCCTGCTGTGCGGTGGATGTGGAAATGGCAAGAGTACAATGCTTAAAGCATTCCAACAATTGCTGAACGCACTGCATATCCACAAACCATTTGAGGGAGGCACATACGGAATCTGAATTGTAGATGCAAAGTTACATTGCGTACCTCTGCAAGAACAACTATGAGGCATACCGTAAACTCATCAGTGTTGACATGCTCGGCATCGATGACCTGGGCACAGAACCATCTGAGGTGTTGGACTATGGCAACGTATATACCCCTGTCATTGACCTGCTGACAAAGCGTTATGAAGAGCAGCTTTTCACCATTGTTACAACTAACCTCACGCCGCAACAAATCCGAGAGCATTATGGTGACCGCATTGCTGACAGGCTCAATGAGATGGTCAAGAAAATTGTGTTCAACAATGCTACTTACCGTACAGACAAGTTAGCAACACCTGGTTAGTTGCATTCCAAATCTTCGGGTATTGGGCTTGCCCATGTGCCAGATTATTTTGGCATCGGGAAGCCTAATACCCCAACCATCTATCGATGCCTGGGAGACTGACCAAATAAAATAGCAAGCAATTGTGTTTACTGTTACTTTGATGGTTCTTCGAAACTCTGTATTGTAAATGCCACACTTCACTGTGAGTCGGGTATCCAGCAGTATCAGCGAGCCGAGGAGAAACTGGATAATGCCGTAGATACCATTACCGGCAAGGTTGACACCATCAACGGGCATATTAATCAAGTCATGGAAGATGCACCCACAAAGTTGAAGGTTTCAGTGAATGTCTCAGATGCTGATTGGCAGAAGATGCACTAACTCCATCTAATGGCTGGGGCAAGAGGAACAGAAACTAGCCGACCACGACAAGCAGCAAGAAACGATTTGGCAGAAATATATCCAACGACTTACTGACATTATAAAGAATAACGATGGCATATGGATTTCTGCTAAACTGTTCTACGTCGTTGACTCCCTTTCCCTTCTGTCAATCATAACGATTGCAATGGAGGTAGCTTTCTATGTGTATTTTCACTATATACAATAGTCCAAAGAATAAACTATTCAAAAAGTGCCTTGCTAATATCATTTATTTGAACTCTGAGCAATTTTGCTTGGAGTTCTTTTTTGAACAGGTCAACTTGACTCCCATCCTTTGTATAGGCATCAATAATAAACGAAGGTTTATGTCTATAGTCAAAGTTCTCCTTTATCATTTCATTTATACCCTCGTCTTTACAACCATATCCAATGATGATAAGCATTTCTGCATCCCGTAGATTTTTTCGGAATTTCTTGAATAACTTTCTGAAAAGCAATGGCTCATTGTACCGTTTTATCTTTGAGGTTGTGCCAGTCAAAAAGTCAGCATGGTATTCAAACGGTGAGATATCGTATCCGATTTTTGATTTGCGGCTCTTCATGATGTCGCCAGCACCAATGCC
The DNA here is from genome assembly GCA_022767125.1 of Phocaeicola plebeius. Taxonomy (GTDB): domain Bacteria; phylum Bacteroidota; class Bacteroidia; order Bacteroidales; family Bacteroidaceae; genus Phocaeicola; species Phocaeicola plebeius_C. Next base: position 19,499 of record JALEPZ010000015.1, read on the forward strand.
CCATTTTATCTTGACATAATTCTCTGGAATCATCCATCCGTATTCGTTTTGTCGGTAAAAGGGTACATAATCAAGACTGCCATGAAGCTTGTAAAGCCGAATCGGGGTATTGTACCTACCTTTGTATCTCTCCAAACGGCAATGGTATGTTCGGTTTTTAATTGTTAGCTTGCCATAATATTCTGAGCCATATTCATCAAAACCATCAGACATGTCTCCATTGATAAATCCCGTGTTATTGAATGATTCGAATAACAAGTCATGGTTGAGAGTATGCACATTAACAATGAACTCGCGACTCAACTCGGATAGGTATGATAGGAAACCGTTATAGCCATCATAAAAATTCACCCTAAATGGTTCATCATCATACCAAGACTTGCCCGTTTTGTCTTTAAGCAGATGGGCTGCCATTTGGTTATATATGTGTGAGACATTTGATAGATAGTGTTCATAACTCTCACAATCGTCAAGCAAATCATCACAAAGCCTTTGATAACGTTGTTGTTTTGCTTCTTCCGTTTTTATAAAGTCATAAAACTGTTCGTAGTCGAAAGTGTCGTTATGTGCCTCTGTGTATTCTTTGATTAATCGCTTACAGAAAATGAAATACTTTTGATGATTATTAAGGACTCCATCCATCTGGAACATTGGTTTGGTACCATCAGTTGAAGCTGCCAGACTTCCGCAAGGTGCAAAGTCAAGAGTGCTGTCATCGAAATTTAGTAATCTT
>JALEPZ010000032.1 GCA_022767125.1 Phocaeicola plebeius
TTTTTTAGGGGTATTCATCGGGCTAACTATCTGTTTTTAGCAATGGCATCCTGAAAAAAATCAAATTGTAGTACACAGAAGTCTCGCAGAAAAGATGTACCTTTGCATCTGATATGCACTTTATGTCTCAACCAAGATACAACCCGAGAACGCAGCGCGATGACTGGTACTACCGCATCAAGGAGTCTTTCCGTGACCTTACAGGCCGCGTGCGCAGTCGTGTCATGCATAAAACGTTGGCTTCATCAAAGAGAAGGTTCACATGAGGCTTTGCAGCGAGCCGAATAAATCCGCAGATGATATTTATGAACGACTAAAGTACAAAAAGATGCCATTCAGAAAAATCAGAATCGAGAAAAGTTTGTAGTACACAGCACCGCAAATGAAAATCGCAAAGTACTGGAAAGCAGGAAAAACGGATAAGCAAATGTCAAACTTGGGTTAAGAGTTAATCCACACTACAGCTGCTTCTGTCGGTGTGGGAAACTCGAATTAGGATTAGTATATTTTTTAGGGTGTCCAGTTCTATGTTCCACTTTTTGATATTACAATATAATTCCAAATCTTTGATATTTAAAGTGTTACTTATTTGAAATGGACTAATTTTTAATTATAAAATAGCGATGTATAATTGAGGGTGTATTCGTTGTTTGCATAACATCTGATTCTCATAATGTTAGAAGAAGTACAAGCTTCTTTTCAACTCGAGAATTGGAACACAGAACTGGACACCCTATATATTTTTTCTAAAACCATACTATTATCCTGTTCAAACCGACATCATATCCTACCTTCTTTACTTTCTATAACAAATAAGTCCTCCTATTTGTTTTCGGCAAAATGATCCCCGCACTCTGCCGCCAGCTTCCGGACTCCCTGCTGCACGGCAATACATCCGCCTCCCAGCACCCGCTGCCCGTCGTAGAACACGGCCGACTGTCCGGGGGCAATGGCGGAAGCCTCTTCTAGAAAACGGACCAACAGACGGTCGTCTGCCAACCGGAGTACCCGACACGGGAGGGGACAGCCACGATAGCGGATACGGACGGACAAGCGAGGACAGGCAACCAGCTCTTCCCAGTCGTTGACCAGCACCTCCTCCACCAGCATGTATTCCACCTGCAATTGTGCGGCATCGCCCAACATGACCGTATTCTTGAGCGGATTGATTTTTACTACGTAGACCGGTTTCCCCAACGCAATTTCCAACCCCTTCCGCTGGCCGATGGTATAATAGGCATACCCTTTGTGACGCCCCAGCTTCACCCCCTTGCTGTCGACGAACCACCCTTCTCCGATGCGCTGGTCGAGGTCAGGGCATTGTTCTTTCAAGAAGGTGCGATAATCGTTTTCGATGAAGCAGACCTCCATGCTCTCCGGGCCTCTGGACTTGGCCTCGAACCCCTTTCGGGCCAAGTATTCGCGCACGGAAGCCTTGGTACGCCCGCCCAGCGGAAAGAGCATCCGACGAAGAATGTCCTGGGGAAGTTTCCACAAAAAGTACGACTGGTCCTTGGTGCCGTCGTCGCCGGCCACGATATAACGGAACCCGTTGCGCTCTTCCAACCGGCAGTAGTGGCCTGTTGCGATGAAGGCACAGTCCCTACGGTCCGCCCATTCGCAAAGCACCCGTTCCTTGACCGACGGATTGCACCACACACAGGGATTGGGGGTGCGCCCCTTCAGGTAATCGTCGATGAACGGCTGCACGACCGCGCTGCGAAACCTTTCGCGTACATCCGCCACATGGTGCTCGATTCCTAACCGTGCGGCCAACGCCTGTGCTTCCAGGATTTCGTCGGGCAATGTCTGTCCGGCCGAAGAAAAGTGCGACGCAAGGTCCCACGTACGAAGCGTTACTCCCACTACCTCATACCCTTGCTCCTGCAACATCAGGCAGACAGCCAAGCTGTCGATTCCCCCACTCATGCCCACCAATACTCGTTTATTCTTATCCTGCATACTAAATCTGAGAAGTTACCCCACAAATATAAGGCTTTTTTGGCAAAACTTTTGTACTTTTGCTTGGAGATTCAATTTATAGGACACTATTTCCTTCGAGACATGGAAGAACAGTTTGATATACGAGACTATAAGCCCACCGGCAAAGAACGGGACTTCGAGAACGCCCTCCGCCCGCTGCAGTTTGAAGACTTCAGCGGACAGGAGAAAGTGGTAGACAACCTGCGCATCTTTGTCAAGGCGGCTAAACTACGTGCGGAAGCATTAGACCATGTGCTGCTTCACGGCCCTCCCGGACTGGGGAAGACCACGCTGAGCAACATCATCGCCAACGAACTGGGGGTAGGCTTCAAGATTACTTCGGGCCCTGTGCTCGACAAGCCCGGAGATCTGGCCGGCGTATTGACCAGCCTGGAGCCGAACGACGTGCTTTTCATCGATGAAATCCACCGCCTCAGCCCCGTCGTGGAAGAATACCTGTACTCGGCCATGGAAGACTACCGGATTGACATCATGATTGACAAGGGGCCTTCGGCGCGGAGCATCCAGCTCGACCTGAACCCCTTTACCCTGGTCGGGGCCACCACCCGCAGCGGCCTGCTGACCGCCCCGCTCCGTGCCCGCTTTGGCATCAACCTGCACCTGGAGTACTACGACGAGACGATTCTCACCCGTATCCTGCTCCGTTCGTCGGGAATTCTAGGCGTGCCCTGCGACCACGAAGCCGCCGGAGAGATTGCCTCCCGCAGCCGTGGAACGCCCCGCATTGCCAATGCCCTGCTGCGCCGTGTACGCGACTTTGCCCAGGTGAAAGGCTCCGGACGCATCGACATGAAGATTGCCCGCTATGCCCTGGAAGCGCTCAACATCGACCGCTACGGACTGGACGAAATTGACAACAAGATTCTCTGCACGCTGATTGACAAGTTCAAGGGAGGTCCGGTCGGACTGACCACCATCGCCACCGCCCTGGGAGAAGACCCGGGAACCCTGGAAGAGGTGTATGAACCTTTCCTCATCAAGGAAGGGTTCCTGAAACGGACACCGCGCGGACGCGAAGTAACCGAACTGGCCTACAAGCATCTGGGGAGAAGTATTTATACGAGTAACAAGACATTGTTCGATTAACTATGGCTGGATTGAAAAGTTTGGCAAAAGACACTGCCATTTATGGCATGAGCAGCATCGTGGGACGTTTCCTGAACTACCTGCTCGTGCCCCTCTATACCGCTGTACTGCCCGCTGCGTCGGGAGGTTACGGCGTCGTTTCCAATGTATATGCCTATACGGCACTCATACTGGTGTTCCTGACATTCGGCATGGAGACCGGCTTCTTCCGGTTTGCCAACAAAGCCGAAGAACAGCCGGAGAAAGTATATGGCCATGCGCTGCTGTTCGTCGGCGGACTCTCCCTGCTGTTCGTGCTGCTCTGTTTCACGTTCCTGCATCCCATTGCCGCCCTGCTGGAATACCCCGACCATCCCGACTATGTGGGCATGATGGTGCTGGTGGTGGCACTCGACTCGTTCCAGTGCATTCCTTTCGCCTATCTCCGCTACCGGAAGCAGCCGCTCAAGTTTGCCGGCATCAAGCTGTTCAGCATCGTGGGCAACATCGGCCTCAACCTGTTTTTCCTGCTGCTCTGCCCGTGGCTCCTGGTGCATGCCCCTTCCTGCGTCGACTGGTTCTACCGGCCCGACTACCTGGTAGGCTACATCTTCGTTTCCAACCTGCTCACGTCGGCCGTACAGCTGTTTTTCTTCCTTCCGGAACTACGCGGTTTCCGCCTCGCTGTCGACCTTTCCCTGCTTCGGAAGATGGTGGCCTACTCTTTCCCGATTCTGGTGTTCGGCCTGGTGGGCATTCTCAACCAGACCGTCGACAAGATGATTTATCCCTTCCTGTTCGACGACCGACAAGAAGGGCTGGTGCAACTGGGCATTTACAGTGCCACCAGTAAAGTAGCCTTGGTCATGGCCATGTTCACCCAGGCATTCCGGTATGCCTATGAGCCGTTCGTCTTCGGGAAGAACAAGGAGGGAGACAACCGACCTATGTACTCGGCGGCCATGAAGTATTTCTTCATCTTCTCGATGCTGGCCTTTCTGGCGGTCGTGTTCTACATGGACCTGCTCCGCTTCCTGGTGGCACGCGACTACTGGGAAGGCCTGAACGTGGTGGCCATTGTCATGGGAGCAGAAATCTTCAAGGGCATCTACTTCAATCTCTCGTTCTGGTACAAGCTGACCGACGAGACCCGTTGGGGAGCCTATTTCTCCCTGCTGGGCTGTGCCGTCATCCTGCTATTGAATGTCTGGCTGGTACCCCGTTATGGCTATGTCGCTTCTGCCTGGGCCTCGGTAGCCGGTTACGGAGTGATTACCCTGCTCTCTTACGTCATCGGCCAACGGAAGTATCCGGTGGACTATCCGCTCAAGGAGATGGCCGTCTATCTGGCCCTGACTGCCGTACTGTTTGTGGCCGCCCATGAAATCACCATCGGCAACCTGGCACTCCGGCTGCTGTTCCGTACCGTATTATTAGGGGTCTTTATAGCGTATATCGTGAAAAAAGACCTTCCCTTACGCAGCATTCCTTTTATCAATCGTTTTGTCCGTTAACTCTATGACTACAGATTCTCTCAAAAAATCGCAACTGAAGAAGTTCTTCAACGAATACCTCGACCTGAAACGCAGCAAGGAAGACGAGCAAGTGACCGTCGAATCCATCCGTGGCGGGGTAGAGTTCAAAGGCACCAACTTGTGGGTGCTCATTTTCGCCACCTTCATTGCCTCCCTCGGCCTGAATGTCAACTCCACCGCCGTCATCATCGGTGCCATGTTGATATCTCCCCTTATGGGACCTATCATGGGAGTAGGACTGTCCATCGGCCTGAACGACTTCGAGCTGATGAAACGGTCGCTCAAGAGCTATTTCATCGCTACCCTGTTCAGCGTAACGACCGCCACTATCTATTTTGCCTTCACCCCCTTGGACGAAGTGCAGTCGGAACTGCTGGCACGCACCTCGCCCACCATCTACGATGTCTTCATCGCGCTGGTAGGCGGACTGGCAGGCATTGTCGCCCTGGCTACCAAGGAGAAAGGGAATGTCATTCCGGGCGTCGCCATTGCCACGGCATTGATGCCGCCGCTCTGCACGGCCGGATTCGGGCTGGCCACCGGTAACCTGCTCTATTTTCTGGGTGCCTTCTACCTGTATTTCATCAATTCCGTGTTCATCAGTCTCGCCACGTACATCGGCGTACGGGTGATGCATTTCCAGCGCAAGCAGTTTGTCGACAAGACCCGCGAGAAACTGGTGCGCCGCTACATCGTGTGGATTACCATCGGCACGATGTGTCCGGCGGTCTACCTCACCTATGGCATCGTGAAAGAGACGTTCTACCAATCGGAAGCCAACAGTTTCGTCACCCACGAACTGCAGTTCGCCAATTCCCAGATACTCAGCCGCGAAATCTCCTATCAGAAACGCGAAATCCGCGTCGTGCTGTTAGGGAAAGAAGTGTCGGAAGAACAAATCGAGACAGCCCGCCAGCGAATGGCCGAGCACTACCAGTTGCCGAAAACCGAACTGATTATCTTCCAGGGAGGCAACAACCAGGAAGTTCCACAACTGAATGTCAGCGAACTGAAATCATCGGTCATGGAGGATTTCTACCGGAGCAGCAAGCAGCAACTGGCCGAGCAGCAATCGGTCATGGACTCCTTGAAGCGCGAGCTGCAGCTCTTCAGCGGGGTGTCGCTGATGGACAGCAAGATGAACGAAGAGGTGAAAGTGCTCTTTCCGAATATACGTACCCTCTCCATTTCGCGAAGCCTGCAGCTGGAAGTCGACAGCAACCGGGTGGACACGCTGATCTTCGCTATCGTGGCGTGCCGGAAAACTCCCTCGAAAGCGGAAGAAGAAAAAATGCGCCAGTGGCTGCAGGCAAAGGTGTCCTCGCGCCAACTGAAACTCATCCTGGAATGATGGAAGTATTTCTGAAGGGGAAGACTTCGGAAGCCGCCAACGAAGACCGCATCGTCATGACACCTTATTATATAGGGGTCATCGACGGAGCTACCTCGAAGTCGGACTTCCGCCAGGAGGGGATGACCACCGGCCAATGGGCCGGACAACTGGTGGAAGAGGCGGTCCGGTCGCTTCCACCCCTGTCTGCCGGGCCGGATGCCGCCGCCGCCATCACCCGTCGCATAGCCCGTTTCTACGAAGAGAACGGGCTGTGGGACGGTGTGCGGCAACATCCTGAGCAACGGCTGACCGCCAGTGCCGTAGTGTACAGCCGCCACCGGAAAGAAGTCTGGCTGGTAGGCGACTGCCAATGCCTGATTGGCGGCCGGTCGTTCACCAACGGCAAACGGATAGACACCCTGCTGGCCGAGGTGCGTTCCGTATACCTTGAAGCCCGACTGCTGCAAGGCATTCCGCAGGAAGCATTGCTGGAGCATGATAGCGGGCGCGATGCCATCCGGCCGTTTCTCGTGGAACAATCTGTCTTCCAGAATCTCCCTTCTTCGGCCTCTCCCTACGCCTATGCGGTATTCGACGGGTTTCCGCTACCCCCGTCCGCCCTCCGCATCCTGCCCGTTGCGCCCGGCGAGCAAGTGGTCCTGGCCTCCGACGGATACCCTCGCCTGTTCCCTACCTTGACGGATTCCGAACGTTATCTGAACGAACTGTTACAAAAAGACCCTTTGTGCATCCGTTCCTACAAGAGTACGAAAGGGATGTACAAAGGGCAGTGCTCATTTGATGACCGGGCCTATGTATCGTTCAGGACTTGACGGTTATTTCTTTCTCTTGCCTTTCTTGGGTTTTGCCCAGCCCTCTTCTCCGAAATCAGGGACTTCCCCTTTCAACGGATAGTCGTCGTGGACAAAGAACTGTTTCCAGTCGTCCTTGCGTTTCGGTCCTCGGGCAGCCGTATAGCCCCGTTCCTCCCGGCTGGGCTTGGCCTTCTTGGCCGGAGCTTCCGGTGCTTCAGCCGGGCGTTCCCGTTTCTTGCCCGCCTTGTCGCTGTTCCCCTCGTTCTCCTCCGCCACTTCCACTACGACCTTGCGGCCACTCACACTCACCTTGTTCAGTGCCTTGAGTACCTGACGGGCCTGTGACTCAATGACCTCGAAAAACGAGAAGTTCTGCATCAGGTCGATACGTCCAATCTCTATCCGCTCCTTCTTCAGGTGGCGGTTAATCAGATCAATCAGCTGGTTGGGGAAAATGCCGTCGGTCTTTCCCAGGTTGATAAACAGGCGCGTGTAGCCTTTCTCTGCCTTACGGCTCCGCTTTTCACGGTCGGTTCCTCTGTCTTTCCGTTCCTTCTTCTCTTTTTCACCCGCCTTCGGCTGTTCGATTTCGGGCGCATTCTTATAGTAGTCCAGGAAGCGGTTGAATTCCATCGACACCACGCGCTTGATCAGGTCTTCCTTGCTCAGCCACTCGAACTTGCGGTAGATGGCAGGCAGGAAGGCTTCAATCTCCTCTTCGTCCACCTTCACCTTCTCAATATCGTCCACCAGTTTGATGAGCTGCTGCTCGCAGATAGCCTTTCCTGTAGGCAGTTCGCCCACATCGAATTTCTTGTTCAGGATACGTTCGATTTCGCGCATCTTGCCCTTTTCGCGCAGGTTCATGATGGCGATAGACACCCCCGTCTTTCCGGCCCGTCCCGTACGTCCGCTGCGGTGCGTGTAACTCTCCGTATCGTCCGGCAATCCATAGTTGATCACATGGGTCAGGTCGTTTACGTCCAGTCCGCGGGCCGCCACATCGGTGGCCACCAGCAGCTGCAGGTGACGCTGGCGGAACTTCTGCATCACCAGGTCACGCTGTGCCTGGCTCAGTTCACCGTGCAACGAGTCTGCATCATACCCATCCTGAATCAGCTTGTCCGCTATTTCCTGGGTTTCCTTGCGGGTGCGGCAGAAAATAATCGCATAAATCTGTGGATAATAGTCCACCACGCGCTTCAGGGCCAGATACTTGTCCTTGGCATGAACGATGTAGGCAAGATGGTGGACATTCTTGGTTCCTTCGTTTTTGGTCCCGATGGTAATTTCCCGGGCATCACGGAGGTACGTCTTGGCGATGCGCGAAATCTCCTGGCTCATGGTGGCCGAGAACATCAGCGTATTGCGGTCTTCGGGTACTTTCTCCAGAATGGCATTGATACTGTCCGTAAAGCCCATGTTCAGCATTTCGTCCGCCTCGTCCATCACCACGTCGCGAATGGTTTCCAGCCGTGCCACTTTCCGTTCCATCAGGTCAATCAGCCGTCCCGGTGTCGCCACAATAATGTGAACCCCTTTCTTCAGGCTGCGGATCTGGCTTTCGATGGACGAACCGCCATAGACCGGCAGCACCTTCAGGTCGGCAATATATTTCGAATAGTCATTCAAGTCGCCTGCAATCTGCAGGCACAACTCACGAGTAGGACAGAGAATCAGAGCCTGCGGCACACAATCCTCCACATGGATTTTCTGTATCAGCGGCAGACCGAAGGCGGCCGTCTTTCCGGTACCGGTCTGTGCCAGTGCCACCACATCGTTGCCATTGCCTAATAAATATGGGATAACTTCTTCTTGTACGGGCATCGGGTTCTCGTAGCCCATTTCTTCAATCGCCTTGCGTATTTCGGGAGAAACGCCAAGTTCTTCAAATGTCTTCATCTAAATCAATCTATAATTCGGGCACAAAGATACGGACTCTCCATGGATAATCAAAAACTTATGCTTACTTTTGGGCATAATTTAAAATACATTGCCAAATGAAGAGATTCCAGTTGATTGTATTGTTAGGAAGCATCTGCTTGTCGCTGGCCGCCCTTGCCGGACAAGCCCAAGAGAAAAGAGAGTATGTCATTGTGGTGCACGGCGGAGCCGGTGCCATGAGCGGGCTCGAACAGAACGCCGAACTGTCGGCCCACTACTATGCCGCCCTGGATTCGGCCCTGGATGCAGGAGCCGCCGTACTCGACCGAGGAGGGAAGGGCGAGGAGGCCGTCCTTGCCGTACTCCGCTATTTCGAGTCGAATCCGCTGTTCAATGCCGGCATCGGTGCCACCTGTACGGCAGCCGGCACGTTCGAGTTGGATGCCTCCATCATGCGGGGGCAGGATCTGTCGGCAGGAGCCGTGGCCGGACTGAAGCACGTGAAGCACCCCATTGAGGCCGCCTATCGGGTCATGACCCAATCGGAGCACGTGATGATGGCCGGCGAAGGAGCCGAGCAGTTCGCGCGTGAACATGGACTGGACATGGTGGACGACAACCTGTATTTTGCCACTCCGAAAACCTTGAAATGGGTGGAGCAGCTGAAACGGGAGAGCAAAAAGAACGGTACGGTGGGATGTGTCGTTCTGGACAAAGCGGGTAACCTGACCGCCGGTACCAGCACGGGCGGAATGTTCAAGAAGAAATGGGGACGCATCGGCGATTCGCCCGTCATCGGGGCAGGCACCTATGCCGACAACGCCAGTTGCGCCGTTTCCTGTACCGGACATGGAGAATACTTTATCCGCCATGCCGTGGCCTATAACCTCTGTGCCCGCTACAAGTACCTGAACGAACCGGTGGAGCAGGCAGCCGACTACATCATCCATCAGGAGCTGAATGCCGAAGCCGGCAACGGCGGACTGATTGCCGTCGACAAGGAAGGCCATATTGCCATGCCGTTCAACAGCGGCGGTATGTTCCGCGGCTATCTCTATAAGGAGGCATCTACGGGTGCTGTCCACCGGCAAGTGGGCATCGGGAAGAATATGCGTCCCTGAGGCATTCATCGGATGACTGTCCCCTCCCCAGGCTGTCCGAGAATTGTTTTCCGCTTTCCTTTTTCCCCTGTCATTTCGAACGAAGTGAGAAATCTGTTAGTACAAAGTGATGCATCCAGATGCTTCACTACGTTCAGCATGACAGTTGGATAGGTGACCCAAAGTTCTCGGACAGGCTCTCCCATGGCCGGGAGAAACCGAATATAATCTGCATATCCAAAACATCAGCTGACGATTTCAGCGGATGTTTTGCTGTTTTCTTTCATTATTTTTGGACAATTCCCTCTGTTATTGTAGTTTTGCAACACAGAAAAACAAAAATTAAAGAATAGCAGTTGCCTGTCTGCTGCGACAGCGGAGAGGCAACCTGCGAAACGAGAGAGGAGACAAGTACCAACAATAATTATATATAAGCAATGAAAAAATGTGGATTATTGTTGTTGTGCCTGTTGGCAGTGGTCCATCTTGCCTTTTCACAGACAGTGAAAATTACGGGTGTGGTCATCTCTGCCGAAGACAACGAACCCGTCATCGGAGCTTCTGTTGTCGCCAAGGGTACAACAACCGGAACAGTGACAGATGTAGATGGCAGGTTCTCTTTGGAGATTCCTTCCACAGTGAAAACCCTGGTGGTGTCGTTCGTCGGCATGCAGACGCAAGAAGTGAAGGCCACAGCGGGGGTCAAAGTGCTTCTGAAATCGGATGCTCAGGCACTCGATGAAGTGATGGTAGTGGCCTATGGTACGGCGAAGAAGTCGTCGTTTACGGGTTCTGCCGAAGTCATCAAGAACGACAAGATTGAAGCCCGCACGGTGGCCAATGTATCGAAAGCCTTGGACGGAACCGTAGCTGGCCTGCAGACAACATCAGGCGGCGGACAGCCGGGCGACGGTGCCAAACTGGTGATTCGTGGCTTTGGCTCCATCAATGCCAACAACGATCCGCTGTACGTGCTCGACGGCGTTCCTTACGACGGTGACATCAGTGCCATCAACCCTGCCGACATCGAGTCCATGTCGGTGCTGAAGGATGCTTCGGCCTCGGCCCTCTACGGTGCGCGTGGTGCCAATGGTGTGGTCATCATCACTACCAAGCGAGGCAAGTCGGGCGCCATGAACATCAACCTGAAAGCCACATGGGGTGTCAGCTCCCGTGCCTTCCCGGTCTATGAGCGCGTGAACTCTGCCGAATACATGGAGCTGGCCTACGAGGCCCTGAAGAACAGCTATATCTACGCTTCGGGCATGAGCGAGGCCGACGCCATCCAACAGACACAGGCTTCCTTCATGAAGGAACTGGGCGGCGAGCAGTACAACCCGTTCAACATCCACTCCTCACAGCTCATCGACCCCTCAACCGGAAAAATCGCCGCCAACGCCCAGTTGAAATACGAGGACGACTGGTTCGACGAGGCAACCCGCGAGTGCCCGGTACGCCAGGAATACCAGTTCTCCGCCAACGGCGGCAACGACCGTACCACCTATATGTTCTCCTTGGGCTACCTCAACGAGAAGGGGCTGGCCATCAACACCGGCTTCAAGCGCTATTCCGGCCGTGTGGGCGTAGAATCGAAGCTGAAGAGCTGGCTCAAGGGTGCCCTGTCCGCCCAATTCTCCACCACCAACCAGCAGTACATGCAGACGGGTGGTTCGGGCTACTACAACATCTGGTACTCCTCGACCATGGTGGCTCCTATCTATCCTGTCTATCAGCGCGACGAGAACGGCAACTACCTGAACGGCGAGAAGACCTTCGACTACGGTGACACCCGTGCGGCCATGAGCAACATGAACTGGATCGCCGCCCTGCTGGAGGACAAACGCGAACGGAAGAGCGACAACCTGACCTCACGCGCCTACTTCGAGCTGGGTGACAAGAACAACGAGGCCCTGGGCTTCCTGAAGGACTTCAAGCTCACGGTGAACCTCGGTGCGGACTACCGCAACATGAACCGCCTGGTCTATCAGAACCCCAACGAGGGTAACGCCGCCACGGTGAACGGCTCCAGCGCACGTACCTCCGAACGGATGCTGAGCTTCACTTTCAACCAGCTGCTGAACTACAACCGCAGCTTCGGCAAGCACAACCTCGACGTACTGGCCGGCCACGAGTTCTACTCCTACGAGAACCTGCAGCTGTATGCCGCCCGCCAGAACTTCCCCTTCAGCGGCATCTATGAGCTGGCCAACGCCTCCACCATCACCGACGGCACCTCCTACAAGGACACCTACAAGATCGAGTCCTGGCTGAGCCGCCTCTCGTACAACTTCGACGACCGTTACTACCTCTCGGCCAGCTTCCGTACCGACGGTTCCTCGCGCTTCTACACCGACAGCCGCTGGGGACAGTTCTGGTCGGTAGGCGGTGCCTGGCGCCTGTCGCAGGAAGCCTTCATGAAGCCGGCGGAAAACTGGCTGAACAACCTGACCCTGAAGGTGAGCTACGGCGTACAGGGCAACGACAACCTGCTCGACTCTGACGGCTACTCCGACTACTATCCCTGGCAGGGACTATACGACATGACCTACCCCAACGGCAACCTGTCGGGGGCATTCCTCATGTCGTTGGAAAACCGGAAACTGAAATGGGAGAAAAACAAGAACCTGAACGTGGGCGTGGAAGCCTCCATGTTCAACTCCCGCCTCTCCGTGTCGGCCGAGTTCTATGTAAAGAACACCTCCGACCTGCTCCTGCTGCGCCCGCTGCCCAGCTCCAGCGGCTTCAGCGGCTACTACGACAACATCGGAGACATGCGCAACACCGGACTTGACCTCACCGTCAGCGGCGACATCTTCCGCAACGACCGCTTTACCTGGAACTCCTCGCTCATCCTCAGCACCTTCAAGAACAAGATTACGCGCCTGAGCGACAACGGGTCGGACCAGATCATCAGCGGATCCTTCATCCAGAAAGTGGGAGAGCCCATCAACTCGTTCTACATGCCCAAGGCAGAAGGCGTGGACCCTGAAACCGGTCTGGTGCAGTACTACGTGACCCACACCGACGAGAACGGCGTACAGACCCAGGAGCTGACCACCAGCTACGAAGACGCCACCGCCAACGGACGACAGATCTGCGGCAGCCGCATCCCCGACTTCACCGGCAGCTTCAGCAACTCGTTCCGCTACAAGAACATCGACCTGTCCGTCCTGACCACCTTCTCGGTGGGCGGCAAGGTGTACGACACCACCTATGCCTCGCTGATGAACGCGCGCAACATGGGCTACTCGTGGAGCAAGGACATGCTGAACCGCTGGCAGCAACCGGGCGACGTGACCGACGTGCCCCGCATCCAGGCCGGCCGCAACGGACAGTACGACGACCGTTTCCTGCTTGACGCCTCTTACTTCACGCTGAAGAACATCAGCCTGGGCTACAACCTGCCCAAGCGCTGGCTGAAAGCGGCAGGCATGCAGGGCGTGCGCATCTTCGCCACCGGCGACAACCTCCTGCTGGTCTCCTCGAAGAAAGGCATGGACCCGCAGTATAACTTCCAGGGAACACAAGACTACCGGTACGCACCGATCCGGACCATCTCCTTCGGTGTGGACATCAAGTTCTAACCACTAAAAAACAGCAACTACAATGAAGAAAATAGCATCCGCCATGGCCTTGGGCCTGGCACTGGCCTTCACCGGCTGCGACCTCGACACGGTGCCCACCGACAAGATGGCCAGCACCGAACTGCAATCGACCGTCGATGGTGAGATGGCCGCCATGAACGGCATCTACCGCGCCTTCTATGTGGACGAGAACTGGTCCACCAGCTACTCCACGGAGAACTTCGGCCTCTGCGCCCATCACCTGATGAACGAGCTGATGGGCGAGGACTTCGTGCAGAACGAACCGGGCTCCTACTGGTTCACCTACGACTATTACTACTGGGTACGCACGGAAATCAACAACACGAGCGACCGCCCGCACAACCTGTGGAACTTCTACTACCAGATGATCAACAACGCCAACAACGTGCTGGCCTCCATCGATGCCGCCCAAGGCGACGAAGACCGCCGTGCCAACATCAAGGCCCAGGCACTCACCGTGCGTGCGTTCTGCTACTCCCGCCTCATCAGCTACTACCAGCGCACCTACGTGGGCCACGAGCAGGATCCTGGCGTGCCCCTCTACCTGGAGCCGACCACCGCTGAGACCGAGGGCAAGGCGCGCGGCACCGTGCAGCAGGTGTACGACCAGATCAACAAGGACCTGGACGAGGCCATCGCCCTCTTCCAGCAGTCCAACCTCGCCCAGGACCACATCTCACACGTTGACCTCTATGTGGCCTACGGCATCCAGTCGCGTGTGGCTCTCGTCCAGCACGACTGGCAGAAGGCCGCCAATGCAGCGGAATCCGCACTGCGCAAGCCGGGACTGTCGCTCATGAGCACCAAGGACCTCCTGTCGGGCTTCAACAGCTGCGCCAACTCCGAATGGATGTGGGGCTCGGAAATCATCGAGTCGCAAGGCACCAGCTGGGCCTCCTTCTTCTGCCTGATGGACGCCGACGCGGAAGGCTACGCCTCCTACGCCCGCATGTGCTGCAGCAGCTGGCTGTATGCCATGATGGACGACGACGATGTGCGCAAGTCGTGGTTCGAGCCGGCCATTCCCGCCGATGAGGAAGAAGAGCTGGGCTCGCACGTAAGCTACTGCCAGCACAAGTACAAGGTGAAGTCTTCTTCCTCCTGGACGGCGGACTACCTCTACATGCGCGCCGCCGAGATGTACCTCAACCGTGCCGAAGCCCTCTGCCGCCTGAAGCAGTACGCCGAAGCCCGCCAGGTGCTGACCGACCTCTGCGCCAGCCGTTACGACGAGGGGAACTTCGACCTTCGTCTGGCCAAGGTGACCGACAGCGACGAGCAGACCCTGGAATCGACCGAGAGCATGGAGGTGAAGACGCTGCTGGACGAAATCCTCCTCCAGCGCCGCATCGAGCTGTGGGGTGAAGGCTTCCGCATCCTCGACATCGACCGCCTGAAGATTCCCATGATCCGCGACTACACCACGCCCGTCAGCAACCATACTTACTACGCCCAGTTCAGCCTGGAGCCCGACTCGTGGTATCCCATCATGATGCTGCCGATGTCGGAATTCGACGCTAATCCGGCCATGGATCCTACGAAGGACCAGAACCCGTAAGTCCCTGCCGAAGAAAGGTATTCTTCTATTTGTCATTCTGAGCGCAGTGAAGAGTCTGTCAGCACAAAGTGCATGTTTTCAGATTCTTCACTGCGCTCAGAATGACAATTTTATATATCGTTGAGCTATGATACACCTTCCTCCTCCTTCTAAATCAACGGCAGCTCCTCAATAATCGTATGCAGCCGATACTCACCACACATCCTGCCACTGCCAGCAGCCCAGCTCCTGTCTCCCCTAACGAACCGGTCATCGTCGAATCGGCTGTTTCGCCCGACAGGAAATACAGCAATACCGCTCCTCCGTTATTCACCATGTGCATCACGATGCAGAGCAGCAGGCTGCCGGTCTGCTGGTACACCCACCCCAGAGCCAGGCCCATCAGCATGGCAAAAGGTATCTGCATGGGATTCAGATGGGCCAGTCCGAATATCAAGGCACTGCCGACCACTGCCCACGACGGACGCTGCCACAGTTGGAACA
This sequence comes from Phocaeicola plebeius, assembly GCA_022767125.1. GTDB lineage: Bacteria > Bacteroidota > Bacteroidia > Bacteroidales > Bacteroidaceae > Phocaeicola > Phocaeicola plebeius_C. The sequence goes on from JALEPZ010000032.1 coordinate 15,383, forward strand.
ACCGATGCTGGATGGCTCCTCGGAACAATAATTCTTCGGCAATGGGAGCCAGCAAAGCAATGCACAACACGCCTAATGGCTGACCCATCATCTGACGAACCAGTGCGGCATTATAATCCGGCAAGTCCAGACACTCCGTCAGGTAGTTGGTCCATACCCCCATACTGACCATGAGCAAAACCGCAAGCGCCAGCCGGCGGAACGACCCTACCGCCAGCGTCCGCTTATCCCACCCGATGTCTTTGGCCAACAGAACATGTCCCCCGATTGCCAGCGTAGCCAACACCTGGCCGACCAACAATCCCATCATCGATGCGGGACGGTCCAACGACCACTCCCCCCAACTGCCTGTCTGCAGCATTTCTACCAGCATGGCGGCCAGCATTCCCAGGGTCTGGAAGAGCAGCTGGTAGCCAAAGAAGAAGAGTACCAAAGCTATTACACGTTTCATGCGATATCAATTTTTTTATGGATGATAGAAAACAAAAAAAGGAAGAAAGTTTTCACTCTCCTCCTTGTAATCGATGAAAATGGTTGGACTACCAAGATTCGAACTTGGACAAACAGAACCAAAACCTGTTGTGCTACCATTACACCATAGTCCAATACCTTTTGATGCTTTCCTCAGAAAGCGGTGCAAAGATACATCTTTTTCCACATAGCCTCCAAACTTTTTGCTGTTTTTTTTAGTGCCCGACCACGGCTCTTTCATTTAAGATTGCGTTGCATTCTCAATGAGAGGGGTATTTTTATAGTGGATGCTATGGTCTTATGGATAGGGCTATTTTGATGATTTTCAACAAAATAAGTGTCAGAAAATTGGGTCAAGTGGCAATTTC
>JALEPZ010000120.1 GCA_022767125.1 Phocaeicola plebeius
ATTGGCGTCAGGGTAGAAGTTGTCCGTAGTGCCCGTGACAGCCTTGGCGTATTCCATCTGTCCGCGCATATAATCCCTGTTGGCCAGCTGGAGCTCGCGGTTGAGGGCGATGTAGCGCGGAAGGACCTCTGAGGAGAACCATTCGGAAAATTCCCTTGCAAACTCTGCTGCAGGGTCTGCTGCGGCTGTCTCGCGGTCTTCTTCGCGGAGGCTTGCAACACGCTCCCTGTCAGTAAAGAGCGTCGCGGAATAAAGTGCGTCAGCCCAGGCTGCTGCGCTCCCGTACCGGCTCATGTTCGAGGTGAAATACTCCGGCTTGAACTCTTCCGGCACATTCCTGTCATACTGCTCCATAAGTGCGGCGAAGCACTCCATGTCGATCGGTCCGTAGTAATCCTTGAAGAAATCCTCCGAAAGCTCCCTGACCCTGTCAGGCTCGGAAAGGGCATTCATAATCCTCTCCGCAAACCTTGCAATCTCAACTGCACGCACCGATTCATTGTAATAGTCAGTAGCGAAACTGTAAGGCCCAAGCAGGGCGTAGAGCGAGTCGAGCCTGCGTGTAATTCCTTCATACTCACTTCCTTCTGCCCATTTTTCAAACTCCGATTCAAACTGCTGCTTGCGGGAAACGGTCTTGAGCTTGCGGAGGCCCTTCGACTCACCCTGCCATTTTTTCCAGGCATTGGCCACACTTGCGTTCTTGGCGGAATAGCGGATGCGCACGTCCTGGCTTGCATCCATATACTTCTTCTGGATTTCCAGCCGGATGGTGCGGAGGTTGATCTTGTGGGGGTCGGAAACCTCTTCCACATAGCGCACGCCTGCGGAGTGGATATATTCCCTGGTGGAGCCGGGGTAGCCGTAGATGAAGGTGAAATCGCCCTCGTTAATGCCCTGGAGCGATATCTTGAAATATTTTTTCGGATGGTACGGCACATTATCGGGGGAGTAGGCGGCAGGATTGTTGTCCCTGTCGGCATAAATCCTGAACATGGAGAAGTCTCCGGTGTGACGCGGCCACATCCAGTTGTCGGTGTCACCTCCGAATTTGCCGATTGCAGACGGTGGAGCGCCCACGAGGCGGACATCGGTGAACTCCCTGTACACGAAGAGGAAATACTGGTTGCCGTAGTAGAGGCCCTCGACAATGGCCTTCAATCCCTGTTCCGGGTCGGAAGCCTGAAGGGAGATGGATTTGGAGTTTTCGGCCACAAGGGCGGCCCTCTCGTCTTCCGTCATCGAAGGGTCATAGCCCTTGAGAACGGCGGCGGTGACGTCCTCCATCCTGTCGAGGAACCTTACGAAAATCCCCTTGTTGGGGAGCTCCTGTTCCCTGGTCATTGCCCAGAATCCGTCCCTGAGGTAGTCATGCTCGACGCTGCTGTGCTCCTGGATGCGGTCATAGCCGCAATGGTGGTTGGTCAGGAGCAGTCCGTCCGGGGAGATGA
>JALEPZ010000095.1 GCA_022767125.1 Phocaeicola plebeius
TCCTCTCTACGACAGAAAACAGTATCAAATCAAACTGAAAACAGAGAAAATGACTAATTTTGCATCGCCATTAGGGTAAAGAGCATGAAAAGTGAACGGATATCCCCGTTTTGGGTGGGTGGATATCCTCCGTTTTCAGCATACTCCCACATTGGTGGGTCAACGGATTAAAGACAAGGGTAAACTGGCTGTTCTCATTTTCTACCAAGCCTATCCATAGACTGTCGTTCACGGCTATGGGGGTATTGACCCACTTCAGATAGTCATCTGCAGTACCATTTCTACGGAAAGCCATATAATCCGTTTTTGCCTTTTCCGGTATCTTTTTATCTTGAAAATCAAAAACCATGACAGCTTGTATGGCACCCATCTCATCCAATACCATCAACGTGTCCAAAGGAGAACGGTAAAAACTGATTTCCGAACCTCCTTTACGGAAAACATCGCTGGTTGAACACCCTCCTACATACCCCTCCTGATAAGGTAGTACTTGCCTGTCGATATGCATTAAAGAATCCGTATAGACCAGACTGGGCATCCGTGTACCGTCTGGAGTCAGATTGAACATGAAGCCACCGTTTTTCAATCGTTTACAGGCATCTGCATGAAAAGAAATTCGCTGTTCGTTTACCAACCTGCCGTCTTCGGTATAATGAATCACCTTCTTTGAATTCGTGTCCAATATGTAAACACCTGTCTCATCTACATCCAAATCCCATGGGTAAACATACTCTCCAGGTGCTTGTCCTACTTGCCCATAACGGGTCATCGGATGGCCGTCTTTGTTGAAAGAGACAACGGTTCGCGATGCACTTTGGTCAACGATGTAGTACTTGTCATGAAAGGTGATAATTTTGTCTGCATCCGTAAACATAGTCGTTGCATTCTCGTGTAAAATGACGAAGGTGGTGTCCTAAATATGTTGGGTGACGGATGTATAATAATCTTCGTCAAGAGTAATCTTTACATGAGTAACTGTTCAGTCAGATACATCTATTGACGGGTCTGAGCTTTTCTTGCTTGAACAGTCTGCGAATAATAGGGGAATTCCCAATATCAATAGTTTGATTATTTTCATGATGCCAGTAGATGTTAGAAATCCTATTCGAGTTGAAGAGATCTGATTAGCTTGTTCGTTCTTTTTTCTGTTTATGAGTGTCTTTCAGTATGCAGGAAGAGTCCTGCCAATAGAGTGCCGGAGATGCTGTGCCAGGCACAGGAGATGGCACATGGCAGTACCGCCAACGGTTGGGCGGCGAAGAAGGTACCTGCCAGTACCGTTGCCAGTCCGGCGTTCTGCATCCCCACCTCGATGGACAAGGTCCGCTTCTTCGCCGTACCGAAGCCGGCGGTGCGTCCGGCAGTCCATCCCAGCAGATAGCCGAGAGAGTTGTGGCAGAGGACGACAGCGAAGGTACCGATAAACAGCAGGAAGCCGCGTGCCAGCAGGTCGTCGTGGACCGTACTGATGACACCGCCCACGATGCATGCCAAGCAGATGACACTGCCGCCCGGCATCAGCGACTGGAGCACCGGGAAGGAGGGACGGCGTGAATACCGGTAGTTGAGCAGGCAGCCTACACTTACCGGCAGGATGGTTACGATAAGGATGTTGAGGAACATGCCCACGGCGTCTATCTCGATAATCTCGCCTGCCGTGATTTCCAGCAGGAGCGGTGTCATGACCGGAGCGAGGAGGGTGGAGGCACAGGTCATGCCTACGGAAAACGCCACATCGCCGTGGCAGAGGAAGGACATAATGTTGCTCGACACACCGCCGGGACAGCAGCCCACCAGCAGGATGCCCAGCGCCAGAGCAGGCTCGAGGTGGAAGACCTTCACCAACAGCCAGGCTACGCCCGGCATGATGAGGAACTGGGCGCACGCGCCGATGAAGATGTCCAGCGGACGACGGGCAACGATGCGGAAGTCGTCGGTGGTCAGCGTCAGTCCCATGGTCAGCATGATGAGGCCCAGGATGACGGTCTGAGTGGTGCCGCGCACCCACTGGAAGGTGGCGGGAAGGAAAAAGGTGAGGACGGCAATGGCGATGATGAACAACGAGGCGTGGCGGGCCAGCCAGGAGCTGGCGGCAGCGCAAACGGAAATGAATGAACGGACGGACATGATTCTATCTATTTGAGTGAATTAAAAACGAATGGCAGCATAGAGGCCGGCTCCTTCCTGTCCGTAGGCCATAGGGACAAGGGTCAGTTCGACATTTCTGACCAACGGGCGTGTATAGAGGAAGGCACAGCCTGCACCGATGGCGGCTCCTCCGATTACGTCCCACCAGTCGTGACGCTTGGCATGGACACGTCCCCAGGCAACGTAGGCACTGACGGCATAGGCAGGCACTCCCCATTGCCACCCGTATCTGCGCATCAGGAACGATGCACCGTCGAAGGCGACTGCCGTATGGGTACTGGGAAAGGCATGATGGCCTGTTCCGTCCGGACGGTCCTTCTTGATGGCCGCTTCGAGACCGTAGTTGAGGACAAGCGTAGTGCCCGTGCTCAGCCCCAACTGCCAGATGCCTTGCCGGTCCTTCTCCATGAGGGCCTTCACCACTCCCGTAGCGGAGGGCACCAAGCAAAGCACGTCCGTAGAATGTTCGACCAATTTCGACTGTGCCGACAGGAGTAGGGGCAGGGCAGCCAGCAGCAGGCACAGGATGGGTTTCTTCGAAGTCATGATAGATGCAGTTTTATTGACGGGCGCAAAATTACGACAAATCCCCTTATCTGCCAAATCAGACGGAGGAGGATTCTGCCGACAGGGAAAAGGGAATGTGCCAGCCGACGGGTGACATCGAGTGAAGGTCGCAACGGGGCCGTCCCGCTATGGGGTAGTGCGGAACTGTTTCGGCGTACACTGATAGTACGCTTTGAAGCATTTGCTGAAATAGAAAGGATCTTCAAAGCCGATCTTGTATGATACTTCCGATACGTTCAAGTCGGTTTCCTTCAGCAGCCGTGCAGCCTCCTTCAGCCGTCTCATCTTGATGAGTTCGTTGGGCGAATACCCTGTCAGGCTCTTGATTTTGGCAAAGAAGACCGTGCGTCCTAATCCGGAGAGCTGGACGAACCGCTCAACGGTGAAGTCAGTTTCGGCGTAGTGGGTATTCAGCAGCGTTTCCATCCGTTCATAGAACGACTTGTCCTGGTCGGTGGCCTGGGCAGGTACATTCGTTGCCGACAGGTTGGTGGAGAAACGTTTCCGCAACTGCTCCCGCTGGGCAATCATTTTCATCACCCGCAAACGCACGTATTTCAGGCTGAACGGCTTGGTGATGTAGTCATCGGCTCCGCTTTCGATACCTTCTATGCGGTGTTCCATGGAGGTATACGCCGTAAGCAAGATGATGGGAATATGGCTGGTGTGGAAATCCGACTTGAGCCGGCGGGTCACCTCGAAGCCGTCGAGTTCGGGCATCATCACATCGCAGAGAATCAGGTCGGGGCATTGCTCCTGGGCCATGCGTATGCCTTCTTGTCCGGAGTCGGCGGTCAGCACCTTGAGCCGTGTTCCGAGGCTTTCGCGCAGGTAGTTGCGGATGTCTTCGTTGTCGTCGATGACCAGCACGCGGTAGTTGGCCAGTGCTTCGGTCGATACTTCGGGCAACGTGCCTGCCACGGAAGACAGGTTCTTGGGGGTGTCTGTCAGGAGGATTTCCGTCTTGTCGATGAAATGTTCGTTGCTGTAAGTCGCTTTGTCGGTCGACAGTTCGATGACGAACACCGAACCGCCGCCCGGATGTTCCCGGTAGAACACCTTGCCTTTGTGTACGTCCATGAACTCCTTGACGAGGGACAGTCCGATACCGGTACCCGTGGCCGAGAAGTTGATTTGTCCGAAGCGGCTGAACAGCAGGTGGCGTTTTTCTTTAGGGATGCCGATGCCGGTATCGGAAACGGCGACGGTGCACAAATGGTGGTCGGGATCTTCTTCTACGGTCAGTTCGATGCGGCCGCCTTCGGGGGTGAACTTGAAGGCGTTCGAAAGCAGGTTATTTACTACCTTGTCTATCTTCTTATGGTCGATGAACAGGCGGACGGACGGGACGGCTGGAGTGAAGCGGTAGTCGATGTTCTTCTGGATGGCCAGGTCCTGGAAACCGATGAAACAGTCGTGGGCAAAGTCGACCATATCCACTTCTTCCAAATCCAGGCTGAGGACATTGTTCTGGATTTTCCGGAATTCCAGTAGCTGGTTGATGAGCTGACGCAATGCGTTGGCATTGCGGTCGAGGAGGCGCACCTGTTTCTGGGCGGCAGCCGGCAGGTCTGTGCAGTCGTCCAGCATTTCTACAGCCCCTTGGATAATGGTGAGGGGAGTGCGGAACTCATGCGATACGTTGGTGAAAAAGCGCAACTTGAAATCCGTGAGCTGTTTCTCTACTTTGACGGCATTCCTCAGACGGTAGAAGCGGGTTGTCAACCGGAACAGGAGGTAGAGGAGGGCGGCCGACAGCAGGAAATACAATAGGTAGGCCCACGGGGATTCCCACAGTGGAGGATGGATATGGAAGGTGATGCGGGTAATGTCCTTACCCCAGATGCCGTCGGCGTTGGAGCCCTTGACCTTGAACAGATATTTGCCTGGAGGCAGTTGCTTGTAGACGGCTTCATTGCTGGTGCCAGGCACGCTCCAGTCTTTGTCAAAGCCTTCCAGCATATAGGAGTAGCGGCTCAGTTCGGGGGCTTTCAGGTTGGGCATGGCGAACTGCAGGGCCAGCGAGTTTTGCTGGTAGTCCAGGTCGATGTGGCTGGTGTAGGAGATGTTGCAGCGTGTATCGGCATCAGAGAGCTGCTCCCAGTCGGTTCCTTTGATGCGCAGCCGGGTCATCAGCACCGGCGACACTTTGGAGGAGGGGCGGAATTGCTGGGGGTTGAATACCAGCAGTCCGTCCAAGCTGCCCCACAGCAGGGTTCCGTCCTTTCGTTTCAGGCAGGCTGCTTCATTGAATGTGGCACCGGCCGGCGAGAGGCCGAAACTGTAGCTGGTGGCACTGCCTTTCTTCGGGTCGAAGCGGGTCAGGCCTTTCTCGGTGCTGATCCATAAGAAGTCTCCGGTTTCGAGGATGCCCAGCGTGTAGTTGTCGGGAAATCCGTTCCCTACGGAATAGTGCTCAAAGCCTTCTTCCTGGCCGCGATCTGCAGGGAGGTATTTGTTCAGTCCACCGCCGGCGGTACCGATCCAGATGGTTCCGTTATGGTCCTGATAGATGTACTTGATGTCGTTCGAGCTGAGGCTGTGGGGATGCCGGATGTCTGCGGTGAAGGTCTGGTATGCCTGTGGGTCGCGCAACAGTTCGTCGGGGAGAAAGCGGACGAGGCCTTCGCTGGTGCCGGCCCAGATGCGCCCTTCCTTGTCCTGGAACAGGTAACGGAACATGCTGAGGTTGCCGTTGCCCGTCAGGAAATTCCGGAACGAGAACTGTCCGTCCTTTTCTTCAATCAGTCCGATGCCTCCTTCGTTAAACGAGGCAGTCCAGATGCGTTGTTGGCTGTCGATGAGAATGTGGAAGACGGCATCGTCCACCAACGAGGTGGGGTCGTTGACCCGATGGTGGAGGTGGGCCAGCTGGCGGCGGGTCTTCACGTCGTAGACGTAGATGCCTTTTTCTTTTCCGGCCACCCACATCCGGTGCAGCTGGTCTTCGGCCAGGGCATACGGGTTGAGGTCTGTGCCGATGCAGGTCGGATGCTCCAGCTGGCTGTCGTAGACATACAAGCCTCCGTTCTTCAGTCCTACCCATACGTTGCCCTGGCTGTCCTCGAGGATGGAGCGTACGTTGTTGTTCTTTCCGATGGCATTGCCGTATTCAGGACGCACCAGACGGATATAGTCGGGACTGTTCACCATGTGGATGATGCCGGCATATTCACTGCCTATCCATAGGTCGCCCCATCGGTCTTCGATGACGGGCATCAGATAGTCGGAGGCAGGGCCGGTGTTGCGGTTGCCGTAGCGGTAGTTGGCTACTTCTCCACTGGCCACGTCGTAGCGGTAGAGTCCGAAGCCATATGTGGTAATCCAGCAGGTACCTTTCGAGTCGAACCGGACTTCTCCGATGGAGAAAGGGGAGGCCTGCCGGTGAAAGTCTTCTACCAGCTTCACTTGCCGGAACTGGATGTCCTGCCCGTCGCAGTACCAAAGGTCACCCTTGTCGTAGTAGTAGAACCAGTAGCCTCCCCGGTTGTCGGTGGCTATGCGGGTCTGTTCGCGGAAACGGGGATTCTGCTGGTAGATATCTGGATGGTCAAACTTCCGCGTTTCCCAACGGTAGGTCCACATGCCGGTCTTTCCGGTCAACAGCAAGAGCTGGTCGGCAGACAACGGATAGAAATGCTCGATGTTTTCCCCGAAAGGGCAGGGGGTTACCGCCAGCTCGGTGGCATGCACCGGACATTCCAGTAGTGCCGACCGGTCGGTGGCGAAGAACAGCCGCCCTTTCCACTCCATGCCGGCGGTGAACCGATAGATACCGGCATGGAAATCCGTCCGCTGTCCGTCCGGACGGAAACACGACAGTCCGTAGGCACCGCCTGCCCATACCGTTCCTTCTGAGTCTTCGAAGGCAAACAGACATTCGTCGGCTGCCGTCAGGTGTTCGGTTCCCAGCCAGCTGCCGTCGTCTTGGCGGCGCAGGGAACAGAGGCCCTGGTCTTTCCCCCACAGCCATATGGTGCCGTTGCCAGCTTCCAGGAAATTATCGTAGACCAGCTTGTCCTGCATGCCCAGACGGAGCGGGCAGAACCGGTCGGTGATGGCGTCATAACAGCACCATTCGTGCTGATAGGTTTCTACCCACAGTAGTTGCCGGCAGTGGGTGGAGGGATAGATATGAAGGGTGCGGCAGTCGAATCCGGCTGGAAAAGCGTACGGACGGATGTGATAGCCGTCGTAGCGGTTCAGTCCGTCCAAGGTTCCGGCCCAGATGAATCCGTTGCTGTCTTCAGCGATGGCACGGACCGTATTCTGCGATAGTCCGTTGTTGGAGCCAATATAGAAAAAGTTGACATTCTGGGCCATTGTTCCCAGCCATCCCCCTAAAAAGGAGATAATGACCAATATGCTTCTCATTAGTATCAATTCTTTATGTTGATGCAACAAAAATACAGAAAATCGGGAAAATACAACTAGAAAAAATGATATTCTTGTGTCATTTTTTGTTATTGCATTTATAGAAAAGGGAAGGAAACAACTTATAATAAGCTCATTAAGGAACTGACGAACTAATTTTCAGTTCTTCGGACATGAATACATTTTTTATATACTCGCAAACCTCTACTTTTGCTGCATCATTAATGTTGTGTTATCAAATTCTAAAGATTATGAATGACAAGAAACTTATTTCAAACTTCCCGTTAAAGGGAGTGACATGGATCTTATTCTTGATCCTGTCTTCATTTGCATTCACAGTGAATGCCCAGCAGAAAAACGTGCGGGGCACGGTGGCCGATTCGAATGGGGAACCCATTATCGGTGCCAGTGTGGTTGTGAAAGGTACCACCAATGGTACGATTACGGACTTCGAGGGCAGCTTTGCGCTCAGCAATGTGCCCGAGAAAGGCATTGTGGTCATCAGCTATATCGGCTACAAAACCCAGGAATTGCCCGTGGCCGGTAAGTCGGTACTGAAAGTGGTGTTGGCCGAAGACACCGAAACGTTGGACGAAGTGGTGGTAGTGGGTTACGGCACACAGAAGAAGTCGGACGTTACCGGCTCTATGGTCAGTGTCGGTGCCGAAGAACTGAAGTCGCGCCCCACAGCCAATGTGTTCGAGGCCATGCAGGGTAAGGCGGCCGGTGTGGATATCCGTACCAGTGACCGTCCGGGTGAAATGGGGGATGTCTATATCCGTGGCGTACGCTCGCTGACAGCTTCCAGTTCTCCGCTCTATGTGGTGGACGGTGTACCTTTGAACGGTACGGTGGGTCAGACTCCGGAAGAATCGTTGAGTGGTGCCTCACCGCGTGGTGGCGTACTGGAATCGTTGAACCCCTCGGATATCGAGTCTGTCGAGGTCTTGAAGGATGCTTCTGCCACCGCCATCTATGGTTCGCGCGGTGCGAACGGCGTCGTGTTGATTACTACCAAGAAAGGTAAGGAAGGACGCTTCACCATCAATTACAGCGGTTCACTGACCGTGGAGAATGCACAGGACCGTACGGAATGGATGACAGCCGGCGAATACATCGACTGGCGTCGTTGGGCCTACTATTACCGCGACCCGTCTATCTATCCGCGGGGTGACCAGCCGACTATGGAAAACGACAAGGCCATCTTCAATGGTGCCAACGATGCCTATGCTTGGGCCAATATCATGAAAGGTTGGGCTGGCGGTACATGGGACGGCTCGAAAGTGGCCACGACCGACTGGGCAGACTTCGTGACACAGACCGGCATCACGACCGAGCATACCATCAGCGGTTCGGGCGGCAATGAAAAGAACCAGTCGTATGTCTCTTTCGGATGGCTGGACAATAAAGGTACCGTGAAGGGACAGGACTATACCCGCTATACGGCCAAGGTCAGCAACGACTTGAAACTGACCGACTGGTTGAGCCTGGGTGCCAGCATCAACACCACCTACAGCATCCAGAACTATGGTATGTCGAACGATGGAGGTACGACTTCGGGTCCGGGCAGTGCCTATGCAGCTGCCATGCTGAACCTGCCGTATGCAGTTCCGTTCGACGATGAAGGCAACCGTATCGATTATCCGGGTGCCGACAGCAAAATCAAGACAGTGGTCAACGAATGGGCCTACTCGAAAGACGAACGTAAGGTGTTCCGTGCATTGGGCAGCTTCTATGCCCAACTTAATTTGGGCAAGATCTGGAAACCGCTGGAAGGACTGTCCTATAAGCTGAATTTCGGTCCCGACTTCCGCTACTATCGTCGGGGTATGTTCAACGATGCGGAGAGCGTGAACCGTGAAGGAGTGAACTATACGTCACTGACCAAGAGCACTGACTTCTCCTGGACATTGGATAACCTCCTCTACTACAACAAGAAGATCGGCAAGCATGATTTCGGACTGACCTTGCTGCAGACTGCCACCAAGTATGAATATGAAAGCAACTTCATGTCGGCAGAAGGCATTCCTTTGGCCGGCTCGCTGTGGAACGCACTGACCACGACCAACATCAGCAGCTTGAAGAGCTGGGATTCGGCCTTGCAGGAAAAGCAGCTGCTCTCGTACATGGCCCGTGTTAATTACACCTATAATGGCCGCTACATGTTGACGGCATCCGTACGCCGCGACGGTGCCTCTCAGTTGGCCGACGGCCACAAGTGGGCGACCTTCCCCTCGGTGGCCTTGGGTTGGCGCATCGACCAGGAGGACTTCATGAAGGATGTAGACTGGTTGAGCCAGTTGAAGCTGCGTCTGGGATATGGTGTCACCGGTAACTCGGCCATCGACCCCTACCAGACCAAGGGTTCCATCGTCAGCCTGTTCTATCCCTTCGGCAGTGCTGCCACTCCGGGTTATGTGGGTTACGAAAGCTTGTTGAGCAACGGTCTGGTGGCTATGGCTAACCAGGATTTGGGCTGGGAAAAGACCAAGCAGTGGAATGCCGGTGTGGACTTCAGCTTCCTGAACGGACGCATCAGCGGTATCTTTGATATTTACACTTCCCGTACTACCGACCTGCTGATGCAGCAGAGTATTCCGTCGCTGACCGGTTATACGACGACCTACAACAACATCGGTGAGACCAAGAATTTCGGTTACGACTTGACCTTGAACCTGATTCCGGTCAAGACACGCGACTTCGAATGGAACATCGGCCTGAATGCCGCCTATACCCGCAATGAAATCGTTTCATTAGCCAACGGCAAGGAAGACGATATCAATAACGGTTGGTTCATCGGTGAGTCTACCGGAGTCATCTACAGTTACGAGTCGGCCGGATTGTGGCAGGAGTCGGATGCTGCCGAAATGGCCAAGTTCAACGCCAACGGCCACAACTTCCAGGTCGGTATGGCTAAGCCGGTCGACCAGAATGGCGACTATAAGATTGATGCCAACGACGACCGTGTCATCATCGGCCACATCGATCCCCGCTGGACGGTAGGTATCAACACCAACCTGGCCTACAAGGGATGGGATCTGGGCATCCAACTCTATGGCCGTATGGACTACACGTTCAATACGGGTGGTGTATGGGTAGGCGGCCGTTACAACGTGCGCAGCTACGACTATTACAACGAGAACAACAAGACCGCTGAATTCCAGAAACCGATCTTCGACGAAGGCGGTGTGGATGCTTACTACTACATTCTGGGCTACAAGAATGGTTCGTACCTGAAGATCCGCAACATCTCGCTGGGCTATACCTTCCCCACCAAGTTGCTGAAAAATACGGGACTGACCAACCTGAGAATCTATGCCCAGTGCAAGAACCCGGGTATGATTTTCAGCCACATTGACTATTTGGATATGGATACCTATTCCAATACGTATAACTCTGGATTTACCTTTGGCTTGAATGTATCATTTTAATCATCACTAAATTCTATAGCAGCTATGAAACTGAACAAACATATAGCAACAGGTTTGCTGGCAGGAGCGTTGGTGCTGCCTTCCCTGACCTCTTGTTCCGATTTTCTGGAGGAAACACTTACCACGGAACAGAACACCGATTATTTCAATACCAACGAGGGTGTGGAATCCCTGATGACGGGATTGTACTACAACCTGCGCTTCCACTTTTCGTTCGAGTGGGGATTCTCTACCACCAACTACGGAACCGATGAGTTCATCGTCGGGGGCGACGGCTCGAATGCCATGTGGAACTCCTACATCTCCAGCTTGAGCTCGGACGTGCCGGCAGTCAACATCAATACGACGCATGCCTACGATGTATGGGATAATATGTATACTGGCATTGCCAATGCCAATCTGCTGATCGACAAGTGCGAGAACGGCTATACGGGCTCCATGAAGGACGAAGCGCTGGGAACGGCCCATTTCATGCGTGGTTTCAACTATTTCAAGCTGGTGTGCCAGTATGGGGGCGTGCCCTTGAAGCTGACTCCTTCCACGACGGTAGAACGTGAGTTTACCCGTGCAACGGCTCAGGAAGTCATCGACCAGGTATTGACCGATTTGGAAGAAGCCTACCGGCTGTTGCCTTCCACCGAAGTCGTAGAAGGCCAGCTGACCAAATCGGCAGCTGCCCATTTCCTGGCAAAGGCCTATTTGTGGAGGGCTTCCGAAATCAACGATGCCTGGAACTCCTCGACGAAGACTGCCGACCTCGACAATGTCGTCAAATACGCTTCCGAGGTCATCAGCCAGCATCCGTTGGCCAGCAACTATCGTGACCTGTGGGCATTTACCGCACCTGACGGCGACAACGAAAAGCTGTCCGAAATCGTGCTGGCAGCCCAGTTTACGGCCAACGATGCCACCCAGGGTCGTTACGGAAACGAGATGCATTTGTATTTCCTGAACATCTACCGCGATTTGCTGGGAATGGCCCGCGATATTTCCGGCGGCCGTGAATACCAGCGTCTGCGTACTACTTATTATACTTATAATGTGTTCAACCATTTGAATGACTCGCGTCTTTGGAAGTCGTTCCGTACGAAGTTCAACTGTACGCTGGCAGCTACACCGGGTACACAGGATACGTATTATGCCGGCGACCGGGGACTGATGTTCATCTTGAATCAACCGGGCGACAATCGTTTCCCCGCCGAATGGAATGTGGAAACCGTGAAGGACGGCGATTCTGAAAAACTGGTACCGAACGTGTTCGTGACTTATCCGCAGGGAACAACGGCCGATACGCATGTATTGGAAAGTGATACGTACCTGAAGTATTATGCACCGTGCGGCAAGTATTTCGACGGCTCTCGTCCGACCGTTTCTCAGGAAGGTGGTTACCGCGACGGTATCTTGGCCCGTTCGGCCGAAGACTATTTCTTCCTGGCCGAAGCCTATATCCGTAAGGGAGACTACGCAAAGGCCGTAGAATACCTCAATCCGTTGCGTGAACGTGCTCAGTGGAAAGCTGGTGAGGACCGCGAAAGCTACATCGATGGCGGTGCAGCCTGGAACGAGAATGCCTTGGGCTGGTCTGTATTTACGGCAGTGGCCGGCAAGGGTACTTTCTGTGACCGCAGCACCTATTACGAGTCGAACAACCTGCCGATGGGCAGTCTGAATGCCCAGGCCTCCGACTTGCGCATTACCGACATCTCTTCTGTCGCCAGTCTGCCTGCAGAAGACCAGGCTGTCTGCCAGAAGCTGAATCTGTCTTCTCCTTACGATGTGGCCCTTTGCTTCCTGCTCAACGAAAAGACGCGCGAAATGTGCGGTGAGTTCGTCCGTTGGGAAGACCTGGCTCGCACCCAGACATTGGTAGCGCGTGCCAAGGCTTTCAACAAAGATGCAGCTCCGAATATCCAGAGCTATCACAGCCTCCGTCCTATTCCGCAGACCTACCTGGATATCATCCAGAAGGATGGTCATGCGCTTACTTCCGAAGAGAAGAAGGCCCAGCAGAATCCGGGCTATTGATCAGTATGTAGACAAAAGCTAGAACTAACCGAGATAGGAAGACACGGCTTGCAGGAAGGATTTTTCCTTCTGTGCAGGCTGTGTCTGTTTTTTGCACCTTTGCAGCTCTATCATCGTTAGCTACTACTGCTTCCTGTCGTGTTGCAAGGGGGACCGCCTGTGCCGGAGTGTGTGTACAGAATTCCATGATTTTGTCAATATCTCTATCCGTCGGGCCTTGATGGTATACAGGAGGATGTGTACCTTTGCCGATAGAAACCTTTATACTGAATACGATATGAAACAATGGCTGGTATTGCTGCTTTTGCTGTGTGTGGGCGGGCCGTCTGTGGCGCGCGACCTATTTCCTGATGGAACTCCTATCCCCGATTGGTTCCGTCAGACAGACCCTGTTGACCTGAAATCGTTGGGAACCTCGTATTGCCTGACCGACTATGGTGTGGTGGCCGACAGTTCGGTGCTCCAGACCGAACAGATACAGGCTCTCATTGACCGGGTTGCCCAAGCGGGAGGAGGAGTGATTGTGGTGCCCAAGGGGACTTTCCGTTCCGGTGCCCTGTTTTTCAAGAAAGGGACGCATCTGTACTTGGAAGAGGGGGCGATGCTTCAGGGCAGCGACCGTATCACGGCATTCCCGATTGTGAAGACACGCATGGAAGGGCAGACGCTGGACTATTTTGCCGCTTTGGTGAATGCTGACGGGGCGGATGGGTTCACCATCGGCGGAAAGGGTACGCTGGACGGCAATGGCCTGCCTTATTGGGAGTCGTTCTGGCTGCGCCGTAAGGTGAATCCTGCCTGTACGAACCTGGAGGAACTGCGACCGCGTTTGGTGTATGTTTCCAACAGCCAGGATGTGCGTATTGATGGCATTACGATACAGAACTCGCCTTTTTGGAGTACGCATTTCTACCGGTGCAGCCGGTTGAAACTGACCAACCTGCGCATCACTTCGCCGGCAGCTCCCGTGAAGGCACCCAGTACGGATGCCATCGACCTGGACGTCTGCAACAACGTGCTGGTCAAGAACTGCTACATGGCGGTGAATGACGATGCTGTCGTTCTGAAGGGCGGGAAAGGCCCGTATGCCGATGAAGACCCGGACAACGGAGAGAACCATGACATCTTAGTAGAGGACTGTACCTATGGGTTCTGCCATAGTGCTTTTACCTGCGGCAGCGAGTGTCTGCACAGCCGCAATGTCATTGTGCGCCGTTGCAAGGTCGAAGGGACGGCGGCTTTGTTGACACTGAAGATGCGTCCGGACACACCGCAGCTGTACGAATATCTGCTCATAGAGGATATCACCGGTTCGGTGTCCCGCGTATTGAACATTGCTCCCTGGAAACAGTTCTTCGACCTGAAGGGCCGGCAGGACATTCCGAAATCGTATGCCCGTCAGGTGACGCTGCAACGGATGAGGCTGGATTGTGACATCTTCTTCAATGTCACGAAGTCGGAACAATACGAACTGTCAGACTTTACATTTCGCCAGTTGGAGATACAGGCTACAAAGAGTGCGGAGATAGACAAGAGCATTATCCAGAATGCGGTGTACGACGAGTAGCCCTACAGGGGGTGGGCATCTCTTTTCGTTTTACGAGGGTTTCCCTTAGGCTTTTCAGCTTCACGAAAGCCAAAAAAGAAGTGTATCAAGAGCGGTGGCAATCCCGCGTCTTGATACACTTTTCTTTAGTTCCTTCAGTCAGCGATGACCGCAAACTCGGCACCACCGGCAAAGTCGGCTCCGTTCTGCGAGCTGAGTCCGGTGAAGCGGATGTAGCGGGCCTTGACCGGCTGGTCCAGCAGAACACGCTTGGGGGCAGCCGAACGGTCGAAGGCGGCCTTGATGACCGGTTCGCCCCATTCCTTGCCGTCCATGCTTACGTGCAGCGAGTAGTCCTTGATGTTGCCGTTGGAACCGCCGTCCTGGCGTGGGGTATAGATGAAGCCCTTGATGGTCTTTACCTCACCGGCATCGAAATCTACCCAGTGCGGATATTTGGCTACGGTGACCGAGTACATGGTATGCCATGTGCTGTTCAGGTCGCCGTCCACCAGGTGGGAGGCAGCTCCTTCGTCGGTCTCTTCGCTCGAGGCATAGACCACTTCCATCGGGATGCTCTCAATCGGGGCGAAGCTGGCCGTGCTCTTGACGGCGGCATTGTCGGCATAGAAAGCCGTCACTGTGCCTCCCTTTCGCAAGGTGAAGGGCTGGGTATAGGGCTGCTTTTTCTTGCTGCCGTCCAGCGTATAGAGAATCTGCGCTCCCGACTTCTTGGAAGCCAGCGTGACTTCGCCGTTGACCGAACGGGTAATGGCAATCGGCATTTCGCCGCTGGCAGCAATCCGTGCTGTTTCCGTAAAGTTCTTCTTCGTTACCGGGCGCAGGAGGAAGCACATGGAGCGGGGCGTTGACTTCACGCGGTCCGGTTCCAGCGGTCCGCCTTGTCCACAGCTGTTGCCACCCAGACCGGTGACGGCTGCATCGAGGTGCAGGTGGGTGCCGGAGGAAGCAGGCAGCTGGTAAGGATGCGGTGCCAGGGTCATTTCGAGGGCCGACCAGGGCAGGGCAGAGGCCGAAAGGGGATGGTCGCCGGCAATAAACTCAATGCCGTTGCCGTTGGCATCGGTCAGGGCACACCAGCGTATCTCTTCACGGTTGCCATTACTCTGCGGCTTCGGGAAGGCCACGAACTGGTCGGCCACCGTGCTCTCGTATTGTTCGATGAAGGCACCTGTGCGGCGGTCGTTGTAGTTGTTCCACGGACCGCGTCCGTAGTAGGTATATTGGTTCAGCTTTGAAGGCAGCTGCAGGGCATAGCCCAGACGGGGCAGCACGACGGTGGCTTCGTTGGTCATGATGTTCGACTGCAGCTCGATGGAACCGTCGGCATAGATGGTCCAGATCTGCGTAGTGATGAACTTGAAGTTGTTCGGTCCGAAAGGCTCGTCGATCAGTTCCTTGATGACGTACCTGCCGGTGTTGCTGCCTTCCAGCTTGGCACCGTTGGGGGCCTGCGATTCGACGGTGTACATCAGCTGTATCGTGTTGTCGTTCTTCTGGCTCTTATTGATGCAGGCATAGCTGGTGGCGGTATGCTTTAGGTTGTGCAAGCCTTTTTCGAACCATTGGTTGCGGGCCCAGTTGTCATTGTCGGTGGGTGCACGGAGGGCGTCCACTTTCGGGCCTTGGCCTTCCGTCAGCATCGGCTGGCCGTTGTACACTAAGCTGTAGATGGAGCCGGTGCGGTTGTCGAACTTCACCTGGAAGTTCTTGCCGCTGATGGTGGTGAAGTCGGCACTTTCCTGCAGCTGCGGGCGTTCCAGCGAAGCGGTCTGTTCCTTCAGGGGAGCAGGAGCGGCAGCAGTTTTCAGCGGCAACTGTTCTTCCATCTGTACATAGCCGGCCTTGGCCCACGGCTGGTCGTCGGCCAGCAGGAACTGTACCTTTACGAAGTATTCGCTTTCGGGTTTCAGCTGGCTGTAGTCGTAAGGAAGGGTATAGACTGCCTTGTCGCGCGGACCGACAATCTTCCGGGGAGCGATGTACTGGTCGCTTTCCTGCACCTTCTTGCCGTCTTCGTAGAGCGACCATACCATCTTGAACGGACTGAGTGGCGTAAAGTAGTGCTTGTTGAAGACCTCGATCTTGCCGTTCTTCATGTCCAGAGCCTTCACGCCGATGTTCTGGTACACCTTGCGCACTTCGTAAAAGGCCGGCTTGGGCGAATGGTCGGGGAAGAGAATACCGTTCATGCAGAACATGCCGCTGTTGGGCTTGTCGCCGAAGTCACCTCCGTAGGCCCAGTAGCGGTCGCCCGTCTGCGGGTCATAGTGATAGATGGCCTGGTCCACCCAGTCCCAGATGGCGGCACCACAGAAGAAGTTGGTCGATTCGATGGCATCCCAGTAGTCCACCAGGTTGCCGACGGCATTGCCCATCGAGTGGGCATATTCGGACACGTGGAAAGGATACTTGATGTCGTACTTGCCGGTCACGGCACCTCTCATCCAGGCGATGGACGGATACTGGTTCGAACCCATATCGACGATGTCGTTGTTGCGCTCGTACTGTACGGGACGAGACGGGTCGAACTGATGCAGCGCCTCGTAGGCCTTGACGAAGTTCTGGCCCGGTCCGGCTTCGTTGCCCAACGACCAGATGACTATCGAAGGATGGTTGACGTGCGAGTGGGCCAGCTCCATGACGCGTGCCACATGAGCGGCTTCAAATTCCGGTACGTGGGAGAGGGAAGCGGCCCCGTAGTAATACTCGTGGCTCTCGATGTTTGCCTCGTCTTCTAAGTAGATGCCGTACTTGTCGCAGGTGTAGTACCAGTAAGGGTCGCAGGAGTAGTGCGAGTTGCGCACGTGGTTGATGTTGCCTTGCTTCATCAGCATCACTTCTGCTACCATCTGTTCGTGCGTGATGGCCTGTCCGGTCTCAGGACAAATCTCCTGTCGGTTTACTCCTTTCAGCTTCACGGTCTTGCCGTTCACGTAGTAGTAACGGCCGGCCAGTCCGAACTCGTCTTCCGATGCAGGAGTATCCTTGATTTCCACTTTGCAGAACCCGAAGGCGGTGGAGAAGGTTTCCACCACCTTGCCCTTCTTGTCCTTCAGCTCACCGACCAGAGTATAGCGGTAGGGGGCTTCGGCCGACCATTGGGCAGGCTGAGGAACAGCCAAAGTGGCAACTGCCGTAGTGGCGGCTCCTTGTGCGGTCTCTTCGATGGCTGCTGTTCCGCCGACCCCTTCCACCAGGGTGTTTTCGTCGGAATACAGCCGGTTGGCATACACCTTATAAAATAAGGTATATCCTTTGGCTGCCTTCTTGCCGAAGTTGCGGATATCTGCTTCCACGCGGACAGTTCCGTTGGTGTACGAGGCATCCAGGTCAGGGAAGACACGCAGGTCGCGCACCTGTAGCCGGGCGGTGGATGTCAGCGAGACGGTGCGGAAAATACCCGGCAGACGGAACATGTCCTGTGCTTCGAGGAACGAGCCGTCCGAGTTGCGGTATATCTCTGCGGCGACGATGTTTTCGCCTGTGGGATTCAGGTACGGGGTAATGTCGAAGGAAGCCGTATTACGGGAGTTCTTCGAGAAGCCCACATATTTTCCGTTCACCCACAGGTAGAAGAACGAGGAGACACCGTCGAAGTTGATATAGACTTCGCGTCCGGACCAGTCGGCGGGAACGGTGAAGTTACGCCGGTAGGAACCCACTTCGTTGCGGTGCTTGTAGGTCACCCAGTCCGGTTGTGGGGTCCGCATCACGCCGCCTTTCCAGTCGCCCACAGCCACTTTGTGCTGGAAGATGACGGGCTGGTTGGCATAGATGGGCACGCCATATTTCAGCGATCCGTCCTTCTGGATGCCTGCTACGTTCCACTGCATGGGTACGGTGACATCGTCCCAGCCGGATACATCGAACGACGGCTGGTAGAAGTCCGCCGGGCGTTCGTCTGGGTTGCCCACCCAATGGAACTTCCAGGAGCCGTTGAGCGACAGGTAGTAGGAACTGTGTTCGGGAAGTACTTTACGGGCACTTTCGGTATCAGCAAACGTGAAGAACCACGTGTGAGGCTGCTCTTTGTTGAGCGCCAGCCGTTCCGGCGATTCCCATTCCTTGCCGTCAGGAGCCGTAGCCGTCCCGTAGTCAAAACCTTTCAAAGGGAGAGTCTGCGCTGCCACACTTAGGCCGGCAGCCAGCAAATAGGTTAAACAGATTTTTTTTCTCATGGTATAATAGGTCAAATGAAAGGTAGCTCCGAGGGGAATCGAACCCCTATCTAAAGTTTAGGAAACTTCTATTCTATCCGTTGAACTACAGAGCCGACGAAATTTTGGACAAAGGTAACATATTTCCCCGAAACGGCCAATTTATTTAGGGAAAACTCACTTTTTTACGTCTGGAAGGAAATATAAATTTGTTTTTGTTTTGATTTTTGGCTCAACTTTGCCAATTTTGCGCCGTTCATTCAGAATACTTTAATTTAAAAAGATACATTATGGCAGATGAAATGATTGTCAAGGAGCTGGACGATGTCGTAGTCCGCTTCTCGGGCGACTCAGGCGATGGCATGCAGTTGGCCGGTAATATGTTTTCGAATATCTCGGCCACGGTAGGAAATGACATCAGCACGTTTCCCGACTATCCCGCTGATATCCGCGCTCCGCAAGGCACACTGACCGGTGTGTCGGGTTTTCAGGTGCACATCGGTTCCGGAAAGGTCTATACTCCCGGCGACAAGTGTGATGTGCTGGTGGCCATGAATCCGGCGGCCCTGAAGACCCAGTACAAGTATTGTAAACCCCAGGCGGTAATCATCATTGATTCCGATTCATTCACTAAGAAGGACCTGGAAAAAGCGAAGTTCACGCTGGAGAACCCGTTCTCGGAACTGGGTATCAAGAACGAGGTGGTGGAAGCCGCCATTACTACCATGTGTAAGGAGAGCCTGAAGGACAGCGGCCTGGATGCCAAGTCCATTGGACGCACCAAGAATATGTTTGCCCTGGGCTTAGTATGTTGGCTGTTCCAGCGCGACCTCTCCATCGGCGAGAAACTGCTGCGCGAGAAGTTTGCCAAGAAGCCGGCCATCGCCGAAGCCAATGTCAAGGTGCTGCGCGACGGCTATAACTTCGGTGCCAACACCCACGCCTCGGTGTCGATGAGCTACCGGGTACCTGCAAAGGAACAGAAGGAAAAGGGCCGTTACATGGACATCAACGGCAACAAGGCAACGGCTTACGGACTGATAGCGGCAGCCGAGAAGGCAGGTCTGCAGTTGTATCTAGGTTCGTATCCCATCACGCCGGCCACCGACATCCTTCACGAGCTGGCCAAGCACAAGTCGCTGGGCGTGAAGACTGTGCAGTGTGAGGACGAAATCGCGGGCTGTGCCTCGGCGGTAGGTGCCTCTTTTGCCGGCGCATTGGCGGTGACGTCAACCTCCGGTCCGGGTGTCTGCCTGAAGAGTGAAGCCATGAACTTGGCAGTGATTGCCGAACTGCCGTTGGTGGTGGTCGATGTGCAGCGTGGCGGACCTTCTACCGGTTTGCCCACCAAGTCGGAACAGACGGACCTGCTGCAGGTATTGTTCGGCCGTAACGGCGAAAGCCCCATGCCGGTCATTGCCGCCACGTCGCCGACCCACTGTTTCGATGCCGCCTATATGGCTTGTAAAGTGGCATTGGAGCACATGACCCCCGTGGTACTACTCACCGATGCCTATATCGCCAATGGTTCGGCTGCCTGGAAGCTGCCGAAGCTGGAGGACTATCCTGCCATCTGTCCGCCGTATGTCACTCCCGACATGGCCGAAGGATGGACACCGTTCCAGCGCAATCCGGAGAACCAGGTACGCTATTGGGCGACACCGGGTACGGAAGGTTTCATGCACCGCATTGGTGGTTTGGAAAAGAGCAACGAGACAGGTGCCATCTCTACAGAGCCTGAAAACCATCAGCTGATGACCCGGTTGCGTGCCGAGAAGGTGGAACGCATTGCCGATGTACTGCCCCCGCTGGAGGTGGAAGGGGATGCCGACGATGCCGACCTGTTGGTCGTTGGTTTCGGCGGAACGTATGGCCATCTGCATTCGGCCATGGACGAACTCCGCCGTCAGGGCAAGAAGGTGGCATTGGCCCATCTGCAATGGATCAATCCGCTGCCGAAGAATACGGCGGAAGTATTGCGCAAGTATCCGAAGGTGGTCGTTGCCGAACAGAACATGGGGCAGCTGGCTGGTTACCTGCGTATGAAGGTAGAAGGGGTTTGCCTGCACCAGTTCAATCAAGTCAAAGGCCAGCCGTTTGTCGTTCAGGAGCTGGTGGATGCATTTACTAAAATCATGGAGGAATCATTATGAGCGAAACAACTTATACAGCTGCCGACTACAAGGCCGGTCAGCCCCGCTGGTGTCCGGGATGCGGCGACCATGCGTTCTTGAACTCTTTTCACAAGGCATTGGCAGAACTGGGTGTGCCTCCCCACGAAATCGCGGTGATTTCGGGTATCGGCTGTTCTTCCCGTCTGCCGTATTACATGAATACGTATGGTATGCACACCATTCACGGTCGTGCGGCAGCCATCGCTACGGGGGCCAAGGTGGCCAATCCCGACCTGACCATCTGGCAGGTGTCGGGCGACGGCGACGGACTGGCCATCGGCGGTAACCATTTCATCCATTGCATCCGCCGTAATGTAGATATCAACATTATCCTGTTGAACAACCGTATCTATGGCCTGACCAAAGGACAGTACAGCCCCACGTCCGCCCGTGGTTTCGTGAGCAAGTCTTCTCCCTACGGAACGGTGGAAGACCCCTTCCGTCCGGCAGAACTCTGCTTCGGTGCCCGTGGCCGTTTCTTTGCCCGCTGCGTAGCGGTGGATGGAGGTCCTTCGGTGGAGGTGCTGAAGGCGGCGGCCCATCACAAGGGCACGTCGGTCATCGAGGTGCTGCAGAACTGCGTCATCTTCAATGACGGCACCCACAATGCCGTGGCCAAGAAGGAAGACCGCGCCAAGAACGCCATCTATCTGGAGCACGGCCAGCCCATGCTGTTTGGTCCGGCGAAGGAGTTCGGCCTGATGCAGGAAGGTTTCGGCCTGAAGGTAGTGAAGCTGGGCGAGAACGGCATTACCGAGAAGGACATTCTGGTGCACGATGCCCACTGCCAGGATGCTACCCTCCACCTGAAGCTGGCGTTGATGGAAGGTCCCGATTTCCCGATTGCCCTCGGTGTGATTCGTGATGTGGAGGCTCCCACTTACGACGAGTCCGTAGCGGCACAGGTAGAGGAAGTGTCGGCCAAGAAGAAGTACCATAACTTTGCCGAACTGCTCGACACCAATGATACCTGGACGGTAGAATAACCTGTCCTTTTACTTGTCATTCCGAGCGCAAGCGAAGAATCTGAACAGCACAGATTGACTTCGTCGAACGCTGTTTCTTCACTGCGTTCGGAATGGCAATTGATTATTTGCAAAAGAACCTTTGTTTGCGGTATGATGGGGCTTATGGAACGGTTTGAAGACTTCTATATCACTTGGTATTCTCGCGCCAAACTCTTTGCACGGGAGTATGTGGGAGAGGGGTCGCCTGATTTTTGTCATGAACAAGCTCGAAGGAAAAAATACAGTACCAGATAGCAGAGGAACTGAACATTTCGGTGAATACTGTAGAAACACAAATGGCCTTGGCCTATAAGAAGCTGCGGAATGAGCTGAAGGATTGTCTGCCTTTTCTGGCGTTTCTTTATTCAATCGCTTGATTATTTTTGTCCTTTTTCGGACCGGCCAACTGCTGTGGACCCGCATATCGCGACTTGTGGAACAGCTTTGCCGGTGGCAAGCACCACGTCATCGGCAACCATGACATGGACCGCTACACCTACGAGGAATACACCCAGGGCATGGACATGTCCGGGCGTTACTATTCGTTCGACCAAGGCGACTTCCACTTCATCGTGCTCGACGGCAACAACCTCTTCGACGGCAAGGAATACACCCACTATGCCAAGGCCAACTATTATGTGGATGCCAAGAAGCGGGCCTATATCGACCCCGAGCAGATGGAATGGCTGAAACAGGACCTGGCGGCTACCGACAAGCGTTGTGTGCTCTTCTCGCACTAAAGCATCGAGCAGGCGCTGTGACATATTCTATAACCTATACCGAACCCCTGTATGCCATCGTCACCCTCGACCGGCAGGGAGCCTACTGAAAGGTAAGGAAGCCCAGTTCGTGCCTCCCACCCCCGAGGACCTTGGGATGAACGACTCGGTGGGCGTATTCCCCCTGGTGTCCTGCATCAAGGACCTGACAGTGAAATTCTGATTCGTGCATGACCCTCCAACGAACGCAGTCATGATAGAGAATCAGCTACGCTCCTATCCGAAATTTGATACAGGGTAAGATAGATGGGTGACAGAGATGACAGCAAAGCCTCTAAAATACGAACTAAGATTTATCGTCAAAAATCACTCTTCTGTACGGCATTCCTTGAAATGCATATCCCGCTCGGCCTTCTCTTTGGGGAAGACATAATACGTGCAGGTCGCTTCCGTGCAGACCGTGCCGGTGGAGTCGGAGAGGGTGGCGTCGATGGTGACGATGTTGCGCTTCTGTCCGGTGATGTGTGCGCGGAGCGTGAGCTGCGGGTCTGAGGTGGACACCGGCCTTTTGTATTTCGTCTCCATGCGTGAGGTCACTCCTGCCGTCTGGAGCTTGCGGGTGACTACCCAGCCGCAAATCTCATCCAGCAGCAAGGCCTGTATGCCGCCATGCAGCGTGTTCACCCATCCCTGATAGTCGGGAGTGGGTTGCCAGTGACTGACGATGTCATCTCCGTCTTCGAAGAAGTGGAGGTGGAATCCGAACGGATGGTGGGGCGAGCAACCGATACAGTTGTAGCCCGGTGTTTCTGTCCAAGGGTTGATAATCTTTTTCATAATGAGTGTGTTTTCAGAAATTCCAGAACAATCGGGAGAACGATGCCGTCATAGTCGGCCTGGCCGCCCAACAGGCTACCCAGACTGCCCAGATTCGCCTTGTTGAAGCCGTGGTTGGCTCCTTCGACAGGATGCAGTTGGGCATCGGGATAGAGGTCGGCGGCTTTTTCGGAATAGCTCATCGGGACAATGATGTCCTGGGTGCCGTGCAGGATGCACACCGGGTGGGCGAACCGGCCGATGTGTGACCATACATCGAAGTCCTTGAGCGTGCTCAGGTAGTCCTGTCCCATCGGCAGCTGGCCGGAGAGTCCGCCCCAGCTGCCGGTCTGTCCGTTTGCCAGCGAGCTGAAGGTCCGTACCAGGTCGGGGATATTGAAGGCGGGATAGAGAAGCACCATGCCGGAAAAGGCTTCGGGAGTCTCGTCGGCGAGTAGGGCTGAGACGAGGCCGCCCTGGCTGCTGCCCATCAGGAAGACCCTTGTGCTGTCCACGTAGGCTTCCGCCTTGACCGTCTCCACCACGGCCCGCAAGTCCTCCACCTCAGTGAATACGGTCATCTGGTCGGAGCTTCCGTCGCTCTGGCTGCTGGGGCTGCCGCCGCAGAAATCGAAGCAATAGGCGGCAAAGCCGTGCTCCGCTATCTTCCTCGCGTAGTCCGCCATGGCGGCGTGGGTCAGCGAGCTGCTGTGCGACAGGATGACGGCAGGCATCTGTTTCGGGGAGGCGGAGCGATACATGACACCGTAAATCCGGTTCGTGTCGCGGCGGCTCCACAGCTCCAGGCTGTCCACAGCAGTGGTTTCGGTGATGGACTCCGTCTCGTCGCTGATGTTTTCCGATGAGCAGGCGGTGAGTCCTGCCACCAAGAGGGCTATGACTGTGCATAATAGTGTTGGAATCATTCGTTTCATGTCAATGATGATTTATGACTTGTAGTAGCCGCAAAGATGTGCAAAAGGATTCAAACCACCAAACTGTTTTCCTAAATTATACGCCTAATCCAGAAATATTCCTCATTCTTTCGGATTATAATCCAAAATAGAAGCTATCTTTTAGGATTAGAGGCTATTCGTTGTATGATCACTGCACCTGTCGGAGGCTCTCGGGTGCCAACCTATATACGCAGAGCCACAGACGTACGGAAGACGCTGTGGCTCTTTGGCGTGGATTCATCGCAATACTTACCTGCCGGTTTCGGCCTGCCGCAGTTTCTTCAGCCGCAGCAGCGCCTCGATGTAGTAGTAATCGGCATAGATGATGGAGGCGTCTATCTCCGAACCGGCCGGCCAGTGGCCGACGGAATGGAGCAGGAAGGCGGGCTTGCTGCTGCCGCAGCGATAGGCATCCGAGCCAAGTGAAGCCAGCATCTGCTCTGCGGCCTGCCGATAGCCCTGCCCTTTCTCGCCCGGTACATAGCCGCTCAACTCCAGCAGTGCCGAGGCGACAACTGCCGCTGCCGAAGCATCGCGGGGCGCATCGGGAATGCCGGGAGCCGAGAAGTCCCAGTAGGGAATGTAATCCTTGGGCAGACGCTCCAGATAGACATCGGCCACGCGCTGCACGAAGTCCAGGAATACGGGGTCTTGCGTCTCCCTATAGACAACCGTGAAGCCGTAGATGGCCCAGGCTTGTCCGCGTGCCCACATGGTGTGGTCCCGATAGCCCTGATGGGTACAACCACGCACGAAATTGCCGGTCAGTGTGTCGTAGACGGCTACATGATAAGAGGTGTAATCTGGACGGAAGTGGCACTCCATCGTGCGGCGGGCATGGGTGGTGGCGATGTCGGCCAGTTCCTCACTGCCCCCGTTACGGGCTGCCCAATAGAGCATCTCCAGGTTAATCATGTTGTCCATGATGGTGTTGTGTCCTCCGAAGGTGGGCACCTCGCGCGGCCAGGAGAGGAGGGTACCCACGCGGGGATTGTAGAGGGTGGCCAGGGTGTCGGCTGTGTCGAGAATCACCTGCCGGTAGGCGGGATTCTGTGTCAGGCGGTAGCCGTTGCCATAGCTGCAGAAGACCAGGAAACCCAGGTCGTGGTCGTAGGCAGGGGTATGGCTCAGGAACTCCAGTGAGGCGGTGTAGCGCTCGGCCTCCTGACGAATCGAGTCATTGCCAGTGGCCTCGTAGTCGTACCAGAGGATACCCGGCCAGAAGCCGGCGCACCACTCTTCTTTCGTAGCCTTGCGGCAATGCCAGACTGTGGCTGTATCGGCGATGTTGCGAGGCATCAGGGTGTAGTCTAAGTTTCCCTGACTGTCCCTGAGTTCGGTGAGTGTACGGTGTACCTGCGCATCGCAGTATGCCAATGCTTCCTCCACATCGGGTTGTGGAGCGGACGGGGAGCAGGCCATGAGGCACATCGTGCCTATGCCTGCCAAGTAATGACGAATTTTCATATACTTTTAAGTGTTTGAGTGATTTTGTTCCATTTCAAATCGGACGGCGGCACCTCCACTGGGTAGCAGACGGAACTTCAGTTTCTCGCCGGCCTTCACCTGGCGGCTGCTGCACAACACCTGTGTGCGGGTCTTCACCTTGTCGCCACCGTCGGTATAGAGGTGGGCGGTGTAGCGCTTGCCGGGGGTCAGGAAGGAGCAGTCCAGCTCCAGTTCGGCCCCGTCGTTGTTGGCCATCAGGCCTACCCACCAGTCCGTACCTTGGCGACGGGCCATGACGATGTGCTGGCCGGGAGCACCCGACAAGACACGCGACTCATCCCATACGGTAGGCAGGTTTTCGAACCAGCTGATTTCCGGTTCGCCCTGGTAGAACGAGGGACGGTCGTACCAGAAGATGGTCTGCAAGGGACTATAGAAGACCATCGAGGCGGCCAGCTGATGGGCATGAGTGGTCTTCAGGCGCTTGTCGAAGTAGCAGATCGTATAGTCGGCAGCACCATTCAGCATGCGGGTGAAGGGCAGTGTCACGTTGTGGGTGGCATCGGGAAACTCCTCGTTGCCGCAGATCCCTTCTTGGGTCAGCAGGTTGGGGTAGGTGCGGCTGAAGCCCGACGGACGGAACTCGTCGTGGATATTCATCAGCAGGTGGTTCTCCGCTGCCAGCCGCACCAGGTCGTGTACCCAGGTGGCCCAACGGTGGCTGGCATATTGCACGAAGCCCGACTTCACACCCACGATTCCCCACTCATGCAGGAGGGGGAACAGCTCGGCGGCCTGCTTCATGAGGGCATGCTGGTTGACGTAGACCCAGATACCGACTCCCTTCTGACGGCCATATTCTACGACACGCGGCATGTCGAGCTTGCTGACCACCTTTGTGGCATCCCCGTCGTGCGAGGTGCAGGGCATGTACCACTGCCAGTCGAACAGCATGTAGGGGATGCGGTGTTCGGCACAGAAGTCGATGGTGGCAATGGCCCCCTCGGTGCTGATGGTGGTCTCGCGCATGATGGTGCCGGGCTTCACCCACTGGGCCGCATCTTCTATCTCACAGGGTGGATTCAGGTTCTGTACGATATCGTTGTGCTCTAGCAACTGTCCCGGCGTGTCGGCTGCCATGATGATTTTCCATGGCGTAGCGTAGTAGGTCACCACATCTACTGGGCTATACATTACCGAAATCAGTGTGTGGGGCTTCTTGTCGGAAGCTTGCAGTTTGGTGAGACACCAGTCATCTACATCCGCATCGAGCAGGGCCGCCCATTGACCGCCGGGCAGTTCGAGGGTCAAGGCACGCTCTACCGGCTGCTTCAGCGCATCGACGGGCAGGTGCTCGAAGAAGGCTTGCGCCCACTGTTCGCTCCAAGCCATGGTGCCCTGAGGAAAGGTGTACTCCGTCAGGTCTGCCACCACCTTGTGGAAGATGGCTTTCGGATGTTCGGGCAGGAAGTAGCGAAAGGCGATGCCTTCGTTGTAGGCACGCACCTCTACGTTGAGCCGATAGCCCGAACCATCCTTCTTCGAGAGGAAGAGCGTGCCGCTGTTGTAGTGGTCTTTCACGCTGCTGCGTTCGCCATAGAGAGGCTGCCAGCTGCGATCGACCGTCGGAAAGATCCGGACGGAGTCCAGTTCCAGGTTGTCCATCCAGCAGCGGGGTTGCGCCAGTGTGCGCACACCCAGTGCCTTTTCCCAGATGCGGTTGTCCATCTCCAGTCCGGCTTGCGAGCTCACCACGACCGGCTCTCCCTGGTACGTCACTTCATAATACAAACTCCGGTTGCCTGAGGCCATAGTCTGCTGGCCGAAACTCACGGTGTGGCTGCCGTCGGGCGAGGTCAGGACCAGGGTCTTCTCATTCCCTGCCCACAACGCGGTCGCCACGACCAGTCCACTGACGAAAAATCCTATTCTCTTCATGATACCTTATCTGAATGTTTTTCATTTATATACGAACGGCATGTCACCTATACTTATGGCGATGACATATTTATTTTTTCAGGTTCCAATACACGACATAGCGCTGGCGGTGCAGGTCGTAGAGCGGACGGAGCACATCGCCCTGCGGCGTGGTGAAGCGCAGCTCTTTGCCTTCACGCCTGAGGGTGCGGCCTAAATTTCGGCTATCCGCCTGCAGGCTGTCGCCCTTGAGCTTGAACAGTTCGCACCCCGTGGTGGCATACATCAGGCTATATACTGAATGACAATGCATCTTTTCTATCTAAATAGATGGAAAAAGCCTATTCTTTTCGTATCTTTGTCTTCCTTCAGAAGGTGGCCGACCCAGGTCGGTCGATTGGCTGACCTAAGTCGGTCAAGTGGCTGACCCGGGTCGGTCGATTGACCGACCTCCGTGCGACCGATAGAGGAATATGCCTTGAAGGAGATAAAGAGTCTATCCATTAACCTTATACATACGACTATTATGGCAATCAACTACGACTGGTTTGAGAATCCCCAAACCGACCCCAAGGAAGAGACCACCCTGCATGTACGCCCCTGCTTCAACGGCACGGTGGACACCAAGACACTGGCCCGACACATTCAAAACCGCTGTTCGCTGACGCAAGGCGACATCCTTGCGGTGCTGGCCGAACTAAACGACGTGATAGGTTACGAGCTGCGCGAAGGCCGGCAGGTGCATATCGACGGACTGGGCTACTTTGTCCCCACCCTGTCGGTAGAAGGCCGAGTCACCCCCGGCATGCCTCTGCGGGAGCGTAACCGCAAGATGCGCTTCAAAGGCATCGCTTTCCGCATGGACAAGGAGTTGCGCCAGAGTATCGGCCCGGTCCAGCTGACCATGACCCGATGGGCTACCCACTCGCAAGAGCATACCGCCGAGGAGTGCGAAGAGCGGCTGACGAAGTACTTCAGCCAGCATGACTTCCTGACGCGACGCGACCTGCAGTTCCTGCTCGGACTGAAGAAGACCAAGGCTGTGACCCTGCTGCAGCAATGGCGCGAGGCAGGCAAACTGCTCAACCGTGGCACGTTCAGACAGCCCATCTACGTTCCTGCGCCCGGATGCTTCGGACGATAAGGGGAAGTTATTTACAAGGACTCTATTTTCCAGTCACTGATGGTGCGGCGCTCGGAGTCGAAGTTGATGCCGACCTTCACAATGGGCAGACCCGACAGAGCGAATCGGGCGGGATAATCCTTCAGGTCTATCTGCTTCATGGCCTTCGCTGCCGAACGGTCCAGCTTCAGCTCGAAGAGGTAGAGCCGGCCGTAGGCACGCATCACCATATCCACACGGCCTGTGGCGGTGCGCACCTCCACATCTACATAGGTGCCAAGCAGGGAGAAGACGATGTATAGGAGTTGCTGGTAATGCCCCTCATAGTTCGTATGGTCACACTGCGGGATGGTCAGCAGATATTGCTGCAAGAGGAGAAGCATGCCCTCCAAGTCATCATGCCGCAAGGCACGGTTCATCTTCGCAATGGTCGTCAGTCCTTCATTGGTTGTACGCTGCACATAGTTGGGCAGCAGGCTCTCCATTAGTCCGATACGAATCTCTTTGTTCGGGATGTCCAACGTATAGAGTTGGTCCTCACGGTCGTAGTCCTTGATGGTCAGGTAGCCGCTCTGGTAGAGCAACGGCACGATGGAGGTCATGCTCTCCGTTGGCGCATCGAAAGCTGTAGCCTTTGCCTCCATCCGCCCAACTTGCGAAGGGAGTACCCCGAACTTCCGCATCATCTCTATCAGGTAGGTGGGCGTGCCCGAGCTGAACCAGTAGTTGTCCAGCTGTCCGTCTGCAAAGGCGTTGAGTAGGCTGAAGGGATTGAACAGGTCCGGCGATGGCCAGGCGAAATGGTAGCCATCGTAACGGTCGGTCAACAGGCGGATGGCCTCCTCCCGGTCTGTTCCCAGCCGGACGGCCAGTGCGTCGGTGTAGTCCGTCAGCACGGTCAGCAGCTCCTCCCGCGAGATGCCGCAGATACTGGCATAGGCCGGCAGCATGCCGATGTTCTTCAGGTTGTTCAGTTCACTGAAGATGCTCATCTGGGAGAACTTGGTGATGCCCGTCAGGAACACGAAGCGCAGATAGGGGTCGCACGCCTTCAGCGGTGAATAGAAATTGCGCATCACCTGCCGCAGCTGCGGCAACCGCTCCTCCTCGTGCACCACGTCCAGCAGCGGAGCGTCGTATTCGTCAATCAGCACCACCACCTTCTGGCCGGTCTGCATAGATGCTCGCAGAATAAGCCCTTCCAGACGCTGGTTGAGGTTGGCCTCATCTCCAGGGCCTTTTCCATATATCTCTTCGTAACGGGTCAGCTTGTTGCTAAGTTCCAGTTTCAGGTTCTCCACATCCAGATGCTTGGCCGTACTCATGTCGAAGTGCAGCACAGGATAGACCGTCCACTCCTTCTCCAAAGCTTCGATGTCCAGCCCCTCGAACAGATCCTTGCGGCCCTCGAAATAGCTGTGGAGCGTAGAAATCAGCAGCGACTTGCCGAACCGACGGGGACGGCTCAGGAACACACAACTATAATCGTGTACAATCCGATAAACCAGGTCCGTCTTGTCCACATACAAGTAGTCACCCTCGCGAACTTTCTCAAATGTCTGGATGCCGATGGGGCATCGTCTCAATGCTTTTGTTTCCATATCGCTGCTTGATGGTTGAAGGAGGGAACGCCCCTCTTTTCGCAAAGTTAAGGGTTTTCTCGATAACCGCCAATGGTTGTGGGAGGAAATTCCCGGTTATGACTCAGAAAGCGCAAAAGGATTTTTGCCCACATGTGGTCGGACACGCCATCCACACATACCGTGTTGTGGGCCGGGAAGCGCGAGTAGTACTTTTGGTAATCGGCTCCGCTATACAGCATTTTGCCGATGCCGGCATCGGGCCCCACCACGTAGCCGTGACCGTACAGTTCGATGTTGATGCCGTTGGCGTGCTGGTGGTTGCCCAAGGCACCGTTGACAGAAATCATCAGGTCGCGTCGGGTCTCCATGCCGGTGCGCTGCACCAGTATGGAGACGTTGGGCGAATAGAATGTGGGCGATACATAGGGAGCCAGCACCTGGGCAGGGGCATCAGGAAGGATGGCGGCACGTAGCTGCTCCAGTCGCGCCAGCAGGTCGTCCTTGCCCCGGCGGCGGGCATACTCCATGAAGATATCGATCGTCTGCAGACTGAGGTAATTGGGATGGGTATCGCCGAAGCCGCATATCATGCGATTGGGGAAGAGGTATTGTGGCAGGGCAAAGACCGCCTGCTCGATGACGGGCAGCTGGGCAAACAGGTCGATGCCGGTCTGGTGGTCGATGGTGTTGGCAAAGGTGACGTAGTCCTTTACCACATTGACACTGTAGCCGGGCGACTCGCACCAGATATGGGTCTTTGAGTCGAAGCCGTAGTGGGCATACAGACGGGCGGCATCGCGGGCGATACGCAGAATCTGTTGATTGAGCGAGGCAATGTTGCAGCCTGTCTTGGAGGGGTGGGTCTTCTCTTGCACGCGGGTGGTCTTGTTGATGAAGGTCACGCTGGAGTTGTCGTCATCGTCGTAGGGCACCACATCGGCCAGTGAGGGACGGTCGTAGGTCGTCCCATGGCTACGCGTCCCATTGAACTTGACAGTAGGTACCGGCGCACGGTCGCCTCCTGCGTGGCTGAAAGTCTCGCCATTCACATAGACATCTGTGGCATGACTCTTCCAATACATTTGTAGTCGTGACAGCAGCCAGTCAGGGTGGTGCTGCACGCTGTCGAGATAGGCATCGGTGCGTTGATGCAGTCGTTGTAATTCATCGCCCGTCAGGGCACTAGTGTGAGCCGGTTGTTGCGCCACGGCTGTCAGTGCGCCCAACAGCGCACTGAAGAGGATAGTGTATTTCATATCATTGACAGTTTTTTCTATCTGATACGGATATCGTCGCCCATTTACTGAATCCTTTCGCGTTTTTTTTCATTCTTTCCAGCATCCGGGCGAATGGTACCCTGATTCATAGGGACAGTCAGTGCACGAGGTTTCGATCTTGTTTTCTCTTATTTCCATAATTTGTTGGTATACATTATAATATACAATTTTGATGTACAATAGAGCGCTTGTCCGTACGATAGAGCACCTGCTTGTACAATGTAGCGCAACAGGCTGAATGATAAACAAAGCGGTTTGTATGATAGTGACAGTCGCTTCACGGCTCCCTCCTTACCTTTGCAGCGTAATCATTAACAACCTTAAAGTTCAAATCAATAACATGAAGAAAGAATTATTATTCTCGCTGCTTGTTGCAGTCGGTAGCTTGGCACAAGCAGACAACTACAAGGTCACTTCTCCCAACCAACGTATTGCGGTAGAAGTATCGACCGGTGCCACCACTACCTATAAAGTAGTATGGGATGGGCAGACAATCGTAAATCCGTCACCGCTCTCCATGACCTTCGACAATGGACGCGTGATAGGCCGCAACATGAAGGTGAACGCCGTAGACCAGATTACCGTTGATCAGGTATTGCATCCGGTGGTGCGCCAGAAGAGCGAGACCATCGATGACCACTATAACCAGATGACCCTCCAGTCGGACGGATACAGCCTGATGTTCCGGGTTTACGACGACGGTGTGGCCTATCGCTTTGCCACTCAGATGAACGATTCGCTGAAGGTCCTGAATGAGGAGGTGGATTTCTGCTTCCCCGAAGACTACAACATTCTGTTCCCCGAAGAGCGCTCCATGCTCTCCGCCCAGCAGCCCCTCTTCAAGCCGATGAAGCTCAGCGAAGTGCGCACCGACAGCTATTGCAGCACACCGATGCTGGTGAAGCTCAATGACAAGGCACGCCTCTTCATCAGCGAGAGCGATTTGGAGAGCTATCCGGGCATGTTCCTGCGCAAGCAAGGCAAGCTGGAACTGGCCGGTAAGTTTGCTGCCGTCTCGTTGGAGGATTACAAGACAGACGACCGCCAGATCTTCCCCACCAAGCGAGCCGACTATATCGCCAAGGTGGCCGGTACACGCAACTACCCCTGGCGTGCCATGATTGTGGCTGAAGACGATGCGAAGTTGATGACCAATCAGCTCATCTACAAGCTGGCTCCCGAGTCGGAAGGCGACTATTCGTGGGTGAAGCCCGGCAAGATAGCCTGGGACTGGTACAACGCCTTGATTCTGACCGGCGTGGACTTTAAATGCGGCATCAACAACGACACGTATAAGTACTACATTGATTTTGCTTCGAAGTATGGCATCGAGTACGTGGTACTCGACGACGGATGGAGCGAGGCTTGGGATGTCACCAAGACCGTGCCCGAAATCGATATGCCGATGCTGGTGAGCTATGCCAAACAGAAGAAGGTGGACCTCATCCTTTGGGTCTCTTGGGCTCCCTTCCGCGAGAAGCTGGATGAGGCGATGGATCTCTTCGAGAAGTGGGGCATCAAGGGCATCAAGATGGATTTCATGAATCGCGACGACCAGGAGATGGTGGACTTCTACTACGAAGTGGCCCGCAAGGCGGCACAGCACAAGCTGCTGGTGGATTTTCATGGAGCTTACAAGCCGACCGGCTGGTTGCGCACCTTCCCCCATGTCCTGACCTCTGAAGGTGTAGCCGGTCTGGAGAACCACAAATGGGGTAGTTTTGTCACCCCGACCCACAACGTCACATTGCCTTTCACCCGCATGGTGGCAGGTCCTATGGACTACACACCCGGTGCCATGGTGAACTATCACGCCAAAGACCACAAAATCTGGTTCAACCTGCCCGCTTCGGTAGGTACCCGCTGCCACCAGCTGGGTATGTATGTGGTGTACGAAAGTCCCTTGCAGATGCTGGCCGACTCTCCTTCCAAGTATCTCCGCGAGCCTGAGTGCATGGAATTCCTGAGTCAGGTGCCCGTGGTGTGGGACGAGACACGTGTGCTTCAAGCACGGGTTGGCGAGTATGTCGTCGTTGCCCGTCGCAAGGGCGATGTCTGGTACATAGGCGGCATGACCGGCGAGAAGGGACAGACTTTTGAAATCAACCTGGACTTCATCAAGGGCAACAAGACCCTCACTTATTGGGAAGATGGTGTGAATGTGGATATGGATGCCAACGATTTTGCCCGTCGTAGCCGCAAGGTGAAGCAGGGTGACAACTTCATCATCAAGATGTACGATGGCGGCGGATTTGCAGCTATCATCAAGTGATTTTTGAAGGGAACAAATATGTGCCGGAGCCACAGACGTTACTCCAACGAAACGAATGCGTTTCTCATGTCATAAGTTTTGGGTATATAATGGGTATTAGTTCAGTGTTTATGTGATAATATGAAGTGTGTTTCGTCGGGTATATGTCTCTGCTGTGGCACATTTGATTCCCTAATAAAATAAAAATATGAGTAACTCAACTATGTTAAACATCAATTCATTGACAGAATTTATGAACACATTTTTCTTAAGTCAACGAAGCAGGTACATCCTTCTGGCCGGTGTACTTGGAATGGGATGCCTGGCAGCTCAAGCCGAGGCAACTGCCTCTCGTGGAGTGAATCACGTAGCAGCCATCACCCAGAAGGGCCAGACCAAGACCATCAAAGGTAAGGTAGTAGATAACGCAGGCGAACCTATCATCGGCGCCAACGTCCTCGTGAAAGGCACCACAACGGGTGTCATCACCGACATCGACGGCCAATTCGCTCTCGATGCCCCCGTCGGCTCTACCCTGGTCATTTCCTTCATCGGTTTTCAGACCAAGGAAGTCAAATCTACTGCCGCTCCCATGAACATTGTCCTGAGCGACGATGCGAAAGCCTTGGAAGAGGTTGTAGTCGTTGGTTACGGTGTACAACGTAAGGTGACAACAACCGGTGCCGTATCAAAAGTAGACGGTGAGGAACTGAGTAAAATGACTGTCGTAAATGCCACCAAGGCTTTGCAAGGTCTTTCTCCTGGTATCACCATTATCGACCGCGGTGGTGCTCCGGGTAGCGATGATCCCGAAATCTTCCTCCGTGGTGTAGGTACAACGGGTGACTCCAAGCCGCTGGTACTCGTGGATGGTATCGAGATGTCTCTTAGTCAGGTGCCTGCCAGCGAAATCGCCAACATCTCCGTACTGAAAGATGCTGCTTCTGCATCTATCTATGGTTCGCGTGCCGCACATGGTGTTATCCTGGTTACGACAAAACGGGGTAAAGAAGGCAAGGTAAAACTGTCGTATGATGGATCAATCGGCATTCAGGACAGAGCCGTGAAGCCTAAAGCCGTATCGGCCCGTGACTACATGACGATGGTGAACGAAGCCCTGACCAATGCCGGCAACCAGCCCAAATGGAGCGAAGAAGACATGCTGGCCATGGAAAGAGGCGACGACCCCTATAACTACTCTTATACCAACTATATTGACGAGGTTTATAAGCCGACCTATATCACGCAGCACACTGTCAATCTGAACGGTGGTAATGAGCATGGACGTTTCCTCGTCTCGTTTGACTACCTGGATCAGCCCGGTCTGACCGACAACACCAACTACAAGCGTTACAGCTATCGGGCAAATACCGACTTGAAGGTAGGCAAATACCTGAGAGTAAGCAGCGACCTGACTTACCGTCACATAGACCGTCTGTGGCCCGAAGGTCTGGGAAGAGCTCAAGCCAGTTCATACAGTATGACGCCTACTGTCCCCTGCCGCTACGAAAACGGGAGCTACCGTCTGGACTCACAGAACCAGAATCCTGTAGCATTGCTGGATATGGACGTAGTAGGGGAGGACCGCTATAACAAAGACGTGCTCTACGGACAGTTCAAGGCTGAATTTGAGCCCATCAAGGATTTGGTGTTCACGGGTATGGCCTCACTGAACGCTTCATGGGACAGAAATAAGGTACACTATAAGAACTACCAGTTCAAGAATGCCGATGACGAATTCGTCTATCAACGCAACAATCCGAACAGCGTGTATGATGCCCGCAACAACAATTACGAACTGACCCTTCGTTTCCTGGCCAACTACAAGAAGCGTTTCAACGATGAACACGACTTCTCTGTATTGTATGGTATGGAACAGATCTCTTACCGCAACTACTATTCGAGTGCCGAACGCCGCAACCTGATTTCCGACTCGATGCCTGACGTTTCGTTAGGTTCGGCCGACAGCCAGTTTGCCTATGGTTATCCCGATAAGTGGGGTATCAACTCCTTCTTCGGACGTATCAACTACAGCTACAAAGACCGCTATATGTTAGAGGCCAATGTACGTGCCGATGGTTCTTCACGCTTTGCCAAGGGGCACAAGTGGGGCATCTTCCCCTCCTTCTCGGGTGCATGGCGCATCACCGAAGAAGGATTCATGAAGGATCAGGACCTCTTCGACAACTTGAAGCTGCGAGCCTCCTGGGGTCAGACCGGTAACGAACGTATCGGTGTGTTCAAATACGTTCCCCAATACAGCACGTACAACTACGTAGTAGACGGCAAGCTGCAGACAGGTGTTTACCAATATCAGATGGCTAACCCTGAAATCACTTGGGAAACCGTAGAACAGCTCAACTTTGGTCTGGACTTCTCGATGCTTGGTGGCATGATTTACGGTGAATTCGACTGGTACACCAAGGATACCAAAGACATCCTGCTGACACTGGCTATTCCCTACTTTATCGGTCTGAGTGCTCCCGAGCAGAATGCCGGTGTAGTACGCAATTCCGGTATCGAAACCATGCTGGGCTTCCGCAAGAAATTTGGCGACTTCTCGTTCAACACCTCACTGAATCTGGCATACAACAAGAACCAGTGGATTGACCGTGGCGGAGACAACATGAACATCAGCGGCTGGAACATCCAGACGGAAGGCTCACCGCTGAACGCCTACTACATCTATGCAGCAGACGGCTTGATTGCCAACGACCAGGAACTGGCTGAATACAAGGCCAGCTACAAGTCGGACCCCCGTGGTATCACCTCGCTGAAAGCCGGTGACGTGAAACTGGTAGATACCAATGGCGACGGCACCATCGACGCTGACGACCGTCAGATCTATCACTCCAACATCCCTAAGTTCACTTTCGGGTGGAACATTCAGGGCGAATGGAAAGGATTCGACGTGAGCTTGATGTTCCAAGGTGCAGCCGGTGCCAACCGCATGATGTATGGTGAATGGGTAGAAGGACCTGCTTACGAAGTGTTTGCCGGCGAGCACTGGTTGGACCGCTGGACACCTGAAAACCAGAACGGCAACGCAAAGATGCCCCGTCTGGAAGCTGCCAGCAACCGTAATTCATCGACTTACAACTCCTTCTTCCTGAAGAACTGTAGCTATCTGCGTCTGAAGAATACCCAGATTGGTTATACGTTCAACAAGTCACTGGTTGGCAAGTATGGTGTCGAAAAACTGCGTCTCTACGTATCCGGCTCCAACCTGCTTACATTCAGCAGCCTCTATCAGGGACTTGATCCGGAAGGAAACAGCGGTCGTCTGTCCGACTTCCCGGCCACAAAAATTATCAACTTTGGTGTGAACATCGTCTTCTAACATCTTAAAAAACAGATTGAAATTATGAATAAATATAAGAAATCACTGCTGTTTGGCGCACTGGCACTGACCCTGTGTATCAACAGCGGTTGCGAAAGCAACATTGATTTGACTCCGGAAGGATTTATCTCGGTGGAAGGGTACTTCAAGAGTCCCGATGACTACCAGAAATCGCTGAATGCACTGTACAATCGTTTCTGCTACGGCGACAACGACCTGTGGATAGACGGTGTGACCGATAACGGTACCGTAACCCACTCATGGAATAGAGGCTACGACTTCAGCCGCGGATTTGCCACATCTTCATCAGCGTTCGCCCAGTACAAATGGGGCGACGGATATGTAGGCATCAACCGTGCCAATACGGTGATCAACAACATTGACAATTACGCTTGGCCCGGTGGCGAGAGCAATGCCGAACGTAACCGCATCCTGGGTGAGGCCATCGTTGTTCGTGACTATATCTACATGGAGCTGGCATCCCTGTATGGCCGCATCATGTTCTATACCGTTAATCCTGAGACCGTAGCTGAAAGTATGCAGGTGAAGCAGACCGACGGGCCTAAAGAGGTGTTCGACTTTATCCTTGACGACCTGAAGATCGCTATCGCCGGCCTGCCCCAGACTCCGGCCAGCAAATCACAAGTCAGCAAACCGGCTGCCCGCCTGTTGCGTGCCCGTTGCGCTGCCTATGCTGCCGGCTACCTGAACGACAATTCGTACTTCAATATCACATTGGAAGAGACCAAGGAGTTGCTGGCCAGCGCACCCAAGTTGGGTGATTTCGGCAAGCTCTTCGTTACCGGTTGCCAGAATGAAGACGAAGTGATTTTGGTAAAAGACTTCAATGAGGACAGCAAGAACGGGTGGGGACAGTGGTACAACCAGTCACTGGGCGGTTACTGCGTGACCACACCTCTCAAGTCATTGGCCGATGCTTACGAATACATGGGCGAGCGCAACGAGGACCTGCCTTATGTCAACAAGGATCCTCGCTTCTATGAGACCCTGTATGCACCGGGCTCTGAACTGCGCGGACGCTATTTCAACAGTATCCCCAACAATGTAGAGCAGCGCGATGGCAAGTGGTATTTCAAGGCCACAGGCGATTACGGGTCAATGCAGGATAAGACGGTCCTCATTGGCGACGTGCTCTCTGAAGGCGGTGGCGGTGAGTGGAACAAAACCCAGACCGGACTGACGTGGAAGAAGTTCTTTGCCGAGGAAGAGACCTGGAGCACCTGGAATGCCTTTGTGGTATTCCGCTATGCAGAAGCCTATCTGCTCCGTGCTGAGGCCCTGGTAGAGACCGGAGGTGATGTTGTGGAAGCCAAGCAACTGGTGAAAGTTATCCGCGACCGTGCCGGCAATACCAACGACATCGACTGGGCCGTGGCCAACCTCTACAACGGCAGCCTGCGCGACCTCATCCGCAACGAGCGTCGGGTGGAGTTTGCTCAGGAGGGTCTGCGCCTCTACGATATCCGTCGCTGGCACATCATGCTCGACGTGATGAATAAGCCTATGGAAGGTATCGAGTATAACGAATACGACGCAAATGGCAACAAGACCGGCAAGCGTATCGTTCTGCAGGTTCCGGGTGGCGAACGTGGCACCTTCACGGAGAAAGACTACTGGTGGCCCATCCCACAAGCTGAACTTGACTTGAACCCCGGTGTCATCACTCAGAATGACCAGTGGTGATCATCGAGTATAATTTATGTCATAAGAGCCCTTCCTATAGGGCTCTTATGACAACTCCGTTATTTATTTCTAATACATACAGGTATAATCAACCCTTAAGAACGCACAAATTATGAACATCAAAAAACTGATAGGGGTAGCCTCATTACTGATACTGCCCTTTGCACAGACTGAAGCCCAGGAACGCTGGCACCTGCTGCCCGACGGAAGCATAGAGTGGAGCATCGACAGCCGTATACCGCACGAAGATCACATTGAGATGAGCGGCAAGCGGGTATCGGTGGTGCTGCGCTACGGAGTGAATGCACGCGGAGGCTTCGAGCTGAATAAGAGCATGGTATGGCCGCTGCTGCGCACCATCCCCAACAACACACATGCCAGCCTGATGCGTCGCTTCGACTGGGATCCCATGGATCTGGTGACTGTAAATGGACGCACCATGACGAGCGAAAAGGTGGAAAGCATCCGTCTGAAGGGAGCCTTGACGGTAGAAAGTAGCTACGATGCCGGCTGGTACGGACAGTGCCGACTGATACGCGAGTATATGCCTTCGGCCGAACTCCCGGCCCTGATGGAACGTTATGCCCTGGTGAACGTCAGCAAGAACCCTATCAGTGTGGAGATTCCCGAGGTGCAGGACAAAGTGTGGACCGACCCTTCCAAAGGAGTAGCCGGAGCCTACCGCATCGAACTGAATGTTGACAAAAAGGGAGCCTTCACTGTGGCTCCGCAAGACACCCTGTTCTTCAGTGCCTCAATAGCCGGTTACAAGCAGGACGAACCGAGCCAGAAGATAGATGTGAACCGAGAGATGCAGACACGTCAGGCACTGGTAGCACACTGGATGGACAACCTGGTGCTGGAGACTCCCGACCAGGTCATCAACCGCATGTTCGCCTTCTCCAAGATCCGTGCGTGTGAAAGCATCTATCAGACGCAGGGTGGTCCCATGCACGGTCCGGGTGGGGAGTCCTACTATGCTGCCATCTGGGCCAACGACCAGGCCGAATACATCAATCCCTACTTCCCCTATACGGGCTACGACTACGGATGTGCCTCTGCGCTCAACTCTTTCCGCCACTTTGCCCGCTTCATGAACGATCAGTGGAAGCCCATTCCCAGCTCCATCGTGGCCGAAGGTCTCGACATTTGGAATGGCGTGGGCGACCGGGGCGATGCCGCCATGATAGCGTATGGTGCTTCGCGCTACGCCTTGGCACGCGGTGACCGTCAGGAGGCCGAGGAGTTGTGGCCCCTCATCACGTGGTGTCTGGAGTATTGCCATCGCCAACTGAACGAGGGAGGTGTCGTGGCCTCCGACACGGACGAGCTCGAGAACCGTTTCCCCTCGGGCAAGGCCAACCTCTGTACATCGTCGCTCTACTACGATGCGCTGCTCTCGGCCGCCTGCCTGGCCCACGACTTGCACAAGGAGGGTGCCTCCGCTTACCGCAAGCAGGCTGCCCAGTTGCGCACACACATCGAGAATTATTTTGGTGCCACGGTAGAGGGCTTCGACACCTATCGCTACTACGACGGCAATGACATCCTGCGCTCCTGGATCTGCATTCCGCTGACCGTAGGCATCGACGACCGCGCCGGGCAGACCATTCAAGCCCTCTTCTCCCCTCGACTCTGGACGGAGAACGGCCTCTTGACACAGGCGGGCAGCGAAACGTTCTGGGACCGTTCGACCCTCTATGCCCTGCGCGGAGTCTATGCCGTGGGCGAGACGGAGAAGGCTACCGACTACCTGCACCGCTATTCGGCCACCCGCTTGCTGGGCGAACACGTGCCTTATGCCATTGAGGCCTGGCCCGAAGGCAGCCAGCGCCATCTCTCTGCCGAAAGCGGACTTTACGGACGCATCATCACCGAAGGATTGTTCGGCATCCGTCCCACCGGCTTGCGCAGCTTCAGCCTGACGCCACGCCTGCCCCAGGAGTGGGACCACATGGCCCTGCGCCACGTGCGTGCTTTCGGACAGGACTTCGATCTGGAGGTGAAGCGCCTGGCCGGTGGCAAACTGGCCATCGAGGTCATCCCGGCAGGCGGCAAAGCCAAACGATTCACCCTGCGTGAAGGAGGCTCGCTGCAAGTGAAACTGTAAAACGATTCAGAGTATTGACAAACCAAGAAGTGACAATGAAACATACGATATTATCTGCCTGTGTGGCCATGCTGCTGGCCGCATGTCATACGAACAGCAACGTTTCTGAAGGGGTGATACCTGCTCCGGAAGAGACTGCCATTTTCGCTTGCAACGACCATGAGTTGGAGCAGGCCTACACTTGGGCACGCAAGATGGCCCTCTCTTATGCACACGATGGAGTAGACGACCCTGTCGGTCCGTGGTATGAAGCGGCCCTTCCGCAACGCGAAGCCTTCTGCATGCGCGACGTGTCGCATCAGTCGGTAGGTGCCCAGATTCTGGGTCTTTCCGCCCACAACTACAACATGTTCCACCGCTTTGCCGAGAATATCAGCGAGGCCAAAGACTGGTGTACCTACTGGGAAATCAACCGATACAACCAGCCGGCACCGGCCGACTATCTGAACGACAAAGAGTTCTGGTACAATCTCAATGCCAACTTCGACGTGATGCAGGCCTGCCTGAAGATGTATGAGTGGACGGGTAACCAGAGTTATCTCAACGACTCCACATTCACTTACTTCTACGAGAAGAGTGTCAGCGATTACCTGACCCGTTGGCAGCTCGAACCGGAACGCATCATGGAACGTCCGCCTTATCTCAATCAGCCATCCCCCATGGACATGCGTAACGATTTCCATACCTGTCGCGGACTGCCGTCGTATGTGGAGAACTTCCGCGGACTGACGCTGGGCGTGGACCTGCTGGCCGCGTTGCAAGCCGGCTGGCGTGCCTACGCCGAGATGGCCCTGATACGTGGAGAGCAGGAGAAGGCGGCCCATGCGAACCGACAGGCAGACGCTTATCGCCAGATACTCGACGGACAGTGGTGGAGTGAGGCCAACCAGTACTATCAAACCTTCTGGACCGTGGAGGGCAAGTTCTACCGCGGCGAAGGCATCCCCTCTATTCTTAAGTTCAATGCCACCGACAAAGTGGAGCGGATGCGTGCCTGCGTCACCGACATCTTGTCAAAACCCGACTGGAATGTGGAGAATCTGTCTGCTTTCCCGGCTCTTTTCTACCGTTTGGGGTATCCACAGCAGGCACTGCGCATCTTGAAGCAACTGCCCAAGGAAGACCGTGCAGCCTATCCCGAAGTGTCGTATGGCATCGTGGAGGGTGTGGCTTGCGGAGTAATGGGCCTGATGCCTTCGGCCACCGACTCTTCGCTGACAACTTGTGCTCACTTGGAGGCCGACACCCTTCA
The DNA here is from genome assembly GCA_022767125.1 of Phocaeicola plebeius. Lineage (GTDB taxonomy): Bacteria > Bacteroidota > Bacteroidia > Bacteroidales > Bacteroidaceae > Phocaeicola > Phocaeicola plebeius_C. Next base: position 41,951 of record JALEPZ010000095.1, read on the forward strand.
GGCTACGTTGAAAGGGGTACCTTTGTGGGATGGCAGCGTAACGGTGACACATCAGGGGTGGCATGCCACCACACTGACCAACCAGACGGGACGCGACCTGGAGTGGATAGCCCGCTTTGTGGCTCCTGTAGCTCAGGTGACATGCAACGGAAAGAGCTACACACCTGCCCCCGTGAGCCTGATCAGTGGCGAGCAACTCTACGAAGTGCGCATCGCGCTGCCTCAGGGCGCCACGCTGACGGCCGAAGCAGAACTCTTGCCTTCGGCAGGGAAATGAGGAACAACTTGAAATCTATACTGCCTTATGTTGAAGTGGAAACTTTTTTTGATGACTCTGTGGTGTGCACTCCCCTTGCTGGCAGGGGGAGCGGCCTCCAAGAGCTACAGTCTGTCATCGCCCGATGGCCGACTGACCGTGAATGTGGCTGTGGGTGAACGTATCACCTACGAAGTAAAGCATCAGGACCGCACTGTCATGACTGCCTCGGCCCTCTCAATGACACTGGACGACGGCACCGTATGGGGTGGACCGAAGAGCCGGCTGACCGGAGTACGCACTGGCGGAGCGGACGAAAAGGTGCCCTCACCTTTCTATCGCGCTTCGGAGGTGCGCAATCAGTACCGCAGTCTGGCCCTCCGTTTCCAGGGAGGGTGGAGCGTGGAGTTCCGGGCCTACAACGACGGAGTGGCTTATCGCTTCCTCACTACCCGTAAAGGGTCCTACTGCGTGATGAACGAAGAGGCCGCCTTTCGCTTTCCGGAAGAGGCGGTGGCCACCGTGCCTTACGTCAATCCGCGCAGCGAAGACACTTTCTTTACCTCGTTTGAAAACACCTATGTCAGCCAGCCTATCCAGCAGTTGGATGACCATCGCCTGATGTTCTCACCTTTGGTGGTGGATGCCGGAAACGGTGTGAAGGTGCTGCTGAGCGAGGCCGACCTCCTCTCTTATCCGGGCATGTTCCTGCACAAGGCCGAGGGCGGACTCGATGGCGTCTTTGCTCCCTATCCCAAACGGCTGGAACAGGGCGGGCACAACAACCTGCAGATGGTGGTGCAGGAGCGCGAAGCCTATATCGCTCGCGTGGAGGGTGCCCGCAGTTTCCCCTGGCGTCTGGCCGTGGTAACCGACGACGACCGCACCCTGGCCGCTTCCCATCTCTGTTACCTGCTCGCATCGCCCTCACAGCTGACCGACCTCTCATGGATCAAGCCCGGCAAAACCGCTTGGGACTGGTGGAACGACTGGAACCTGGAGGGAGTAGACTTCGAGACGGGTGTGAACAATGCTACCTATTATAACTATGTGGACTTTGCCGCCCGCTGCGGCGTGGAGTATGTGATTCTGGACGAAGGCTGGGCGGTCAACCTGCAGGCAGACCTCATGCAGGTGGTGCCCGAAATCGACCTGCCCGCTTTAGTGAAGTATGCCGATGCCAAGGGAGTAGGCATTGTGCTATGGGCAGGCTATCAGGCCTTCAACCGCGACATGGAGAAGGTGTGCAAGCACTACGCACAAATGGGAGTAAAGGGCTTCAAAGTAGACTTCATGGACCGCGATGACCAGCCGATGACCGAGTTTGTGTGGCGTGCGGCCGAGACGTGTGCCCGCTACCACTTGCTGCTCGACTTGCATGGCATGTACAAGCCGGCTGGATTCAACCGCACCTGGCCTAATGTACTGAACTTTGAGGGCGTGTATGGACTGGAGAATGTTAAGTGGACTCCCTTTGAAAAGGGCGATCAAGTGAAGTATGACGTGACTATGCCCTTCATCCGCCAGGCCTCCGGACCGGTGGACTACACACAGGGAGCCATGCGCAATGCGGTCAAGGAGAACTTCTACCCCTCCAACAGCGAACCCATGAGTCAGGGCACCCGTTGCCGCCAGCTGGCTCTCTACATGGTGCTTGATTCGCCTTTCTCGATGCTGGCCGACACGCCGCAACAGTTCGACCGCCATCCAGATTGCCGCGACTTCATTGCAGCTGTCCCCACCGTGTGGGACGAGACGCAGGTGCTGCAGGGCACCCTCGGCGAGCAGATTGTGGTGGCACGCCGGTCGGGCAACACCTGGTATGTAGGCGGACTGACGGACTGGACAGCTCGCGATGTAGAGATAGATGGTTCGTTCTTGCCTCAGGGAAGCACCTATGCAGGTACACTCTTTTCTGACGGCATCAATGCACACCGCATCGGCACCGACTACCGCACCTCGTCGGTTACGCTGAACCACGAAGGCAAGCTGCGCATCCACCTGGCTCCCGGAGGTGGCTTTGCCTTGAAACTGCAAGCCCAATAAACAGTCCCTTTCCCAGCGGCTTCTCTTCACGGTTCATCCGGCATTCGGTCTCATCACTTCCAAATGCCGGATGAACCTCTTGTTTTTTCATTCAGAAAGCGTTACCTTTGTCCCGGAAATCAGATTTATCAAATACTATGACTCGCCTTTATCGTCATCCACTGTCAGTCATGCTGCTCCTTCTATACGTTGCTATAGGCAGAGGGCAGACCCACTTAGTGCGCCACTATACCATCAATGAGGGACTCTCCATCAATGCCGTTTATGCCATTACCCAAGATGACAAAGGGCGCATGTGGTTTGGTACCATCGACGGTCTTCATAGCTTTGACGGACACGAAATACGCGTATGGCGCGACTCCAGTGCGGTGGCACCGGGACCCACCATCTTTGCCCTTGCGCAAGACGACGATTATCATCTGTGGGTGGGGAGCGACCGCGGACTCTCCCTGCTCGATTTGAAAAAAGAACGATACATTCCCCTGAAAGCCCGGACTTCTGCCGGTGTCTCCATCAATACCCCCATTGCCGACCTCTTGCGCGACCACCAGGGACGCATGTGGGTGGCCACCTTCGGACAAGGTGTCTTCTGCTACGATCCCAGCCATCAGACACTGTCCCAATACACCTTGGGAAGGCTCAATACGGAGTTTGCCATCTGCCTTTACCAAGATCATCACGGTACGCTCTGGGTGACCAGCCGCACCGAGGGTATCAGCCGCTTTGACGAGAAGACGCAACGCTTCCACTACCTGACAGGAGGCAAGGCGGAGGGCATCATCTCTCTCTATGAAGACAGTCGCCACCGCTATTGGGCCGGCAGCCTGCGCAACGGTCTCTATCGTTTCTTGCCCGAAGAGCGACAGTTGCAACAGGTCGTCAAACCTCAGGGGCAGGTATTGCCCGTACGCGACATTACCGAGAATAAAGAAGAACATCTGCTATTGGCCTCGGATGAAGGACTGATAGACTACCATCCCGAGACCGGTGAGAGATCCGCTCTCAAAACCCAGTATAATCGTCCCAACGTGCTCAACGACCACCACCTGCAATGTCTCTTTCGGGACAGAGAAGGAGCCCTGTGGGTGGGGACCTACTTCGGAGGAGTCAACTATATCTCTCCGCAGGGAGACAACTTTGTCCATTACCGTCGGGGAGAGAAGGGACTTACTACCTGCATTATCAGCGTCATGGCGCTTGCCGATGGCAACAACCTTTGGATAGGCAGTGACGATGCCGGCTTCTTTTATTGGGACCGCGAGAGCGATACTTTCCGCAACTACCAGCCCGATGCCCGCCGCGCTGGAGGCCCTACCTACCACAACGTCCATGCCCTGCTGCAGGCCGACGACAAGCTCTTTATCGGTATGTATATGGGGGGACTCGACATCATGGATCTCCGTACGGGAAACGTCAGGAACTACATGCCCTCCCTTTCCTCCCGATCGCTTTATGCAGCGGGAGTCTATGCCGCCTACCGCGACAGCGAAGGGGAAATCTGGATTGGCACCACGATGGGGCTGAATCGTTACGAACCGGCCACCGACGACTTTGAGCGCATCTACGAGACTCAATCGGCCGATATTTCCTATATTTTCGAGGACCCCTATCACGCCCTTTGGGTCTGCTCCAACAATAAAGGGCTGTTTCGCTTTGACCGCACCAGCCGCCGTTGGGAGCACTTCACTGCCCCTGGTCAAGAGGAGGAAAGCTGTGGCCTCACCACCGACCGCATCCTCACAGCCACCGTCGACGAGGTAGGCACCCTGTGGATAGGCAGTAACGGCGATGGGTTGTTTCAGTTCGACTATGCTACTCGTCAGTTCCACAAAGTACCTCTCGGTGAGGACCTGCGGGTCATTTATAAGATTATCCCCCATCGCAGCACACTCTGGATTACTACGAGCGACGGTCTGTACCACTATGTCCCCCATAGCGGACAAATCACCCTGTACAACAAGCAAGACGGATTGCAGGACAATCAGTTCCTGCCCAATTCCGGCCTCCGCCTGACCGATGGAACTCTCTTTGTGGGAGGTATCAACGGCTTTAATCAGTTCCGTCCCGACGAGATGGTACGCCCTGCTTCGGACCGTCCGCAAATCATCCTGAGCGACTTCCGGCTCTTCAACCGGCCGGTTACCGTGGGAGAAGCGTCCTCCCCCCTCCCCATCTCCATCACCTATGCCGACCAGCTCACTCTCCATCACGACCATAACATCTTCAGCCTTCAAGTGACAGAGGTGAGTTATCTCAACCCTTCTAAACACCGCTTCCGCTACAAGCTGGAGGGGCTGGAACGCGAATGGATTTATAGTGAACAGGCTCCCCACGTCAGTTACACCAATCTCCACCCCGGTCGATACACCTTTCGTGTAGCCGCATCCAACGACTACGGCGAGTGGAGCGAAGAGGCATTCACACTGCCCATCCGGGTGCTTCCTCCCTGGTGGTTTTCGCTGTATGCCCTGGTGGCCTATGTGCTGCTCTTCGTTCTGTTGATGTGGAGGCTGTATCGCATGATGGTACGCCGCCAGCGCCTCAAGATGGAGCGAATGGCCATGGAAAAAGATAAAGAACTCTATCAGAGCAAGATTTCCTTCTTTACACAGATGATTCACGAACTGCGTACCCCGCTCACACTCATCTTAGGCCCGCTGCGCGAGGTGATGCAGCACGGTGGAACGGTGCAGGAGGCGTTGCCCCGCCTGCAGATGGTGGAACGAAATGGCGAGCGGCTCTTTACCGTGGTGAATCAGTTGATGGATTTCCGTAAGACGGAGTCTGGACAGATGTCAGTCCATCTGGAGGATGTAGAGCTGAAAGGGGTGCTGTCGGGCATTCTGGATCGGTTCGAATGGCTGGCCACGCAGAAGAACGTGCAACTCATCCACCGCTTCCCCGAGGGACGATGCGTTGCCCATACTGACCGTGAAGCCTTTATGAAGATGGTCAGCAACCTGTTGAGCAATGCCTTGAAGTTTACGCATCGGGAGGTCATCATTACGCTGTATCCTGCCGCAGAAGGAGGATGGGAACTGAAAGTCACTGACGACGGGCCGGGCATTGCTCCTGCCCATCAGGCCAAGATATTCGACCCCTTCTATCAGGTGACTGCCAACCGCCCCAGCGACTACATGGGCACCGGCATTGGCCTGGCATTGGTGAAAAAACTGGCCCTGTTGGTGCATAGCACCTTACAGATAGAGAGTGAAGAAGGGAAGGGAGCCACCTTCTCCCTGCACTTCCCCAAGATGCAGGGAGACCAGCCAACGGCCGAAACAACCGACGACACTACAGAGACAAAAAGTATCTCGGCTGTACGACCTTTCACGACTCTCGAAGGAGATGAACCGCAAGCAGACACCGCCAAAGACGGAGCAGCGTGCCAGAATGCGTCAGCTCCTCATCTCCTGGTGGTAGATGATAACCCCGACATGCGCAACTTCTTGCAGAGTGTCCTCCAGCCTGCCTACGAAGTGGAGTGTGCCGAAAACGGACAAGTAGCGTGGCAACGGATGCAAAGCCGGATTCCCGACCTGGTGGTGAGCGATGTGATGATGCCCGTCATGAATGGGCTCGAACTCTGCCGGAAGATGAAAGGAGCTCTATCCACCAGCCATGTTCCGGTGGTGTTGCTCACCGCCAAAATCGGCGACGATGCGCATGTGGAAGGATTGGAAAGCGGAGCCGACCTCTACCTGCCCAAACCCTTCTCTACAGAAGTGATTCGGGCACAAATCGCCGCCTTTTTGCGTAGCCGCGAACAGTTGCGTGCTCTCTACCGGGCAGAGCCCTTGGCCGCTGTGGAGCTGCCTTCTCACAACCGCCTGGACCGAGACTTTATCCAAGAGGTGAATGCAGTGATAGAGAGGCGCCTGACCGATGGTACTTTCTCGGTGGATGAGTTGGCCCGCGAAGTGGGTGTGTCGCGCACCGCTCTCTTCACCAAAATCAAAGCACTGGTAGGGATGACGCCGAACGACTTCATCCGCCTCGTACGCCTGAAGCGGGCTGCCGCCTTGTTGGCTCAGGGCAATCTGCCGGTCAGCGAAGTCTGCTGGCAGGTAGGCTTCTCTTCCACCAGCTACTTCAGCAAGAGTTTCCAAGCGCAGTTTGGTGTAACACCTACTGAATTCAAACAGGGCAAACGTGCCTCACATGTATGATGAGTCCTCGGGTTGCATTTTGGCTGAGACATGAAGTTGCTCTTGAGCTTGTCCTTTAATGGATAAGACCTTGGTAAGTTCGTTCAAATTGCCTATTTTTGCATCTATAACAGTATTCATATTTTCCATTGTAAATTAAGCTGATTGGTACCTCTAATTTTCGAAGAAAATTTGAATGACTGTTGCTTTCCACTCTCTTTATTGGGGGGGGTGGGAAACTTTGAACTGTAAGCATAAAATACGTATTATGAAGAAAAGGAACTTAATTCTATGTACCGCCCTGGTTACCTGTCTGGCAGCACAAACTGTACAAACTGCTCAGGCCAAATCCGGTGATATTTACCGGAAAGGCTGGATTGACTTCAACAAGAACGGGGTGATGGATGTGTTTGAAAACCCCAATGCTCCGATTGACGCCCGCGTCAACGACCTGCTTTCGCAGATGAACCTGGAGGAGAAGACCTGCCAGCTCGCCACCCTCTACGGCTCCGGGCGGGTGCTGAAGGATTCGCTGCCCACCCCGCAGTGGAAGAACGAGATTTGGAAGGACGGCATCGCCAACATGGATGAACAGGCGAACGGACTAGGAACTTTCGGCTCTTCTCTTTCGTATCCATATATCCACAGCCTAGAAAACCGACAAGCCATCCAGCGTTGGTTTGTGGAGGAGACTCGCCTCGGCATTCCCGTGGACTTTACCAACGAAGGTATTCGTGGATTGAACCATGACCGTGCCACCATGTTCCCGGCACAATGCGGACAAGGAAGCACATGGGACAAGGAGCTTATCCGCGAAATAGCCCGTGTTACCGCCGAAGAGGCCAATGCCTTGGGATACACCAATATCTATGCCCCGTTGCTGGACATCGCGCAAGATCCACGCTGGGGACGTGTGGTGGAATGTTATGGCGAAGACCCCTATTTGGTGGGCGAATTGGGCAAGCAGATGATTCAAGGCCTGCAGGAACGGGGACTTGTCTCCACGCCCAAACATTTTGCCGTCTATAGTGTTCCCGTAGGCGGGCGTGACGGTCAGACCCGTACCGACCCGCACGTGGCACCGCGTGAGATGCGTACCCTCTATCTGGAGCCATTCCGTAAAGCGGTATGTGAGGCCGGAGTAAAGGGTATCATGAGTTCTTATAATGACTATGACGGCATACCCATTACTGGCAGTTATCATTTCCTGACCGAAATTTTACGTCAGGAATGGGGCTTTCGGGGGTATGTTGTATCAGACAGCGAAGCGGTGGAATTCATGTACAGCAAGCATAAAGTGGCAGCCGATGCCGTGGAAGGTGCTGCAATGGTTATCAATGCCGGATTGAATGTGCGCACCAACTTTACCGCACCGGAAGATTTCATCTTGCCTTTGCGGGAAGCCATCCATAGAGGGTGGGTGTCGGAGCAGACCTTGAACAGCCGTGTCAGGGATGTATTGCGTGTCAAATTCGAGTTGGGGCTTTTCGACAATCCCTATAAAGGTAATCCCAAAATGGTGACAAACATTGTACACAGCCAAGAGCATCAGGAGGTTTCCCTCCGTGCCGCATTGGAATCCATCGTTCTACTGAAAAACCAGGATAATCTGTTGCCACTTTCCAAAGAGATAAAACGGGTAGCGGTCATTGGTCCCAACGCAGATGAAACCAGCAACTTGATTTGTCGTTACGGGCCTGCCAACGCTCCTATCAAGAGTATTTACAAAGGCATTCAAGCGTTTCTCCCTCAAGCGGATGTGCGTTATGCCAAAGGAGCCGACATTATTGACCCCTATTTTCCGGAAAGCGAACTGTATGATATTCCGTTGGACTTTAACGAACAACGGATGCAGGACGAGGCTGTTGCCTTGGCACAACAATCGGATGTTGTCATCATGGTGTTGGGTGGTAACGAAAAGACGGTGCGTGAGGAGTATTCCCGTACCAGTCTTGACCTTTGCGGTCGCCAACAACAGCTATTACAAGCTGTCTATGCCACAGGCAAACCTATAGTCTTGGTCATGGTTGATGGTCGTGCCGCTTCTATCAACTGGGCAGAGAAGCATGTACCAGCCATCGTTCATGCTTGGTTTCCGGGCGAGTTTATGGGTGATGCTGTTGCCAAAGTTCTTTTTGGCGATTATAATCCCGGTGGAAAACTGGCGGTTACATTCCCGAAATCTGTCGGTCAGATACCTTTTGCTTTCCCCTTCAAGCCCGGTTCCGATACCGATGGCTTTATTCGTGTGGCGCACGCCTTATATCCTTTCGGCTATGGTCTGAGCTACACTACCTTTGCCTACTCCGACCTGAAGATTTCTTCGCCCGTCATCGGGGTTCAGGGCCATACGGAAGTGAGTTGCAAAATAAAGAATACAGGCAATATGGCAGGTGACGAAGTGGTACAGCTTTATCTCCATGATGAGCAAAGTTCCGTCACTACTTATGTCAAGGTCTTGCGTGGTTTCGAACGCATCCATTTGCAACCCGGCGAGGAGAAAGAGGTGCATTTCACCCTAACACCGCAAGATTTGGGAATCTGGAACAGAGATAACCATTTCGTAGTGGAACCAGGCATATTTACTGTGATGGCAGGTAGCTCATCAGAAGATATCCGGTTATTTGGAAAATTTGAAGTGAAATAAGTGGAAGGAGCATAGGCTTATTCAACATATTGATCGCACCATAGTATAAGGTTTTGAATATGCTTATCAGACACCAATATGCTTAAAACATCAAAATAGAAGACCTTCAGCAGGCTGAAGGTCTTCGACAGGAAGATGCTGCGCGATTACTGGTTTGCTACGGGCACTTCCACTTACCTCATTCCGATTACCCCAACAACGAGGTACGCAAGGGTTTCCTTACGTTTGTCGCCTCCAGCTATCTGAAATCAAGGAACGATTACATCTTGGTCCTCTCTGTAACCCAGTTTGTGGACATGTGCTCACTTGCGTCGGCATCCATGTCCTATTCACTAAGCGCTCTTTGAAATTAAATGTTTCAGCAGCATGCTCGTTCTTGAATTTCGTGTATAACGGAAGAAACAAAACAAAGGGAAGGAGATATGGAAAAAGTCTCAGTTCCCGCAGAACTATTCCTAAAATACTATAATAATAGTCTTGTTTAGTAGTATATATTTCCTATAAGAAACATTTTTCTGCTGTTTTTGGTTGTAGTTTTGCAAATAATCTCTATATTTGCTCCAACAAACTAATACTGTATGAAACATTGTCCTAAGTTCTGCGGGAACTTAGGACGTAAAACCTTAAAAATTATGCTAAAGAAATCAAGACCAGTAGGGGCCTTTTTGCTGCTTCTGTCAGCAATGGCCGCAGGCAATGTGAATGCAGCATCGCCGAATCCAGCTTCTGGGGCAATGATTGCCCAGCAGAACGGTACTTGTACAGGTGTGGTACTCGATTCAACAGGTGAAACCGTCATTGGTGCATCTGTTGTCGTCAAGGGAACCACGAACGGTACCATTACAGGACTGGACGGAGACTTCAGTCTCTCCAATGTGAAGAAAGGTGACATCATCCAGATTTCCTTTGTAGGTTATATCACTCAGGAAGTGGTATGGAACGGACAGCCCATCAACGTGACGCTGAAGGATGATACCCAGACCTTGGAAGAAGTGGTTGTCGTCGGCTTCGGTACCCAGAAGAAGGTGAACCTGACCGGTGCCGTTTCTACCGTCGATTCGAAAGCCATCTCTGCCCGCCCTGTCAACTCAGTAGTGGATGCCCTGCAAGGTGCAGTGGCCGGTATGAACTTCTCGACCGGTTCGGGAGGTGGTGCCTTGAACTCTAACAAGAGCTTCAATATCCGTGGTACAGGTACCATCGGTGCCGGCTCCTCGGTTTCTCCCTTGGTGTTGATTGACGGAATGGAGGGCGACCTGAATGCCTTGAATCCGCAGGATATCGATAACATTTCTGTATTGAAAGATGCGTCTGCTTCCTCTATCTATGGTTCGCGTGCAGCGGGTGGTGTCATCTTGGTGACGACCAAGAGCGGTAAGGAAGGCAAGACCACCATCAACTACAACAATAGCTTCCGCTTCAACTCTCCGCTGAACATGCCGGAGATGATGGACTCCTATACCTGGGCCAACTACATGAATGCCGCACAGGTTAATTCGGGCGGTGGTATCTGGTTCTCGGACAGCAAGCTACAGCAGATCAAGGATGCCCAGTCCAACCCCAATGCACAGACGATGTTCAAGAACACCAACAATCGCTGGGAAGTATGGGATTCTACTGATATTCTACCCGTGGGCAATACCGACTGGTTGAAGGAACATTTCGGTAACTCATTCTCGCAGGAGCACACGCTGAGTGTAACGGGCGGTAGCGAGAAGATGAAGTACTACTTTTCTGCCAACTAT
>JALEPZ010000101.1 GCA_022767125.1 Phocaeicola plebeius
CAATGCCATAGCAGAACGCGTGAACGGCATCATCAAGCAGGAATGGCTTTATAAAATGAAACGTCCTCATGACCTTGAAGAAGCAAGATTGTTGATGACAGACATCATTGAGTTCTACAATAACAAAAGGCCACATAGAAGCAATATGGACATGTTACCACCGAGAAGGATGAGGGAGTCGATTCATGTACATTGAAAGCTCAATGGAGGCTTTGCGCCTCCAGCTGCAAGGCTTCCTCCGCAGTGTTTTTCATGGATTTTTGCAGGAGCCGAAAATATAACTATCTTTGCACCTGTGTACTGATTTAGTAACATCTGAACGACATTGTAAAGCGTCTTAGGAAGACATTGCAGAGTAAGTGAAGTAAAACAGTAAACTAACAAATAATCTGTGAAGTAAAATCAGTCAAAGTCATGAAGGTATCTGCATGTGCCCACGAAGGTACCTTCGATGACCAACGCAGGTACCTGCATCGGGCTATGAAGGTATCTGCAAAAAAACAGCAGGAAAAGCATGTGAAACAGTATGAGGAGTTCTTCCTCGTTTCGGTCCGTCCCCCTGCCATCAAATTCTGCGAAACGTTTGGAAAAGTCAGGATTATTCCCTATTTTTGACCCAACTAAAATTTAAACTTGGTAAGTATGGCCAAATACCTCAACCCATTCACCGACATCGGATTCAAGCGCCTATTCGGACAGGAGTTCTCGAAAGCATTGCTCATCGACTTCCTCAACAACCTGTTGGAGGGAGAGAAGAAGATTGTGGGACTTCTCGCTGGGGGGACATCGGGGAAAAGTTCCGTACGGAGGTGGCACTGAGAAGTTGGCGGATATTGCGACACAAAGATGTTATGGACTGGAGAAAACAACTGGACCGGAAACTGGGTATGGACGATATCCATGAACTGTGTTTCCTGGCCCAAGGAGCAGACAACGACAGACGGAAGGAGGAACTGTATGAATGGATATCCGATGCGGACACTCGCATAGCGTCGAATGCCCTGTGGGTGTTCACTCATTTCGCCCTTGACGACAACCGGTGGCTTTATGCCAAGCATGATGACCTGATAGACCGGGTGCTGGCAGAAACGAATACGACCAAGCGGCGTCTGCTGCTGGTTCTGCTGTACAGACAGCCGTTCGGACCGACGCGCTTCCGTACGGACTTCCTGGACTTCTGCCTTCGGAAGATGACGTCGTGCACGGAATCGTATGGGGTACGGGCGCTGTGCATGAAACTGGCATACGAGCAATGCCGGAACTATCCGGAACTGATGGAGGAGCTGAAAAGCGGACTGGAACTGCTGGCGGACGAGCCGCTTTCGCCCGGACTGTTGTCGGCGCAACGACAGGTCTGGAAACAGATAACGACTAATCTCCAAAAGAATGAACGGACTTGAACTTTGCCGGACGGCTACTGCCACTGCCGGCATCTATCTTCATATTCCTTTTTGCCAACGGCGGTGTATCTATTGCGACTTCTTCTCGTCGACCGACAGCGGGAAGAAGGCGGCGTATGTAGAGGCCTTGTGCCAGGAACTGGTGATGAGGAAAGAGTACCTGGACGGAAGGGCTATCGCTACCGTCTATTTCGGAGGAGGCACTCCTTCCCAACTGGCGGCTACGGATTTCCAACGTATCTTCGATACGATTTATACTCACTACGAGGTCTGCCCTTCTGCAGAAATCACGCTGGAGGCGAATCCGGACGACCTGACGGAAGCGTACCTGGAATCGCTCTCCGCCCTGCCTTTCAACCGCTTGAGCATGGGAATCCAGACTTTCCATGAGGAGACACTCCGTCTGCTCCGCCGACGACATACGGCCACCCAGGCCATAGCGGCGTTCCATCGCTGCCGACAAGCGGGATTCGGCAACCTCAGCATCGACCTGATGTATGGGCTGCCGGGAGAAACGCAGGAGCGGTGGGAGGCCGACCTGCAGCAGGCGCTGGAGCTACGGCCGGAACATATATCGGCCTACCACCTCATCTACGAAGAAGGTACGGCCCTCTGGCAACTGCGCGAGCAGCATCGTGTCAGCGAAGCGGACGAGGAACTGAGTCTGCGTCTGTTCAAACAGCTTATCCACCGGCTTCGGGAGAACGGCTACGAACAGTATGAAATCTCCAACTTCTGCCGGCCCGGATACCCTTCCCGCCACAACTCCAGTTATTGGGACGGGACTCCTTACCTGGGTTGTGGAGCGGCCGCCCATTCGTTCGACGGAACTTCCCGCCAATGGAACGTGGCTTCGATTGACCGGTACATACAGGGCATGCAGAAAGGTGTTCCAGACGCAGAACGTGAAGAACTGGATCTGGCCACCCGTTACAACGACCGTATCGTGACTGCCATGCGGACCCGCCGGGGCATTTCCTTGTCCTGCCTGCGCCAGGAGTTCGGCAAGGAGCTGGCTGACTATTGTCTGCAAATGGCTCGTCCGTACTTGGAGCAGGGTACGCTTGAAATCAGCAATGACCGGCTTCGACTCACGGAAAATGGCATTTTTATCTCGGATGGCATCATGAGTGATATGATGTTTGTGAACGACGAATGAAGGACGGAGACCCTAAAAAATCATCCTGGATAGTAGCGAAGGAGGCTTGTGGGATGTCAGCTCTCCGCGAGTATCCAGGATGATGTATATCAGCGTTACAGTGCGTCAGTGATTACTTGGCGAGACTGTAGACGATGTCCATAATCTGCTTGCCGAGTTCGTCTGCCGCTTCCATCGTAGCCGCTTCTGAGTACACGCGAATGATCGGTTCGGTGTTACTCTTGCGCAGGTGAACCCATTTGTCGGGGAAGTCAATCTTCACACCATCGATGTCATTGATCTCCTCATTCTTATACAGTTCCTTCACCTTCAAGAGAATAGCGTCTACATCCGTATCAGGAGTCAGGTCGATGCGGTTCTTAGCGATGCAATAGTTGGGGTAAGAAGCCCGCAGTTCGCTCACCTTCTTGCCTTCGTGGGCCAGATGGCTCAGGAACAGGGCAATACCTACCAGGGCATCACGGCCATAGTGCGATTCGGGATAGATGACCCCGCCGTTGCCTTCACCGCCGATGACAGCCTGTACAGCCTTCATCTTGGTCGTCACGTTCACTTCACCGACTGCCGACGCAAAGTATTCCTGACCGTATTTGCGGGTCACGTCGCGCAAGGCACGGGTGGAACTGAGATTAGACACGGTATTGCCCGGTGTGTGCTTCAGCACATAGTCGGCCACCGTCACCAATGTATATTCTTCACCGTACATTTTTCCGTCTTCACAGATCAGTGCCAGACGGTCCACATCCGGGTCGACCACGAAAGCCACGTCATTCTCACCCTTCTTCATCAGGCTCATGATGTCGCCGAGGTTCTTCTCCAGCGGTTCCGGGTTGTGCTGGAAGTCACCCGTCGGTTCGCAATAGAGTTTCTCCACATGCTGTACCCCCAGCTGTTCGAGCAGCTGCGGAAGGATGATACCGCCGACAGAGTTCACACAGTCGATGGCCACACGGAAATTGGCACGGCGGATAGCTTCCACATCCACCAGCTTCAGAGCCAGCACACTGTCGATGTGACGCTGGTTGAAGGAATCGTCTTCACGATACTTTCCAATATGGTCGATGTCGGCATATTCGAAAGCCTCTGCAGCCGCAATGCGCAATACTTCATTGCCTTCGGCTGCATTCAGGAACTCACCGTGTTCATTGAGCAGTTTCAAGGCGTTCCACTGCCGCGGGTTGTGACTGGCCGTCAGAATGATGCCGCCACAGGCCCCTTCCATGGTCACAGCCAATTCGGTAGTAGGAGTGGAAGCCAAACCGATGTTCACCACATCGAAGCCCATTCCCATCAGGGTGCCACACACCACGTTCTTGACCATCTCGCCCGAGATACGGGCGTCACGGCCTACCACAATCTTGTTCGACTGGATACTGGTTGTCTTACGAATCAGCGTAGCATAGGCCGAAGTGAACTTCACAATGTCAAGCGGGTTCAAACCGTCGCCCGCATGTCCTCCAATAGTACCGCGAATACCGGAAATAGATTTAATTAATGTCATAATAAGTTAATTATTTACCAAGGTTATATGTTATCTCATAATAGGCAGGATATACGTACTGGGATGCCTGGTAGGTGCCCTGGCTGTGCGGGACGATGAGGCGCACCCGGGCTACGTCCTCTGCCGACTGCGTACGCTGGGGACGCAGGTACTTGAGAGGCAGCAGCCAGCCGGTCGGCACGGAAGCACTCTGGTAGTAGCTGTACATCAGCGAATAGCCCTGGAAGGTGCCCGAATAGGTATTGTTGCTTACCGTCACCTTGTATTCCTCGGGCTGCGAGAGGTAGGTCGAGTTGACGATGTGCATGTTCGCCAACAGGGTGTCGCCCTTCGTGAACAGGTCCGACCGTTCCTGGATGGCCACCTC
This sequence comes from Phocaeicola plebeius, assembly GCA_022767125.1. Classification (GTDB taxonomy): domain Bacteria; phylum Bacteroidota; class Bacteroidia; order Bacteroidales; family Bacteroidaceae; genus Phocaeicola; species Phocaeicola plebeius_C. The sequence continues at coordinate 4,428 of JALEPZ010000101.1, forward strand.
CACAAAGCGGGACAACAGCTGGTAATAACCGTCGGACAGACGGGTTTCGGCCTTTCCGCGCTGCAGGATATTCATATAGACCCCCGACTCCTCGAACAGCACATACTCGTTCTCTTTCGTCAGGGTATCCTGATCATAGAATTCTTTTTCCGAAATGACCTTGATGTCATTCTCCAGAATAAACGCATTGATGGCATCGGCCTCTTCCTCCTTCATCTCGGCATAGGTCTTTCCGTTGTTGCAGCTCTGCAGAACAGCAGCTACAAGCAGGAAAAGCATCGCTATATACTTCGTTTCTTTCATTGCTTTGGTTATTGGAATGATTTATTGGGCAAAAGTAATAAAATGCTTTGGTTCACTTTCCCTTTTTCATGGAAATCATCCATGAATAACTAATTTTTTAACAGTTTTTCCTCGTAGTGGATCAACGCCCGCTTGAAGACCTCTATCGCTTCGTCCATGGTGCCGTAGAATTCACCGCCCGAGGCATTGAGATGACCGCCACCATTGAAAAACTCGGCTGCCACCTGGTTGCAAGGGAACGCCCCCACCGAACGCAGCGACACCTTGACCATCGGCTTCTCGGTGTCTTCACGCAGGAAGGCGGAAAAACAGACGCCCTTCATCTGCAGGGGGATATTGACAAAACCTTCCGTATCGCCTTTCACATAGTGGAACTTCGACTGCTCTGCCTTGGTGAGGCAAATCAGGGCCGAACGGAACTGGGGATAGACCTGCATCTTCTCGTAGAGCACGTAGCCCATCAGGCGCAGCCGCCCCTCGGAGTAGGTATTGAACACCTTGCGGTAGATTTCATCCTTGTCGATGCCCTTCGAGATCAGTTCACTGATGATGAAATAAATCTGACGGTCGTTCGAGTTGTAGGTGAAACCGCCTGTATCGGTCATCATGCCGGTATAGATGCATTGTGCCCCTTCCAGGGTAATGTCCTCGAAATACCCCAGCCGGCAGATGAGGCGGAACACCAGTTCGGAGGTGGAAGAAATCTGGGGATGCGAGATGATGACATCGCAGAAGTCACCCGGATAGAGATGATGGTCCACCATCAGTTTCTTGCACCCGGCCGCCTCTACAGGACGGGCCACTGCATCGATACGGCTCAGCACGTTGAAGTCGAGACAGCAGATCAGGTCGGCCTCCGCAATCAGCTGGTTGGCAAAATCCGTGTAGCGGTCGTAGCGCACAATGTCTTTGGCTCCGGGCATCCAGCGCAAGAAATCCGGAAAGGCATTGGGCACCACCACATGGACGTTCTTGCCCTGTGTCTCGAGGAAATGAAGCAGTCCGAGGGAAGAGCCGATGGCATCCCCGTCGGGCGAGACATGCGTCACAATCACTATTTTCTCGGCATTGTCGAAGAGCTTGCCGGCTTTTTCGACATTGGACGGAAGGATCACTTTTTCTAACATATTCTATATATTCCAATTAATTTTAGGGACAAAAGTACAACTTATTTCTCATTCAACGGCACAATTCGCCAAGAACCTTTGCCGGTCAGGTCAATAAAAGGTGTTCCTGACTCCCGGCATTCCCGGCGAAGGCGTTCCGACAGTCCGGACGACAGGGCATCGTCGAGCACCACCTGCTTCACCTCGAACAGGCCAGACAGGGAACGCAGACGGCCTCGGAACCCGCGGCAGATATACAGGTAATCCAGCTGCAGCCGCTCGCCCGTATTTACCCGTTGCTCCCATCGTCCATCGTCGACCACCGCCACGCGGCAACCGCCTACATTATATATAGGGTGTTCATCTGACAATCTGCGCCAGTCGCGCCCCTGCTTCACACAGACCGATCCGTCGTAGAGATGGACGGTAGGCGGTTGGGGGGAAAGGCGGCCTGCCACTCCTGTTGCCGCCAGGCCGACACAGGCCAGCAGGAACAGCATCACCCCTCCGGGCCGACGGACATACAGCCAGCCCACAGCCGAGCTCAGGGCGACAAAGAGCAAGAAACCCTGCAGGCCGGACACATAGCACTGTGTCAGCTGGCTCCCCTCCCACTGGCTGATGCCCTCCATCAGGGCATTCATTCCGCCGGCCACTTCCTGCAGGCCCCACACCCCCAAACGGAAAGCAGGAGCCCAAGCGGAAACGGCCAGCAAAGCGACCGACAGCCACAACAAGACGGTGGCCAACGGAACGACCAGCAGATTGGCCAGCAGGAAACAAACCGGGAAAGTGCCGAAATAATACAAGATGAAAGGCAAAGTCCCCCACTGGGCCGCCACCGACATTCCCATCAGCCGCAGCGCCTGACGCAGTCCCCAGGGAGCCCGCCGGGTCCATTGCCACAGAAAGGGTTGGAGAAGCAAGAGAAAGGCCACGGCCGCTACCGACAGCTGGAACCCGACATCGAACAGCCACGCCGGACGGCACAGTAACATCAGGAATACGGCCAGCGAAAGTCCGTACATGCCCGAATAGCGTCCCTCGGTAAAACAGGCCGCCAGCACATAGAGGGTAAAGAGGGTAACGGCCCTAACGGCCGACACACTGCCTCCGGACAGGGCGGCAAAGCCCCACAAGGCAGCCACGACACACAACGACTGCAGCAGACGGCCACCCCTTACCCACCGCAGGGGGTAACTGAGCGCCAGCAGCAAGGCTGCCAGAATACCTACATGCATCCCCGACAGGGCCAAGATATGGCTGGCCCCCGCCGCACTGTAGGTCGCTTTCAGCGCCGGGCTCAGTTCCCGCTTCTCCCCTACCGTCAGGGCCGCCACTACCGCCAGAGCATCCCCATCCAGTCCTTCGCTGTGCAGCCTCGACAGCCAGCTGTCACGCAGCTTCCACAGCCGTTGCTGCAGACCCATCCGTTCTGCCTGCCCCACTTTCCGCCAGTTTCCGGCATAAACGATTCCAGTAGCGGCCAGTCCTTTTCGTTCCAGGTAGCGGCCGTAGTCGAACCCCGTCAGCTCATGGGCAGAGGGCCGTTCCAGCCGGGCACGGAAACAGAAGCGGTCGCCACAGGCCAGCGGCTCCTGCAGCGAATCGGGCATCCAATACAAGCGGACCGACCGGCCGACCGGAAGCCAACAGTCGGACGTGCCGCCGCAGACAGCCTCCACCTCTACCACCGCCTGCCATGTCTTCTTTCCCCAGTGGGGCACTTCCTTCACCTCGCCCCGCCAGACCGCTTCGTGCAGGGGCCAGTCATAGGCAACCTGTCGCTGCTGCCGTTGCAGCAAGACAGCCCCCAGCAACGCGAAAGCCAACGCCACGCATCCGCCAAACAATACGGAGCACCCCCTACGACGCAGGAAATGGCCGCCCAAAGCCCCACCCACGGCCAGTGCGAAAGCGGCATACAGCCACGGCAACGCCTCCTTCCCGTAGAGGAAGGTATCGGCAAAAAAAATTCCGGTGGCCAAAGCGCAGGCCAGCCGGAATATAGGATATCGCCAGAAATTCAGCGTAGCGTCTTCCACCACCATTCCCGGTTACAGGTTCTTCAGCAGATGGATCATTTCCGCCATGTCGGGTGCCTTGAAGACAGCATTGCCTGCCACCAGCACATCGGCGCCGGCCTCCACGAGCTGCGCCCCCGTTTCCAGATTGACCCCTCCGTCTACTTCGAGCAGGACATCCGCTCCACACTTGTCGATCCGTTCCCGCAAATCGCGTACCTTATCCAACGTATGCGAAATGAACTTCTGTCCCCCGAAACCCGGGTTCACGCTCATCAGAAGTACCATGTCCACATCCTCCAGTACATCCACCACTGCCGAAACGGGAGTAGCCGGATTCAATGTCACCCCTGCCTTCATCCCTGCTTCCTTGATTTGTTGGATGACTCGGTGCAGGTGCGGACACGTTTCGTAGTGCACGTTCATCATCATGGTACCCAATTCCTTGAATTCACTGATGAATTTCTCCGGCTGCACAATCATCAGATGCACATCCAGCGGTTTTTTCGAGATCCGTGCCACATGCTTGAGCACAGGAAATCCGAAGGAGATGTTCGGCACGAACACCCCGTCCATCACATCGACATGCAACCAGTCAGCCTCGCTGTTGTTAATCACTTCCAGGTCTTGCTCCAAATGGCCGAAGTTGGCCGACAGCATGGAAGGTGCAATTTTCACTTGTCTTTTCATGATTCTGTTCTTTGAGCTGGCAAAGGTAGTCATTTTCTTCGTAACTACCAACGCTTTCGCCCTATCTTGTGATGCAAGTTGCAGCCGGCAGCCTATTCCTACAGATAAGAGCCGGGAAATGGGGCCTCATCGTCTCCTGCCCATTGAGAGATACGTTGTTTCCTTTTTGTACATTCTTTTACGATTCAATTTCCGCAATCGATAACCTTCCTCCCTCTTCCGGCAGACCTTTATTAACTTTTTCTCACTACTTTTGCCATCGAACAAAATAATTATTCACCCCCAAAAAAACAACTGCCTATGAAAGCAAAAAAGCCAGATAATGGGCAATATCATCTGGCTTGAAATCAAAGTCATCTCTGTAACAGTACAAGCACCTCGCACGTGCTTTCCGAAACAAAAAAAACTTTATTAACAAACAAAAATAGACATAATCTTTGTCATGAACACACATATTAAATATTTTTTGCTGGCTTCCTGCATAATTAACGGTTATCCACTACTGGCAACTACCAACACAGGAAGCAACGCCTCATCCTCCTCTACCCAGGCACTGCAACAATCCACCCGTATATCGGGAAAAATCGTTGACAAGAACGGCGAACCGATTATCGGAGCCAATTTCCTCGAAAAAGGTACCACCAACGGTACCATCACCAACATTGACGGCCGGTTCGAACTGACCGTACAGAAGAAAGCCATCGTCGTTTCCTATATCGGTTACATCACCAAAGAAGTCACCGTGAGCGGCCGCAACATGACCATCACACTGGAAGAAGATTCCAAAGCACTGGAAGAAGTGGTCATCGTCGGTTTCGGTACCCAAAAGAAAGTCAACCTCACCGGTTCGGTAAGCAGTGTCGATCAGGAAAAACTGGCAGGCGTACCGGCCACCAATGTCACTTCCATGCTGCAAGGCAAACTGCCGGGTGTGGCCATCACTCAAACTTCCGGTCTGCCAGGACGGGAGAACACCTCCATCCGCATCCGCGGTGTCGGGACGATGAACAATGCCGCACCGATGGTGTTGGTCGATGGACTGGAAGCCTCGATGGACGACGTGAATCCGAACGACATTGAGAGTGTCAGTGTCCTGAAGGATGCGGCAGCTGCCTCCATCTATGGAACGCGTGCCGCCAACGGTGTCATTCTGGTCACTACAAAACGAGGAAAAAGCGGCAAACCGACCTTGACCTATAACGGCTACGTGGGGTTCCAGCAGGCCATTCAACTGCCCGAACACCTCTCATCAGCCGAATATGCCGAACTCTACAACGAAGGTCTGAAGAACGAGGGGGCCTCTCCTGCCTATTCCACTGAGGACATCGAAAAATACAGAAACGGCAGCGATCCTTACAACTATCCCAATACCGACTGGATGGACGCTCTGCTGCAGGGCAGCGGCTTCACCCACAACCACAACCTGAGCATCAACGGCGGAACGGAAGCCACCCGGTATGCCGTCTCGCTGGGTTACTACAACCAGGAAGGCCTGACCAAAAACACGGACTACGACCGCTACAACCTGCGGTTCAACATAGACACGAACATCAACGACCGCATCAGCTTCGGCGTGAGCAGCAGTGTTTCGTACCGCGAAATCAATGTCCCCACCACGCCCTATGCCAACAGCAACGACATGTCGCAGTTCTTCCGTCAGGCCAATCGCATCCCCAACACCTATGTCAACCAGTACGAGGACGGCAGCTTCGGACGACACATCGACGGCAACCCCATCGCCTGGATTGAGGCAGGCGGGAAAGCCACTTCGCACTATACCCACGCACTGGGCAGTGTGTTCGGCGAAATCAAACTGATGGACGGGCTGACCCTGAAGGGAATCATGGGTGCCGACTACAGCATCGACGAAGGCAAGACCCACATTTTGGAGATTACCTACGCCAACGGTTCCGTACAGGGTCCGAACAGCGTTTCCGACTATTGGGCCCGCACCTCCACCATCACCTTGCAAGCCCTGCTCAATTACGAAAAGACCTTCGGGAAGCACGGTGTCAAGTCCATGGCCGGCGTATCGAGAGAAGCGTACCGCTACCATACCACTTCCGCCTATCGCAAGAACTTCCCCAGCAATGCCCTGACCGAGCTGAATGCCGGTTCTACCGACGGATGGTCGAACAGCGGAAGTTCGCTCGACAGCAACATCGGATCGTATTTCGGAAGAGTGAACTATGACTATGCGGGCCGCTACCTTTTCGAAGCCAATGTCCGTGCCGACGGTTCTTCCAAGTTCGCTGCCGGCCACCGCTGGGGCGTATTCCCCTCCTTCTCTGCCGGCTGGAGAATCTCCGAAGAATCGTTCATGAAAAAAGTGGAATGGCTGGACAACCTGAAGCTGCGAGCTTCCTGGGGCAAGCTGGGTAACCACCGCACCAGCGACTACCAGTACATCGCCACCATCACACTGGGCAAGAACTACCCGTTCGGAGGCAGCATCAGCGACGGAGCCGCACAGACCACCGCCAACAACGAGAACATCACCTGGGAAACCACTACCGAGTTCGATTTCGGCGTTGACTTTGGCATGCGTAACGGCCTACTGACCTTCTCTGCCGACTATTACAACCGCTACACTGACAACATTCTGACCGTGGTGCCCGTCACCTATATCTACGGACTGAGTGCCCCGGTTTCCAATGCCGGCGCCATGCGCAACAAAGGATTCGAGTTTTCAATAGGACATCAATATTCCATCGGCAAATTCAACTATAACCTCGACGGTTACATCGCCTTCAACAAAAACAAAGTAGAAAAGTATTCGAACCCCTCGAAGGGTGACTACATCCAGATGGAAGGTGAAGCCTGGAACTCATTCTACGGCTACGAGTGCATCGGTATCTTCGAAAGCGACGAGGAAGCCGCCAACAGTCCCACCCAGTCGTCGCTGGTAAAAGCGGGCGACCTGAAGTTCAAGGACCAGAACGGCGATGGTGTCATCAATGCCGACGACCGTGTCGTACTGGGCAACACCATCCCGAACATTACCTACGGCTTCAATATCGGCCTCAACTACCAGGGCTTCGATGTATCGGCAGCCTTCCAAGGTGCAGCCGACGTGTACCGCACGATGGACCGAGAAACGATGTGGGGATTCATTGACGGAGCCAATGCCAGCAAGCGCCACCTCGACCGCACCATCGTGGAAAACGGCGTCGTTACACATTACGGCAAGTATCCGAGAGTCCTCATCACGCAATCCCAGAACCGGGTGATGAGCTCCTTCCTTGCCATGGATGCCAGCTACCTCCGACTGAAGAACCTGCAAGTGGGCTACACCTTCCCCAAGAAATGGCTGGAGCCGCTCCACATACAACGGGCACGCATCTACGCCAGCGGACAGAACCTACTGACCTTCACCAGCTTCCCGAAGGACTGTGACCCTGAAGTATCCAACGGCTATGCCGGCTATTCGTACCCACAAGTAGCCATCTACACCTTTGGACTGGACATTACTTTTTAAAACAAAACACCTATGATCATGAAAAAACAAATATTGCTGCCATTGTTTGGAATGGCTTTATTGTCGACCTCATGTGGAGACAGTTTCCTGAATGTCGCTCCTGCTGACCAGTTGTCGGATGCCACGTATTGGAAAACGGAAGCCGATGCAGCCAGTGCCCTGACGGGATGCTACAACGGATGGGAAACCATCACCAACATTGTTTTTCTGGATGCTGCCACCGACAACGGCTACGAGCAGTTCAACTATCTGTACCAGCCCATCGGCAACGGCCAGCTGCTGCCTACCTCCTCTACCGGCTATGAAGCTCCGTGGGTAGACGGCAGTGCGACCCGCTGGTTCACCTACGACCGCATCCGCAAGTACAACAACTTCCTGGAGAAAATCGACGGTGTGGAAATGGACGAAACGACTAAAGAACGCTACAAGGCGGAAGTCCGCTTCCTCCGCGCCTACGACTACTACAACAAAGTGATGTTCTACGGCGACATTCCTTTGGTGACGAGTGTCATCTCCGATGCTGAAGAAGCCAAGATGACCCGTACACCAGCCGCTGAAGTCACCGAATTTGTTCTGAAAGAACTGACAGAAGTAGCCGCCGTCCTCCCCACACAGAACCAGGTACAATCGGGCGGTCACATCACGAAAGGTGCAGCACTGGCCCTCAAGAGCCGGTTCGAGCTCTACCTGGGCAACTATGAAGCGGCACAAGCCGATGCCGCCACTGTCATCGGCATGGGCTGCTACGAGCTGTACCCCGACTACGAAACCCTTTTCTATCCGTCGGCAAAGAATGCCAACAAAGAATCCATTCTGGACGTGCAATACATGAAGGACCACTATGCCAGCATGATTCCCCAGCTCAATCTGCCTGCCATAGAAGGCGGATGGTCGGCACTGAACGCGCTGTGGCCGTTCATTGATGCTGCCCAGATGAGCAACGGCAAGTTCAAGGATGAAGAGGGTTCGGGTTACGATGACAACCGTCCGTTCGACAATCGCGACCCGCGCCTGACCGCCATCGTACTCTGTCCGGGACAACCCTACAACGGACGCATCTACAACCCCTTGGACAAGACCATCAACGGCAACAACAACGACGATTATCATGTGAACGCTGCCGCATCGAGAGGAGGCCTGCTGATCAAGAAGTTCATCTATCCGATGTCGATAGACGACGCCAACAACTACGACGCCAACGGCATGGTCATCCGCCTGGCAGAAGTCTATATCACCTTCGCCGAATGTGCCCTGCAGACCGGGAAGGACAAGGACAAGGCACTGGGCTACCTCAACCTGATACGGCAACGGGCAGGGATGCCAGCCGCCGACATCCTGACAGACCAGTTAGTGAAATACGAACGGAGGATGGAACTGGCCTTCGAAGGGTTGAGATACTTCGACCTGAAACGTTGGGACCTCGGTCCGAGCGTCCTCAACGGACCCGCCCGAGGCAGCCGTGACGGATCGGTCAACTCGCAGACAGGCGAAGTGACCTGGAACGGAGACTACATCGTGCTGGAAGAACGGACCTTCATTCCCGAGCGCAAGTATCTGCTGCCCATTCCGCAAAACGAACTGGACCGCAACGAGAACATGAAACAGAATAACGGTTACTAAACAATGTTTTCTTTGAGACACCAAGACGCAGCCATGCCATGTCCGGACACCTTCCGTTCTCATGCATCCCTGTGTCTTGGTGTCTAATCACCCTTTCCGTTGCTGGCGGTAGCTACGGGGAGACATGCCCATGATTTTGGTGAACAGCCTGGAGAAATAATACGAATCGTCAATGCCGATTTTGAAACAGATCTGGTTAACCTTCATATCGGTAGCATCCAGCAGGTAACAGGCTTGTTGGATTTTCAACAGATTAAGATAAGCCAGAGGAGTGTGCCCGGTCATTTGTTTGAACAGCATGGAATAGTGGGACACCGAATAGCCGATATAACCGGCAATTTCCTCCAATGTCAGCCGTTTCTCCAGGTTCTCTTTCATATAATGGATGGACTGCTGGACAGCATTACCATCGTTGCTGTCCTCCTGCTTGCCGGCCCTGTACTGCTGGATGTTCAGCAGGGAGCCGAAGAAGTAATGGAGCAAGGAGGAGGCATAATACAGGTTGTCGATTGCATAGCCCGACTGTAACGTAGTGAAGATTTCCTCAAAAATGGCCACCCGGGTCTGGATGCGGGAATTCTGCCGGGGCTCGACGCTGACAGGGCACAGGGCATGGCGGGCATAATGGGCAGCCAGGTGCCCTTTGAAGTGAATCCAGTAGATGGTCCATGAATGCCGTTCATCGGTCCCATAGCTGTGCGGCTGGCCGGAGGGCAGGATGAAATACTGGTTGGCATGCACGGTCTGGAGCTTTCCGTTCACCTTATACCACCCCTTCCCATCGACACAATAGATAAACACGTACTGGTCGATGGGGGTCAGCCTTTCCCGGAAATGGTTGGTAGCCTTGGGGAAATAGCCGATGTCTGTCAAGTGCAAGGCGGCGGTCATCTCGTCCTTCTCCAGCAGGTTGACCACCAGTTGGGGCAATACGAGGATGCGCGAGCCTTGGAATCCGTCTTTCTGTCTTATCATAGTTTTGCAAATATATGTAATTCTTCGGAACCGTCCAACCGTTCATCAGAAAAAAGTCCATCATCAGAAGAATATCGTCTATTTTTCCAACAGGGGATTCCTCCTAATTTTGCAGTCGTAATCATTAAAGCTGTTATATGAAAGACTTGAACAAACGTTTTATTTATTTTATCTGCACCGTCTCGGCCATGGGAGGCCTGCTGTTCGGATACGACTGGGTGGTAATTGGCGGTGCTAAAATCTTCTACGAAGAATTTTTCGGTATCGGGCATGACCCGAACCTACAGGGATGGGCGATGAGCATTGCATTGATCGGATGCCTGTTGGGCGCACTGACAGCCGGTTCCATGGCCGACCGTTACGGACGGAAGCCGTTGCTGGTGGCTGCAGCCTTCATTTTTCTGGTGTCGGCCTACGGGACAGGGGCCTACAGCAGTTTCACCGGTTTTTTGGCGGCACGGTTTGTAGGAGGCATCGCCATCGGCATCGCCTCCGGGCTGTCCCCCATGTATATCGCAGAAATCTCCCCCGCTTCCATTCGTGGCCGCTTAGTGTCGCTGAACCAGTTAGCGATTGTGGTAGGCATCCTGGCGGCCCAGGTGGTCAACTGGCTGCTGGCCGGAGACGATACGGATTGGAACGTAGCGGAAGGATGGCGATGGATGTTCTGGGCGGAAGCGTTTCCAGCCGCAGCCTTCTTGGTAATGACCCTTTTCATCCCGGAAAGTCCCCGCTGGCTGGTCATGCATGGACAAAAGGAAAAGGCAGCCGCCATCTTCCGCCGTGTGGGGGGCGAAAGACATGCCGAACAAGAGCTTCAGGCCCTTGCGGCGATGCGGAACGAACAGCATGAAGGAGGCCTTTCCCTGTTGTTCAGCCGCCCCTACCGCCGGGTGCTGGTACTGGGGGTTATCGTGGCCGTCTTCCAGCAGTGGTGCGGCACGAATGTCATCTTCAACTACGCACAGGAAGTGTTCCAAGGTGCGGGTTACAATGTGGACAACACGTTTATCAATATCGTCGTAACGGGAATCGCTAACCTGGTGTTCACCGGCGTGGCCATCTATACCGTCGACCGACTGGGACGCCGGACGCTGATGCTGATAGGAGCCGGAGGACTGGGCCTCATCTATCTCCTGCTGGGAGCCTGTTATTACTGGCAGGTCAGCGGCATCTTCATGGTCGTGCTCGTCGTGCTGGCCATCTCCTGCTACGCCATGTCGTTAGGCCCCGTCACCTGGGTGCTCCTGGCCGAAATCTTCCCCGGCAGGGTGAGAGGGGTAGCGATAGCAGCCGCCACCTTCGCGCTTTGGACCGGCAGCTTCCTGCTGACCTATTCGTTCCCGTTCCTGAACCGCGATCTGGGTACGTACGGCACGTTCTGGATCTACACGGTCATTTGTGCGGCCGGCTTTGCCTTCTTCTGGCGCACACTGCCTGAAACAAAGGGGAAGCCGCTGGAAGAGCTGGAGAAACAGCTGGTCAAGGACAACAACGAATCATCATGTAACAACCTATAAAACAACTCATCGAAAATGGTAAAAGCTTGGAAATAAACTGTAGTGATTCCCACCTATGAGGTGGGGAAAGCGGAAAAGAACCCGATTTTCCTGGAGAAACGAGTCTATCAGGGAAGCAGCGGGGTGGTCTATCCCTACCCCGTCATCGAATCCATCAGCAACGAAAAGACAGACAAGGCCTACCAGGCCATCTATCTGGAGAACGAATATATCAAAGTCATGATTCTGCCGGAACTGGGAGGACGGGTACAGATGGCCTACGACAAGATCCGTCAACGCCATTTCATCTATTACAACCGGGTCATCAAGCCGGCACTGGTCGGACTGACCGGTCCCTGGATTTCGGGAGGCATCGAATTCAACTGGCCCCAGCACCATCGTCCCAGCACCTTCCTGCCGGTGGATGCCACCATCGAAGAACATGCAGACGGTAGCGTCACCGTATGGGTCAACGAAATGGAACGGATGTTCCACCAGAAGGGCATGGCAGGATTCACGTTGCGACCGGGATGTGCCTATCTGGAAATCAAGGGAGTGGTCTATAACCGGACGGAAGTCCCCCAGACGTTTCTCTGGTGGGCGAATCCGGCCGTAGCAGTCAACGACCACTACCAAAGCGTCTTCCCGCCCGACATCAATGCCGTGTTCGACCATGGGAAGCGGGCGGTGAGCAGCTTCCCCATCGCTACGGGCACGTATTACAAGATTGACTACTCGGCAGGAGTGGACATCTCCAACTACAAGAATATCCCTGTCCCCACCAGCTATATGGCGGTAAACAGCCGCTTCGATTTTGAAGGTGGCTATGAGAATGACACTCAGGCAGGTATGCTGCATGTGGCCAACCACCACATCTCTCCGGGCAAGAAACAATGGACATGGGGGAACGGCGATTTCGGCAAGGCCTGGGACCGCAACCTGACGGATGAGGACGGCCCCTACATCGAACTCATGGCAGGCGTCTATACCGAGAACCAGCCGGACTTTACCTGGCTGCAGCCCTACGAGGAAAAGAGTTTCGTGCAGTATTTCATGCCCTACCGAGAGCTGGGCATCGTGAAGAATGCCTCGAAGGACCTGCTGATGAATGTCGAGCCAGACGGAACGGACAGCATCCGACTGAAAGTCATGGCTACCCGTCGGCTGACGGTCGAGCTGACCGTGCGGAAAGACGACGGCTCCCTCCTCCACCGCCAGACACTGGAACTGTCGCCCGAAGCTGTCTTCCATGAAAGCATCCCGACGGAGGGTGTGGCGTTCAACCACCTGCTCCTGACCTTCGTTGCCGACGGCAAGGAGCTGTTGTCCTGGCAGGCCGAACCCGATGAAGTGAAGCCGGTACCCGATGCGGCGGAAGCAGCTGGCCTTCCCGAAGAGATTGCCACGACCGAACAACTGTACCTTACCGGACTGCACCTGGAGCAATACCGCCATGCCACCTATAATCCGGTCGACTATTACGAGGAAGCCCTTCGGCGCGACCCGCTGGACATCCGGAACAACAATGCGCTGGGACTGTGGTATCTCCGGAAGGGATGCTTCGAAAAGGCCGAGCAGTACCTTGCCACCGCCGTCAGGATGTTGCAGAAGCGCAACCCGAATCCCTACGACGGGGAACCGCTGTACAACCTGGGCCTGGCCCTCAAGTACCAGGGCCGGATGTCGGAGGCATACGACCGGTTCTACAAGAGCTGCTGGAATGCCGCCTGGCAGGATGCCGGTTACCTGGCCTGCGCACAGATTTCCACCCTGCAGCACCGCTACGACGATGCGCTCGATGAAATCGACCGCTCCCTGATACGCAACTGGCACAACCATAAGGCCCGGGCACTGAAGACGGCCCTGTTGCGCAAGATGAACCGTCGGGAAGAGGCAGCCGCTCTGGTGGAAGATTCGTTACGCATCGACCCCTTCAACTATGGTTGCCGCTACGAATCCTGGCTGATGACAGGAGAGGATAGCCAACTGGAAAAGCTGAAGGAACTGATGCGGAAGGAGGCCAACAATTACGATGAAATCGCGCTGGACTACTGCGCTGCCGGCTGCTACGAAGAAGCCATCGCAGTATGGAAACTGGCCGTCACCGAAGGGGCCGTCACCCCGATGACTTATTATTATATGGCCTGGGCAATGACCTTGTCGGGAGATGAAGGTGCGGAACAGGCCCGACAGCAGGCCGCCACATCCAGTCCCGACTATTGCTTCCCGAACCGCCTGGAGGCAGTACTTGCCTTGCAGTCGGCCATGGAAGCGCGTCCGGACGATGCCAAAGCCCCCTATTATTTAGGCAACCTGTATTACGACAAGCGGCAGTATGACAAGGCATTGAAACTGTGGGAGCAGTCAGCTGCGTCAGACGGCCAGTTCCCCACGGTCTGGAGAAACCTGGCGCTGGGGTACTTCAACAAGCGCAACGAGTCCGCAACAGCCGTGGCTTGCATGGAGAAAGCCTTTGCGCTGGATCCGACCGATGCCCGTGTGCTGATGGAGCTGGACCAGCTGTACAAACGCCTGCAATACAGTCATGCGTTCCGGTTGGAGCACCTCGACCGTTATCCCGAACTGATAGCCATGCGCGATGACCTGCTGCTGGAACGGATTACCCTGCTGAACCAGCTGGGACGTTATGAGGAGGCCAAAAACCTGTTAGACAGCCACATCTTCCATCCTTGGGAAGGAGGAGAAGGAAAGGTTTCCACCCAATACCAGTTTGCCCGTGTCGGACTGGCCAAGCAAGCGCTGGAAGGGAAACGCTACGAGGAGGCCTTGCAGCTGCTGCACGAATGCCTGGAGTACCCCCACCACCTCGGCGAAGGAAAGCTGCAGGGAGCGCAGGAGAACGACTTCTACTATTGGATGGGCTGTGCCTACCAGGCCCAAGGAGACGAGCAGCATGCCGTAGAATGCTGGGAAAAGGGAACCTACGGTCCGACCGAACCGGCGGCTGCCTTGTATTACAACGATGCCAAGCCCGACAAGATTTTCTATGCCGGACTCTGCCTGAGAAAGCTCCACCAGGAGGACAAAGCCCGCAGCTACTTCTACAAGTTGCTGAACTACGGGAAGAACCACCTGTTTGACACCGTCCGGATGGACTATTTCGCCGTCTCGCTGCCCGACTTGCTGATCTGGGAAGACGACCTGCAGGTACGCAATACCCTTCATTGCCGGTACATGATGGCATTGGGATACTGGGGCCTGGAGGAAACGGAGAAGGCGGAAAAACTGATGGAGGAAGTGGCGAAGATGGACCGGAACCATTTGGGGGTTCAGTCTGTCATGAAATGGATTCTGTAACCAGCGGAACAAAGATATCATGAAAAAAAGACTCCTCCTTTGGATGGGATGCTGTCTGCTCGGCCTCCTGCCCGCGAATGCCAACCCACAACGGATGGACCTGTCGGGCATCTGGCGTTTCCAGCTGGACCCGTTAGGCTTTGGGAAAACACCGGGCTCGGAACTGTATCTGGACAAACTGGTAGAAACCATCGTACTGCCCGGATCGACCGACGAGGCGGGAAAAGGCGTGAAGAACAATGCCCGCTACGTGGATCGCCTGAGCCGGAAATTCGAATACCAGGGACCGGCCTGGTACCAGCGTGAAGTGGTGGTGCCTGCATCGTGGACAGGAAAACACATCGTGCTGCACCTGGAACGCTGTCATTGGGAAACAACGGTGTATATAGACGGACAACTGGCCGGGACAGACGAACGCCTCTCGACCCCCAACCGGTTCGATGTGTCGCGTTTCCTGACCCCCGGTGTCCACACACTGACCCTCTGTGTGGACAACCGGCTGAAATACCCGATGGACCATTGGAACCACGGGACGACAGAATATACCCAGACCAACTGGAACGGCATTGTGGGCGACATTTCCCTGGTGGCTTCGGAAACCGTCCGTATCGGGCAGACCCATGTCTATCCCGATGTAGAAGGCCGGCGCATCCAGACCCGCATCGCCATCGACGGACTGTGCCAGGGTCAGCAGGCCCGGCTGCAGCTGTCGGTCCGCGAGAAAGGCGGGCGGCAGGTGGCCGCTTCAGATCTGCTGGTGGACAGCCTCTCTGCCGCCCAGGGCATCTGCACGGAATTGGCGATGGGAAAGAACGTACGGCTGTGGGATGAATTCTCGCCGTTCCTCTATGAACTGGAGGCGGTGGTGGAGACCGGCGGCAAGTCGGATGCCCGCCGGGTGACTTTCGGAATGCGCTCTGTCGAACAGGGAAAACACCATGTGCGTCTGAACGGCCGCGACATCCACCTGCGCGGCGTGCTTGACTGTGCCGTCTTTCCGCTGACGGGGTACCCTTCCACCTGCCCGGACGACTGGAAACGTATCTTCACCACCATCAAGTCATACGGCATGAACCATGTACGCTTTCACTCCTGGTGCCCGCCCGAAGCGGCTTTCGAGGCCGCCGACGAAATAGGGATGTACCTTCAGGCAGAACTGCCCATGTGGATAAAGGATGTGGGACAATACCCTGCCCGCCGTGACTTTTTCGAGAAGGAGATGTATGCCATCCTGGATGCCTACGGCAATCATCCTTCCTTTGTCCTGATGTGCAACGGCAATGAGAACGAAGGGGACTTCGCCGTGCTGGAAGACCTGGTGAAGAAGGCGCAGGCGCATGACAACCGTCGTCTGTATTCCGCCTCCACAGCCCGTACGCATGTGGCTGCCGATCAGTTCTATGTGTCGCACGTCACCCAGAAAGGATGGATTACGGTGTACGAAGGAAAACCTTCTACAGACTGGGACCGCAGCGCAACATCGAGCATAGATGTGCCAGTCATTGCCCACGAGACAGGGCAACGGTGCATGTATCCCAACTTCGAGGAAATCAAGAAATACACCGGTGTGGTGGAAGCCCGAAACATGGAAGTGTTCCGCGAGCGGCTGACCCGCAACGGGATGTTGCATCAGGCCGATGACTTCTTCCATGCTACGGGAGCACACACGGTGCTGCAGTATAAGGAAGTGAACGAATCGTTGCTGCGGACAGCCAACTCCGGCGGCTTCCAGCTGCTGGGACTGGCCGACTTCCCGGGACAGGGCAGTGCGTTCGTGGGCATTCTCGACGCCTTCTGGGAAAGCAAGGGACTGGTCACTCCGGAGAAATTCCGCGAATCGTGTGCGCCTACCGTCTTGCTGGCGAGACTGCCGAAGCGGATCTTTGCCACTTCCGAGCTGCTGCAGGCCAAAATGGGCATTTACCATTACGGTGCCACCCGCCTGCAAGGACAGCGGCTGCAATGGCAACTGGTGGATGCCACCGGGAAGTCATTGTCGGAAGGACAGCTGAAAGGCAAGCCCATTGAAGTGGCGACCGTCGATTCGTTGGGAGTGGTGACCATCGGACTGTCGGGCATCCGGCAAGCCGGCAAGTACACCCTGAAGGCTTGTCTGGGAACGGTGAAGAACGAATGGGACATTTGGGTATATCCCGATACCGACGAACCCGTCTTCGGGACTGTTCAGGTGACCCGTCAGTGGAACGAGCAGGTGAAACACGACCTGGAAGCCGGAAAGGATGTGCTGCTGGTCCCCGACGCTGCACCGGGCCGGAAGACCAAGTTCGCCAGTCATTTCTGGAACCCCATCATGTTCAATTGGAATCCGATGATTGTGGGAACACTGATAGACGCTGCCCATCCCGTATTTTCGGATTTCCCCACCGATTCATATGCCGACTGGCAGTGGTGGGACATCCTGAACCATTCCCGTGCGCTCGAACTGGATGGTCTGAAGAACCTCACTCCGATGGTGCAGAGCATCGACTCCTACGAAACGAACCACAAACTGGGCATTCTGTTTGAAGCGCGTGTCGGCAAAGGCCGGTTGGTCGTGGCTGCCATTGACATCGACAAAGACATGGACCAGCGTCCCGCCACCCGACAGTTGTTCCGCTCTGTCTGCCGCTACATGCAGTCAGACCGGTTCGAGCCGAAGGCCACCGTTTCTGCCTACGAACTGGATGCCTTGTTCGATGGTGCGGACAGCACTTCCGAAGCCGCCTCTTCCAACGCCGCTATCCAGCAACTGTTGAACAAGTAACCGAATCGTTTACCCCAAAAACAATGATCCATCATGAAAAAGAACCTGTTTCTACTGCTCCTTGCCTTCACAGTTGCCCTGCTGCCGGCCTGCAAGGAGCCTGCCACCACCCTTTCGCTGGCCGGCAACTGGCAGTTCGCCATTGACAGTACGGATGTAGGTATCGACGAACAATGGTACAACCGTAGCTTCACTGACGAGATAACCCTGCCCGGCACCCTGGACGAGGCGGGTTACGGCACACCGAACACCCTCCTCCCCTCATTGGAGAAGCCGCAAGTGCTGCATCTCACCCGCAAAGTACGCTATGTAGGTCCGGCGTGGTACCTGCGTTCCATCGATATCCCCTCCCACTGGGAAGGCAAAGACATCGTGCTTCATCTCGAACGCACCTTGTGGCAGACTCAAGTGTGGGTGGACGGACAGGCCGTCGGTCCTGCACAAGAGAGTCTCACCACGCCCCACCGATATGATCTGACACCCTATCTCACCCCTGGCCGGCATACGCTGGCCATACGGGTGGACAACCGCAAGCGGTATGACATCTCGACGGGCGAATCGAACATGGCACATGCCTATACCGACCATACCCAAATCATCTGGAACGGACTGCTCGGAGAGCTGTCGCTAAAGGCCTATGACCAACTGGAAATAGCAGACCTACAGGTCTATCCCAACGCAGAACTGAACAAAGTATGCGTGAAAGTCCAGCTGAACCGTCCCGCTGCTACCGGACAGGGAACCTTACACCTCACCCTCCGCGAAAAGGAAAGCGGGAAGGTGGCCGCCGAAGTCGAAACGGCCATCCCGCAAGGAGCCGGCAGCCGTCCTATCAACGTGGAATGCCCGATTGACCAGCCACGACTCTGGGACGAGCTGCATCCTCACCTGTACGAATTGTCCGCCCACGCCACGATCGATGGACACGAAGCAAAGCGTCAGACCACGTTCGGAATGAGACAGATCAGCAACAAGGATGCCCGCCTGCAGATCAACGGCCAGCCGCTGTTCTTGCGCGGAACACTGGAATGCTGCATTTTCCCCCTCACCGGCCGTCCGCCCATGCAGACCGACGAATGGCTCCAACTGTTCCACACCGCCCGCGAATGGGGACTCAACCATCTGCGGTTCCACTCCTGGTGTCCTCCAGCCGCCGCCTTTGAGGCTGCCGACCAAGTAGGATTCTACCTGCAGGTGGAACTGCCCGTATGGTCGTACACCATCGGAGAAGATGAAGCCATGACCCGCTTCCTCCGTGACGAAGCCGACCGTATCCTGAAAGAATACGGGAATCATCCCTCTTTCTGCTTCCTGAGCATGGGGAACGAACTGCAATCCGACTTCACCTGCCTGGAGCAACTGATGCAGCATGTCAAACAGGCCGACCCTCGCCACCTTTACACCACCACTTCCTTCACCTTCGAACGTGGACATGGCGACTGGCCGGAAGCGCTCGACGATTACTTCGTCACCCAATGGACCCGGAAAGGATGGGTGCGCGGACAGGGCGTCTTCAATGCCGAATCCCCGAATTTTTCCAAAGACTATTCGGCATCGGTGGAAGGAATGCCAGTACCTGTCGTCACGCACGAAATCGGACAATATGCCGTCTATCCCGATCTGCGCGAGATTGAGAAATACACCGGTGTACTGGATCCGCTCAACCTGAAAGGGGTGCGTAGCGACTTGCAGGAAAAGGGACTGCTGCACAAGGCAAACGACTATCTGACCGCTTCGGGTAAACTCGCCTGCTTATTGTATAAGGAAGAGATAGAGCGTGCGCTCAAGACACCCGGCATCAGTGGTTTCCAACTGCTGGACCTCCATGATTTTCCGGGACAGGGAACGGCACTGGTCGGCCTGTTGAATGCCTTTTGGGAAAGCAAAGGCATCATTGGGGCAGACGAGTTCAGACAATTCTGCTCCCCCACCGTCCCGCTCGCCCGTTTTCCCCAGGCTGTTTACAGGAACAGCGACCGTTTTGAGGCAGACATTGAAATCGCCAACTATGGAGACGAATTGCCTTCCACGGAAGTCGTGTGGGAGCTGGCAGATACGGCAGGCAACCTCCTTCATTCAGGAACGTTGGGCAGTCATCCGATCGGCCGTGGCGTTGTCCGTACCGGAAAAGTCACCTGCCCGCTGTCGGCTATTGACCAGGCCTCCCGCCTTGTCTTCACTGTCCGCCTCAACGCTACGGAATTCAAGAACAGCTGGAACCTGTGGGTCTATCCCTGTGACCTCCGCCTGCCGGGAACCGACATTGTCGTGACACGCCGACTGGAGGAAGCCCTCGCCTCCTTGCGGGCAGGAAAGAAAGTGTTGTTCAATCCTCCGTATGCCCAATGCAACGGACTGCCGGGCAAGTTCGTCCCCGTGTTCTGGAGTCCTGTCCACTTCCCGACACAAGCCGGCACCATGGGCCTGCTCCTCGCTCCCGAGCATCCGGCGTTTGCCCACTTCCCCACCGACGGGCATACCGACTGGCAGTGGTGGAGCCTCACGACGCAATCCAGCCCGTTCATTACCGACAGCATCTGTCATCACTTGACACCGCTGGTAGAATGTGTGGACAACTTCGCGAACAATCGTCGTCTGTCCCCTCTGTTCGAGGCCCAGTGTGAAAAGGGTTCGTTAGTCGTCTGCAGCATGGACCTGATGGAGCAACAGGAGAAGTTCCCAGAAAAGCGCCAGCTGCTCTACAGCTTGCTCCGTTACATGCAATCGGATGATTTCCATCCTTCGCAGACCTTGTCTGCCACCGAACTCCAGTCGCTGCTGAAACACTAATAGTTGTCCCCACCGACCAGCCCTTACCTCAAGGTTGTCAGTGGGGATAACTATTTTTACAACCTTCACATTCCCGTCAATCTCTTTATGTATTTGCTTCCATTCCACTTTTGTCATTTGACGGGGGACCTGTCCGAAAACCTTGGGGTCCCCTATCTAACTGTCATGCTGAACGGAGTGAAGCAGCTGGATACATCCGCTTTGTGCGGACAGATTTCTCACTTCGTTCGAAATGACAGGGGAAAAGGGAAAGCGGAAATACAATTCTCGGACAGCCTGGGAGAGGTTCAGAGGATGCACCAAAAGGGACAGCCTTTCTCCAGCCGGTTCCTTTTTGTACATTTTTTCACGTTTTGGCTTCCGTAATCAACAGCCTTCACCTTCCTTTTTTCAAAGGGGCAACGATGATTTTTCACTATCTTTGCAATCGTAAGAATCAACCTGTTTTATTCATCAAGAACCATGAAAAGAATCTTTTTGGCATGTATTTGGTGTCTGTTGATTTTGCCTACAGGCTTATGGGCAAAACGAATTAAGGTGGCGTGCGTGGGCAATAGCATCACGTACGGTGCAGGTATTTCCAACCGGGAGAAAAATTCTTATCCCGCTCAGTTGCAGTATTACCTGGGCGACGGTTACGAAGTCCGCAATTTCGGCTCGAACGGAGCAACGGCGCAGTCGGACGGCGATTTCCCGTATGTTCGTACAGGGGTGTACGGCGAATCAAAGAATTTTCTTCCAGATATTGTTCTGATTAAATTGGGAACCAACGACACCAAACCCCAAAACTGGAAAGACGAAAAGCATTTTATGGAAGAGTATCAGACGCTTATCGATACCTACCGCTCGCTGGATTCACATCCGCAGGTGATTCTGCTCACTCCGGTGCGTTGCTTCCTTACCGAAAAGAACACCATCAGTCCGCGCATTATCGAAGAAAAGGTACATCCGGTAGTCGAACAGCTGGCTTATGATAACGAACTGGGTATCATCAATCTGCATAATCTATTCGGCAACCAGTGGAATCAGGTCATTATGCCAGACCGTTTGCATCCGTCTTCTATCGGTGCGGGTGAGATAGCGCGTAAAATCGGCGATTACCTGCTGAATGCAGCTCAAAGGATGCCGGCTGACTTTCTACCCGAAAATGCTACCTCCTTCAATTTTCACGGCTATCAGGGATACGATTTCCAGTTGGATGGGGTTCCTTGTAAAGTGGTACGTCCGGCTAAAGAAGCACAGGGAAGACCCTGGATATGGCGGGCGCGTTTCTGGGGACATGAGCCGCAGACCGACATCGACTTGCTGGAGCAAGGTTTCCATGTGGTATATTGCGATGTGACCGACTTGTATGGTGCCGATAAGGCAGTCAAACGCTGGAACAAGTTCTACAAATACCTGGTAAATAACGGTTTTCATGAAAAGGCCGTACTGGAGGGTATGAGCCGTGGCGGACTGATTGTTTATAACTGGGCTGCACAAAACACTGATAAAGTGGCTTGTATTTATGCCGATGCACCGGTTATGGACGTTAAGAGCTGGCCGATGGGAACAGGTGCTTATGCAGGTTCGACCGAGGATATGGCTCGGATGCTGGCAGCCTACGGCTTTAAGAATGAGGAACAGGCTTTACGCTGGAAAAAGAATCCGCTGAATCATGCGGCCAAGATAGTACGTGCCGGCATTCAGGTGCTACACGTAGTGGGCGATGCAGACAACATTGTTCCGGTGGCAGAGAATACGGCCCTTTTCGAAGCAGAAATGAAACGTCTCGGTGCTCCGATTACCGTAATTCACAAACCGGGTATCGGCCATCATCCGCATTCACTGAATAATCCCGAATCGATTGTACGTTTCATCCTGAAAGCTACCGGCCGGTGGTCCAACAATTGTGCTCATGCCGTTCCCGGAAATGAGTACCGTTCGGCTGCCGGATGGGTGGAAGGCTCGGAGTGGCATTCGGTAGCACAGGATATCGAAACCACACTGAACGGACGTAAACTGAAACTGCTGTTGCTGGGCAATTCTATTACACAAGGCTGGGGCGGCATGCGCAAGCTCGTCAACTACCAACTGGGCAAGCAGGCCATGGACAACGCTTTAGGACAGGGGAACTGGGAGAGTGCCGGTATCTCGGGCGACCGTACACAGAACTTGCTTTGGCGTGTCCGCTACGGAAACTACAACCGTTGTACGCCCGAATATGTGGTGATTGCCATCGGAATCAATAATCTGATAGTCGATCAGGACACAGCAGACGATACGGCTGAAGGTATCATTGCCGTTACAGAAGAAGCGTGCAAACAGTTCCCTGATTCAAAGATTATCCTGTTGGGACTTTTCCCTTCCGGAAAAGAGCAGGGCAGTGCAGCCCGTGAACAGTGTAACCGCGTTCATAAACTGCTGGGAACATATAACTTCGGAGTTCAGGTCAGTTACACCAATCCTACAGACTGGTTTCTTGACGAACATGGAACGATTCGTGATGGACTTTACATCGGCGATTATATCCACTTTACCGACAAAGGTTATGCTTGTGTTGCCTCACATTTGATACAGTTAATGAAATAACATTTATAAAAACAGATTTGTCACGAATGACATACCAGTTGCCGACGGACAGCAGTTCAACGCCATCTCTTACCCAAAGCGAAGTGCGGCTCATCGCCGTTTTGGGGGGCGAATCGTGGGCCGGTAAAACCGCAGTTATCAACCCATAAGAATGGCTGTTGTAATTCTACTACAACAACTATTATAAAACACTTACAACGGCTATTCTTGCAAAATACCGCCGAGTTAACGACGCTAAACGAGGTCTGCCCCTCCTTTAGTTATAATTCAACCGTGAAGCCACAAATGGGATAGCATGCGCCTATGTAGGGTGGTGTACGAAAAGGGACAGACTTCCCCATTCAGAGTCTGTTCCTTTTTATCTATTTTTTCATGTTTTTGACTTCCGAAATCTATAACCTTCCTTTCTCATTTTCCAAGGGGCAATCGTGAATAAACCCTATCTTTGCAATTGTGAGAATCAACCTATTTTATTCATCAAAGAACTAATGCTAATGAAGGAAAAAAGCCAGACAATGGGCAAGATTATCTGGCTTGAAATCTAAGCTCAAATTGTTTTAAAAGGGGCAGTAACTATGCCGTCATCAATTCAAACCTTACAATTATCGAACAAAATTAGACATAATAATTGTCATGAATAAATGTTTTAAATACTTTTCAAGCAAATATGGTAAATTTTTCATAGCAGCCAGCATTATAGGTTTACCTACAGTGGCTGAACATGCATTCGCTGTTCAACACACTCTCTCGCAGATAGAGCAACAAAAGAAAATCACAGTCAGTGGTAAAGTGTTAGATACCAATAACGAAGCCATTATCGGTGCTACCATTTTGGAAAAGGGAAGCGGAAATGGAACCGTCACCAATATGAACGGTGAGTTCTCGTTGGATGTAGCCCCCAATGCTATTCTGGAAGTATCCTATATTGGATATACTACCACAACCGTAAAGGTTCCTCGGGGTGCCAATCGTGTAATGAGCATCAAGTTGCAAGAAGACAACAAAATTCTGGATGAAGTGATTGTGGTCGGTTATGGTACGACCAGTACCCGAAAGAACAGTACCGCCGTGTCCGTTGTGGACAATACTAAGATCAAAGAAGTTCCTTTTTCAGACATGGGATCCAGTCTTCAAGGTCGTGTAGCGGGTATCATCGTACAGCAAGGCTCGGCAGAACCGGGTCAGAACGGAGCCAGTGTCTCTATTCGCGGAAATGGTGCTCCCCTCTATGTCATCGATGGTTTTGTATCCACTTCGGCACAATTCATGCAGTTGAACAAGAATGATATTGAGTCGTTGACTGTCTTGAAAGATGCCGCTTCAACAACCGTTTATGGTATGAATGCCGGAAACGGAGTCGTGGTGGTCAAGACCAAGCAAGGGTCTGTAGGTAAGCTGGGGGTCAGCTACCAGGGGAATTTTGCCTTCAATTCTCCTTCTTATCCTGCGGAAAGAATGGACGCCTATGAATATGCGACCGCAATTAATAAACTATACCAGGGCTTGGGTTATGGTATCAACAGTTTTAAGACTCCCGAGGAGATGGCAGAAATTGCCGCCAATGTAGGCTCATATACAAACTGGGAAAAAGAACTCCTCAAGAACCATGCGGCCCAGAGTGAGCATACCCTTTCTGTCACTGGAGGCAACGAAAAGGTGAAAATGTTCAGCAGCCTTAATTATCTGACGCAGGATGGTATCATTAAAGGCGACGCTCTTCAATACCACCGATACAATTACCGCATCAATGCCTCGGGTAATTTTGAAGAGATTGGACTTACGGTAGGCATGGGAGTCAACGGGACATTGACGGATGAAGATTATCCTGCAGCCAGTGCCTATACTATCTACTCCCGCCTGAAAGACAGAAATCCGTTTGAAATCGCCTATAACCCGGATGGCACCATATCCAATCAGTTTGACAATCCTGCATTGGTAATCGAGAGCCCGGGCTATTACAAGCTGCGTACGGTATATAACCAGCTCACAATGAATGTCAACTGGAATATTCCTTGGGTCAAGGGGTTGAGTGTTGGATTTGATGGTAATTACAATATCACGTCAAAAGATGAGGCGGATTGGATAGAAACAGCTCCCTATTATGACGCAGATGGGAATGTGACCTACCCGAATCCTTCTGACATTAGTCTCACGCGGTCTTCCTACCAGAACCATCGGTATGACATCAATTTCAAGGTAGACTACAAGAATACGTTTGCAGAAAAGCATAATGTGGCCGCTACGTTTGTACACAATCGGCAGTATTATCATGGGAATTCGTTGAGCGCATACGCCAACACCTTCTATACCAATGTCATTCATCAATTACAGAAGGGCGATGCCGAGAGTGTGACAGCCAGCAACAGTGAAAGCGAACAAGCCTCTCTGGGCTATGTAGGGCGTCTGCACTACGACTTTAACAACCGGTACATGATTGAATTTGCCGGACGCTATGACGGATCGGACTGTTTCCCCAAAAACAAACGTTTTGGATTCTTCCCCTCTGTCTCCGCGGGTTGGACCATTTCGGATGAGGGTTTCTTCGATTTCCTGAAAAGAAACAAGATTCTGGACTATCTGAAGATACGTGCCTCTTACGGAGAATTGGGTATCAATGGAGCCAGTCACGATGCCTATGCGTATCTGCAGACCTATAATTACAATTCCAGTGCCTATGTCATCGGTGGGAAACTTGTCAATTCAGTCACTCCAGGTGTCACGCCCAGTGAGAACCTGACATGGTACACCCGCAGGAAAACAGACGTAGGTATAGACTTTGCCACGTTGAACAATAAGTTGGAAGGAGCAGTTGACTGGTTCTATGAAAGCACCAAGGGTTATTTAGCTTCTCCGAACTATGAGTACACCGATCCGTTGGGCTATAGTCTGCCCCAGATAGTGTCGGACGCAGAAGACCGCAATGAAGGCCTGGATGGATACTTGAAATATAAGGACAAGGCTGGTACGTTAGAGTACTCAGTGGGCGCCAACTTTACGTGGTATCACGCCATAGCTGCAAAAACCAACGAGGACAAGGTGACTTTATCCAATCCTTATACCAGAACCCAAGGCTATCTTTATAACTATTTGGGCACGGGATATGTCGGTAGCCAGATTTACCAGACGGCTGAAGAAATTCTGAACAATCCTAAACGGGAAAAGTCGCGAGATTTGCGTCCGGGTGACCTCTGGTATGAAGATGTGAACGGTGACGGTAAGATTGACGGTCAGGACCAAAGAAAGTATGGACACAGCAAGAATCCGACTTTTGTCTATGGTTTTGACATATCACTGGCATGGAAGGGATTCAGCCTGTTGGCAAACATCCAAGGTACTGGACGCAGACAGATATACATGAGCAATATAGCTCAAGGACAAGAAGGGGAAAGAAGACTGGACTTTGCTTATCAATTGGATACCTGGAGTCCTGAAAACACCAATTCCTCCTTCCCGCGTCCCGGTAACCTCTCGTTGAACGAGAACAACAACTATGCAAGTTCGGATTTCTGGGCACGTGACGCACAATACATCCGGCTGAAGTCACTGACCATCGCCTATGACTTTAAGCATGCGCTGTTGAAAAAGGAGAACTGGGTGAAAGAATTGTCGGTATTCGCATCGGGTGTCAACTTGTTTGCCATAGGTCCTTCTGTCAAGTACGCCGATCCCGAGGCCTCGAATTTTGATGGATATGCTTATCCGATGATGAGGACAATCTCATTTGGACTCCAATTAGGATTTTGATAATCGAATTAATTAAATAGATACAAGTGATGAAAAAATATCTATATGCAGCATTGTTGGGTATCGCCACATTAGGAGCGACATCATGCTCCGACTTCTTGGATACCAAACCTTATGATAAGATCACCAGCGACGACACATGGAACAATGAAGAGTTGACCAAGTCATACATCTATTCTCTGTATTCGGATGTGCTCCAGCAGAACTTGTGGTTGGGTGCGTACGGCGCGGTGTATAGTTGCCGTGCGGAGAGTTGCACAAAGAATGCCATGACGGGAACACTGAATGGTTCTTACTGGTCCAGAGACCGTGCTGAGTTGCTTACCAACGATGACAATTACGGATGGCTGAGTTTTAATGTCTTGTGGAGAATCCATACCGCCATGGAGGAAATCAATAACAGTTCCCTCTTCTCCGAAGCATTCAAGGAGCAATTAGTAGGAGAATTGAAGTTCCTGCGGGCGGCACACTATTTTCTGTACGCAAGACAATATGGAGGACTGCAGATCATTGACCGGGTGCTGACCCTGGACGACGATATGCAGATACCCCGTGCGGGTATCCGTGAGACGTATGATTTCATACTGAACGACTTGAAGGAGGCAGCCAAAGTACTCCCTTCGCCGGAAGCAACGGAAAGAGGACGTGCCAGCAATGCTGCAGCCAATGCCCTTTTGATGAGGGTTGCCAACCAAGCTGCGGCCTACGTTGATGGAGGCAAATCAGACAGCAACTATTACAATGATGTCATAGCTGCCGGAAATGCCATTGGCTTGGATGCGAGCGGTAGTCAACTCAGTCCTTATTATAACTTGTTCCGTTCGTATGAAACGGCCGTTGATGCTTCCGAACAAATCCTGATTGTAGAACGTTCCAGCAAAAACACCTCCTTGTTCAGTGTACCTATGCAGTATCAGGGATTATGGTACGCTGGCCATATCTCTCAATATGCGAAGGAACACTTTCCTATAACCGTCACCATGAACTTTTGGGGCATGGATGGAGGATCGTGGCCCACGCAAGACCTGGTGGATGACTATCTGGTTCGGGATGTTGCCGACGGACAAATGAAGTACTGGGAGGATGCCTCCTATGTGCAGACTGGAGTGAATGTGGATGAAAAAATGTATTTTAGCCGTGATAGGCATCGGGACCTGCGATTCTATACGACCGTCCTTTACGACAGCTGTATGTACTTCAATGAGCAGGCCCGCATTTTCTTCCGTCGGGATGGTAACTGCAGCAATTCCAACAGCAAGATCAATGAGGGCGCTTTTGAAGAATATGGATGTCTGGCAGGTGATTTAGACAACTATAACTCATCTACTGGATATGCTATGGTGAAATACCATTATGACCACATTGTTAGCTTACCCTCACCCTCAGCGCAGATGTTGGATTATTGCTTTTCTGTGTTACGATATGGAGAGGCATATTTGAACATGGCAGAAGCTTACCTGATGAAAGGCGATTTTGAGAATGCGAAGCGGTATATGATTCCGACAATGGTCAAGCATGGAGGATTCAATGAACAGCAGGCGCAGGACTATCTGGCAGGCAAATCAGGAAACGGATGGTATGATTCGCTGTTCGAGGCGTACAAGCGGGAACGTAATGTTGAGATGGTGTACGAGAACAACGACCGCTATTGGTCATTGCTCCGGTGGGGAATGCGCCAGAGCGGAGGAGCTGAGGACAACGGCTATGTCACGAATGGCTTTGTCATCCCAGAGCTGACAGGTTCGTTGAGAGGTATCCGTATCTCACGGGATGGCCGGGACTATAGTTTCTTTGAAGATAACAATGTTATCGGAGAGGCCAAATTCACCCCGAAACGATATCTATTGCCTTTGAGCCGCAGTTTCTGCATGAAATCAGGAGTGAAGCAAAATCCCGGATGGGAATAAGACAACAATCAAAAGTTTATAGAATATGAAAGCAATTTTTAATAGATTACTGGTCGCACTGTTCTCGGTTTTCTTATTCTCAAGCTGTCTGTATCATAATTTGGAGGAACTGGAGAATTCGAGTGACAAAGACATGACGAATGTAAATTATTCGTATCGTTTTCTGTACAATGATACCATCAAAAAAGGAACGGTGAACGAAGAAATACAAAAAGACAGAGTGTGTGAAGTGATTTTTAATAAATCACTGGAGAAAACCGAGCAAGGTGGTTTGACGCATTTCAAAGCTACCCTTACGCATAATGTGAATTGTGTTCAAAAGGGTGGTCCTTCCGGATCGGTCACCAAACAGATGCTGTATGATATGTTCACAAAGAAGATTACCCAAGATGGACTGAGTTCATTATGGGTGTATGTATCTATCTCTGATGCGGCGACTGTGACTCCGTTGGACGGAGCTCCTAAACTGGGTACTCCCGGTGATTTTTCAGCAAACCGTACCTACCGGGTAACTGCCGCTGACGGTTCATATTCAGATTATGTGTTGGAGACCATCAAGGGATTCTGACGATACTCGTGATGGACTGAAACCAATCATGGAGTAAGGCACTTATAAACTGCCGATACCGAAGGACTTGAATCGTGTATAGGAGTTAAAGCTAATGGATCTCAACATCCTTAGCTTTGGCTCCTAACACGATTCTAATGGTTCTTCCTGTTGAATTTTCCTCCTTCTTGTTTTGCATTCCTCAAAAATTATACGTACCTTTACATCACAATACAGAAAAAGATTGGACACTATGGAAACAGCTATTGATAATGCTTCCCTTTGGGACTTCCTCAAGCACATTTGCGACGGCCTGCAGAGCAAGCGGCTGGCCGACGTCTTCCGGTTTATTTCCTTCTACCCCAACGAGACTTATGGACCACACAGCCACCTGCGCATCGAAATCAACTATGTCAAGAAAGGAAGCTGCTTCATCCATCTCGACAAGGAAAGCGTCACGTTCCGCGAGGGGGAAATCATGATTATCTCGTCGAATGTGGAACATTTATTCGAGGCGGGATCGGAAGGCTGTACCCTCATGCAGTTGGAATTTCTTCCTGAAATCTTCACCCGGTTCAACCGCCCGGACAACGACGGGAATCCCCTCAGCTCCGTCTTCCTGTTCAGCGAAGAAAACCGCCTCATCAAGATTACCAACAACGTGCGCATCATGCGCACCGTGCAGCGCATCGTGAACGAACTGGAAGCCAAGAGCCCCTACTACCAGCACTTGGTGGTGATGTACTATGCCGAACTGCTGATTCTCATCAACCGCCACATGGATGAAGCCTTCCTGCCCATCTGCGCCAACGAGTCGCTGAAGAAGTCCATCGCCTACCTGCGCCACCATTTCCAATCGAACATCTCTATAGCCGATGTGGCCCGCCACTGCGACATCAGCGAACGCTACCTGCGTATCCTGTTTGCCCAGCACCTGAAAATCACGCCGCTGGACTACCTGAACCAGCTCCGCATCAACAAGTCCATCGAACTGCTGCGCAACACCGAACTGTCGATCAAGGAAATCAGCTTCCAGTGCGGATTCCAGTCGCCCCAGTACTTCTCCCGTATCTTCAAGCAACAGACCGGAAAGACCCCTCGGGAGATGACGCGATAAGCATGTCCGTTTTGTACATTTTTTCCTTGATTTCTTGCCTAATTGCGCAACTGATACAGCGGTTGGATTCCACTTTCTCCAGCAAAGATAGCGTAACTTTGTCACATAACAAAAAACCTATAAACACCTGCTGAAAAAATGAAAGAATGGAACAACGACCAGGAACTGGTCAACCTTATTAAAGAAGAACTGTACACCGCCGTCATCGGTGACATCATGGACAAAATGGGCTACACCCGCCAGTTTCTCTGTCCGCAGATACGCCCTCTGCGCAACGACATGTTCGTGGCCGGACGTGCCATGACCGTGCTCGAAGCCGATGTCCTCGGCAATGACACCGGATCCGGCAACAATCCCCTCCTGCAACGCCCCTTCGGACTGATGCTGGAAGCCCTCGACAACCTGCAAGAAAACGAAGTCTATATCTGTTCCGGCTCGTCGCCCGACTATGCCCTGTGGGGAGAACTGATGAGCGCACGCGCCCTGCAATGCAAGGCAGCCGGTGCCGTGGTCAACGGCTATTCCCGTGACACGAACGGCATCCTGAAACTGGACTTCCCCTGTTTCTCCTACGGACCTTACGCACAGGACCAGGCACCGCGCGGAAAGGTCATCGACTACCGGGTTCCCATCGAGATCAACGGCGTGACGGTGAACGACGGCGATATGGTCATCGGCGACATCGATGGTGTCTGCATCGTGCCGCGCGCCATTGAGGAAGAAGTATTTACACGTGCACTCGAAAAGGCACGCGGAGAACGCATCGTGCTCAAGAAAATACAGGAAGGAATGCCCTCGCGCGAGGCATTCGACAAATATGGAATCATGTAAACCTATAAAAATAAACGATTATGAAAATTACTGACGTAAAGGTGTGGTTGGTGCAAGGCATCAAGTACAATTGGACATTATTGAAGATTTATACCGACGAAGGATATACGGGTGTGGGCGAAGCCACCAACTGGCCGGGCAGCCCCATCGTCTATGAGGCCGCCAAACACATCGGCCGGCGCATCATCGGACTGGACCCCATGCGGACGGACTTTATCTGGACCAAGCTCTACCGCGACCTGAACTGGGTAGGTCCCTACGGAGCCAGCATGTGTGCCATCAGCGGCATCGACATGGCCCTGCTCGACTTGAAAGGCAAGGTGCTGGGTGCCCCCTGTTATGAACTGCTGGGCGGTGCCTATCGCAAGAACATCCTGCTCTATGCCAACTACTGGTTCACGAAGGGCGGCCACAACGAAGCCGACTATGCCCAGGAAGCAAGAATCGTGCGCGAGGCGGGATTCACGGGACTGAAGTTCGACCCCTTTGCCCATACCAACTATTTCTATGGTGAGGACCTGTCGTCGAACCTGACCCTCACGCCTGCCCAGCAGGACCTGGCGTTCAACGTATCGAAGGCCGTGCGCGAAGCTGTCGGTCCGGACGTGGACATCATGATCGAGACACACGCCATGCTGAACTACCGCATTGCCGTGAAGATGGCCGAGCGGTTGGCGAAGCTCGACATTGCCTGGTACGAAGAACCGGCCGGCCCGGAGAGTGCCCAGACCTTGAGAGCCATGCGCGAGCGCATCCCCTCGGATGTGTCGATCTGCGTAGGCGAACGCCACTATACCCGTTTCGCCATCCGTCCGGTGCTGGAACGACACATCTGCGATGTCATCATGCCCGACATCACCCGTTGCGGAGGTCCCTCAGAAATGAAACGAATGGCCACCATGGCCGAAGCCTACAACGTACTGCTGGCACCGCACAATCCCAACGGTCCGCTCTCTACACTGGCTTCCGCCCACGTATGCGCATCGGTTCCGAACTTCTTCCGTCAGGAGTTCATGTTCTACGATGTGCCTTGGCGCGACACCGTCATCGACCATCCCATCGCCGATATGGTGTATGACGGACATCTGCACCTCTCCGACCGTCCCGGCCTGGGCGTGGACCTCGTGGAAGAGGAAATGGAAAAGCATCCCGGCATTACCGAAAATGCTCCCGATAACTTCTACATCTGATGCCTATGTCATTCCAGATAGATTTAAGAGGAAAAGTCGTGCTGATTACCGGAGTAAGCTCCGGTATCGGCCTCGGCGTCGCCCGGCAGTTTGCCCGTGCTGGTGCGAAAGTGGCAGGCTGTGCCCGCAAGACCCCTGATGCGCCTTGTGTGAAGGAGTTCATGGACACGATCCGCACGGAAGGCGGCGAACCGCTCTATGTGCAGACGGACGTTTCCGTGGCCGACGAACTGGCCACGCTGGTGGAACAAGTCATCCGGACCTTCGGACGACTGGATATCCTGGTGTCGAATGCCGGACAGAACGTATTTGAAGGAGCGGCCGGCTGCAACGAACAGCAATGGCAGTACAACCTGGACCTGAACCTGGCTTCCCACTGGCGGCTGTCCCAACTGTGCCGTCCCTACTTGGCACAACACGGCGAGGGAGTCATCCTGCTGATGACGTCCAACCATGCCTTCAGCTCCATCCCCGGCTGCTTCCCCTACAACGTGACCAAGACGGCAATTACCGGATTGGTGCGCAGCCTGGCCATCGAATGGGGGCCTGATATCCGTACGGTAGGCATCGCCCCCGGCTTCATCGACACGGCCGGGAACGACACGTGGTTCGATTCCTTCCCCGACCCGCAGGCGGAACGCCAGCGCACCATCGACCTGCATCCCGTAAAACGCATCGGCACCGTGGATGAAGTAGGCGCCCTGTGTGTCTTCCTCGCCTCGCCCTGGGCGAATTTCATCAGCGGCACCACCCTCCTGATGGACGGCGGCCGCTCCGCCCTGATGCAAGATTCCTGATTGTTTAACCTCCCTTATCTGACGACCTGAAACATGAAAGCTCATCTTTTCCATCCCTGTTCCGACCAGACCGGCGAAGCCGCCACCTGGCTCCCCCACCAGAACCTCCTGCTGTGGGTGGACATCGACAACGGTATTCTTCACCAGTACGATGCCAACCGTTCGGCGTTCACTGACTTCCGCTTGCCGGAGGTCATCACCTCTATCATCCCCTGGCAAGACCATGACCGGGAAGTCATCCTTGCCATGAAGAACCGTCTGGTCCGATTCGACTTAGACAGCCAACGCTACTGCACCTTGGTCGAACTGACCGGGCTGCATCCGAAATGGCGCACCAACGACTGCAAAGCCTCGCCTGCCGGCCGCATCTGGTGCGGCGTGATGCACTGCACCGAACATTCCGGAAACGGCAGTCTGTATTGTGTAGATAATGACTTGACGGTAGCACCGGTTTTAGACCGTCAGAGCATTCCCAACGGAATTGTCTGGAACAAGGCTGGCGACCGGATGTACTACGCCGACTCCGGCCGGAGGTGTATCGAAGAATATGCCTACGACCGTCTGACCGGTGCCATCTATTTCATCCGCACACTGGTACAAGTGCCCGAAGAAATGGGCGTGCCCGACGGCATGACCATCGACGGCAACGGTCACCTGTGGGTCGCCCACTGGGGCGGATTCGGCGTATATGTGTGGAGCACCACGAAAGGCGAACTGGTACGGAAAATCGAAGTGCCTGTGCCCAACGTTGCTTCGTGCACATTCGGCGGCAAGGACGGGCACACCCTGTTCATCACGACCGCCCGCGACGGACTGTCGCCGCAAGAGCTGGAACACTACCCACAAAGCGGCAGCCTTTTTGCCGCTGATGTGCCTGACGTCGTTCCCGGAGAGAATCATTACCCGTTCATCACCCGTTAAACATACAGAAAGGAATCATGCATATCTCCGCCATTGACATAGGTATCTTCTTCGGATACGGACTCCTGATCCTGCTGGTGGGCTTCCTCGTTTCGCGGAAGTCGGAACACGGTCCCCAGAACGCCAGCGACTACTTTCTGGCAGGCCGCGGACTGGCCTGGTGGGCCATCGGCGCCTCCATCATCGCTTCGAATATTTCCGCCGAGCAGTTCGTAGGCATGTCCGGCAGCGGCTATGCCATCGGGCTGGCCATGGCCACCTACGAATGGATAGCCGCCGCCGGGCTGATTCTCATCGCCAAGTATTTCATCCCCATCTTCTTGGAAAAGCGCATCTTCACCATGCCCCAGTTTCTGGAAGAGCGGTTCGACAAACGGGTGAAGACTGTCATGACCATCTTTTGGCTGACCGTATTCGTATTCATCAACCTGACTTCCATCCTCTACCTCGGTGCCCTGACCATCGAGAACATCGTAGGGGTGCCGCTGATGGCCGGCATCATCGGACTGGCGGCCTTTGCCGGCATCTACTCCGTCTATGGGGGACTGAAGGCGGTGGCCCTGACCGATGTCATCCAAGTCATCTTCCTGACGGCCGGCGGACTGATTACTACGTACATTGCCCTCGACCTGCTGGGAGAGAGCGAAGGAGCCGTGGCCGGCTGCCGGCGGCTGTACGAAGCAGCCGGCGACCGGTTCCACCTGATTCTGGACAAGAGCCATCCGGGCTACCAGGACCTGCCGGGAATGTCGGTCATCTTCGGCGGACTATGGGTCGCCAACCTCTACTACTGGGGATGCAACCAGTACATCATCCAGCGGGCACTGGCCGCCAAGTCGGTCCGCGAGGCCCAGAACGGTATGCTGTTTGCGGGGTTCATCAAACTCATCATCCCCATCCTGGTCGTGGTACCCGGCATTGCCGCCTACGCCCTCGGCGCCCCGTTGGAGAAATCGGATGAAGCCTACCCGTGGCTGCTGGGCAACCTGCTGCCCACCGGCATCAAGGGCATTGCCTTTGCAGCCCTCACCGCTGCCATCGTCAGTTCCTTGGCATCGATGATGAACAGCATCTCCACCATCTTCACGATGGATCTCTACCACTCCTATTTCCGCCGCCAGGCCAGCGAGCGGGAACTGGTCAAGGTGGGCCGGTGGACCAGTGTCATTGCCCTGTTGGTGGCCGTGAGCATTGCGCCCCTCCTGACCCGGCTCGACCAGGCCTTCCAGTACATCCAGGAATTCACCGGCTTTGTCAGTCCGGGAGCCCTTGCCATTTTCCTGGCCGGCTTCTTCTACCGCAAGGCCACGGCCAACGGAGCACTGGCGGCTGCCATCGGCTCGTTTGTCTTCTCGCTGCTGCTGAAGTTCCTCTGTCCCGCCCTGCCTTGGATGGACCGCATGGGCATCGTCTTCCTGCTGTGTTGCGGCGTGATCGTGCTGCTCGCCGGCAGGCATGACCACCCGTCCGCCCTCGTCCTCCAGCCCACGCTGTTCCGCACCGGGCGGTGGTTCAATGTTTTTTCCTGTATTATTCTCGCCATACTGGTGTGTTTCTACGCCCTATGGTGGTAACCTTTTAAAACAAACTATCCTCTCATGAGCAAATATCTTTATTCATTATTAACAGGAGTCCTCCTCTGCTGGTGGTGCACCGGAAGTAGCATGGCCTCCTCCCTTTCCGATGATGAGCTTTCCGTCATCGCCTACCCGCTTCCACAGTCGGTAGCGCAGACCCGGCAACCGGTCATCTGCCTCAACGGTGACTGGCAGTTCAAGTTCTCCGACAACCACCCATGGACCTCCATTCGCGTGCCTGGCGAAGCCGCCATGCAAGGATTTGCCATTGAGCACGACCGTCCCTTCTACTACCGCAAGCAATTCACCGTACCTGCCGACTTTGCAGGCAAGCGCATCATCCTCCGCTTCGATGGGGTCTATAGCCATGCCGTGCTCTCCGTGAACGGCCAGAAAATCCGGGAACACCACGGCGGTTTTACCCGGTGGGAGACCGACATTACCCCCTACGTGAAAACCGGTAAGAAGAACAACCTCCAGCTGCAGGTCACCGACCGGCTGGACGACATCTCTTACGCCGCCGGCTATGCCCACCATCCCATTGGCGGCATCCTGCGCGATGTCACTCTTTTTGCCCTCCCGGCTTCACATCTGTATGATGTCGCTATCGAGACCGAACTGGATACCCTCTACCAGGATGCCCGGCTGCATTTCGGCTGCAGCTATCAGGGAGCTGCAGGCAGCCAGCTCTGCCTGCGGCTGAAAGATGCCAAGGGAATGACAGTCAGTGACCAACGTCTTGCCTTGCAAGCAGGCAGCAACCGCTACACCCTCGATGTCCAACGTCCTCAGAAGTGGGATGCCGAGCATCCATACCTCTATACATTGGAGGTCAGCTTGTGTGGAGCGGACACAAAGGAACTGACCCGTTTCGAACGACACATTGGCTTCCGCAAGGTGGAAGTCGTGAAAGACCGGATGCTGGTCAACGGACAACCCGTCAAGCTGCGCGGAGCCTGCCGCCACGACATCCATCCCACCCTGGGCCGAACCACCACCCGCGAACTGGACAGTCTGGACGTACAACTGTTCAAACAGTCGAACATGAACTTCGTCCGCACCTCGCACTATCCACCCAACGAACGGTTCCTGGACTTCTGCGACCGCTACGGCATCTACGTGGAAAGTGAGACCGCCGTCTGCTTCGTCAACACCTACCGGCAGAAGAATTACGCGCCGGGAGCGACACAGGACGACCCGCTGTTCCGCAACCGTTATCTCGGGCAATGCCAGGAAATGGTGAAGCACACCCGTAACCATGCCTCCATCATACTGTGGAGCATCGGCAACGAGAGCGTATATGGCAGCAACTTCCAGGCCAGCTGGGACTGGGTGAAAGCCGCCGATACCACCCGCCCCGTCATCTTCAGCTATCCCGGTTCGGCGGAAGAGAAAAAGGCCCGCATCTTCGATGTGTTGAGCATGCACTACCAGGATGTGAACGGCAACATCTATCAATGGGGCATGACGACCCGCAACTTCCAGGGACATGGTCTTCCCGTACTCTACGACGAGTGGGCACACCCTGCCTGCTACACCTATGCTACCCTGCAGGACGACCCGAATATCCGTGAGTTCTGGGGACAATCGCTCGACAAGATGTGGGCAGGACTGTTTGAGGCTCGCGGTGGCCTAGGCGGTGCCATCTGGGGCTACATCGACGAGACGTTCGCCCTGCCCGTTCCCAACACGGGTACTCCCTACTGGCAAGAGTTCGCGCATACGGCCAAGCCGGAAGGCTACCGGGGTAACTGTGTAGGCTATGGCGAATGGGGTATCGTGGACGTATGGCGGCGGCACAAGCCAGAGTTCTGGGCTACCAAGAAAGCCTACTCGCCCGTCCGTCTGCTGACCGTAGGCGAACTGGACTATTCCTCCGGACTGCCGCTGCAGCTGACTGTCTATAACCGTTTCGACCATACGGACCTGAACGAACTGACCGCTACCTTCACGTATCAAGGCAACACCGCACCACTGGCATTGCCATCCCTGCAGCCGCACCAGAAAGGGCGGATAGAAGTGCCTGCCCGCCCGTGGGCGGAAGGCGAGCAGGTAGGTGTGGCCTTCTATACGGCACAAGGCGAACTGGTGGACGAATACCGGCTGACCCTGGGCAAAGCCGCTGTAGAACTTCCGGCACTGGCAGCAGGTACTACCCTGCGCACCGACGACAACGGCACCACCCTTACCGTCCGTGGCGACGGGTTCGAGATTCCCTTCAGCCGGGCGGACGGACTGATTACGAATGCCCGCGCCGGCGACCGCCTGTTGATCGAGAAAGGCCCCTTCCTGCACCTCTATATCAACCTGAACCACTTGTCGGGAGCTGAAATCCGCAAAATCGCCTCGTTCATCCAGACCCAAGAGGAAGACTGGCAGAAAACTTCCTTCGAGTGGCGGACCGAGGGCAATGACGTACGGGTGACGACGGTCGGTACCTACCGGGACATCCAGGTACGGTTCGACTTCCGCATCACCCCTCGGGGCGAACTGACCGTCTCCTATGTGACACAGGGTGCCCCCAACGGCTTCCTGCGCGAAAGCGGCATCGATTTCCGCCTGCCCGACGGCTTCCAGGAACTGGCCTGGCGGCGCAAGGGCTACTGGGACTATTATCCTGCTGGAGAGATGGCCGGCAATGAGGGGCGAGTTTCCCTCTACCATTCCCGTCAGAGCGCATACGGCGAACCGCCGGTACAGCCCTGGGCCGACGATACCCACAACTACTATTACTGGGCAGATGCCGGTGCCAACTGCCGTCAGCCGCTGACCCAGGCGGCTAAGGGACGGAAAGAAAACATCTGGTGGTACACGCTGTCGTTTGGCGACGGATCCGACCACCGGCTGTCGGTGGTATCGCCTTCCGCCTCCACCTCCTGCCGCCTGCAGAAACGCCCGGACGAGCAGCTGCACCTCTATGTTGACAACCGATGGGATTATCCTGAAATCGCCTGGGGCAACTATTGCAAAGTACTCGAAGCAGTGCCGTGCTACGGAACCCTATTCCTTAACCTCAAATAACCACATCATGAAACTCTCATTTGTATCCCCTATTTTGATGTGTCTGGGAATGCTGCTGACCGCAGCATTCCCCCTTTCGGCACAACAACGCATCTGGCACCCGGTCGCAGCCAACGACTGCGGCGTAGAGGGTGCTCAGCCTTTCCTCGTGAAAGGAGACAACTATACGTTCCCGGCCTCCGTCGGAGGCAGTCCGACCGCCCGCACCTGTAACTTCGGCGGCAAGGTGATTTATGCCTTCAATCAGTTGGACATCCATGCCGACTACCAGTTGGAGGTGGTCTATCTGGCCGATCACGACCGCGACCAGCACATCGTCGTCGATGGCAACGAACTGCACGCCGTCCGCCTGAAGGCCAACGAAGAGCAGCATCACCGCATCGACCTGCCGAGAAAAGCGTATGCCTATGGCCAGTTGGTATTGGTGTTCGAGCTGAATGGAAAAGGAGCCAACGCCGTGGTATCCGAAGTGAACCTGTACTCCACCAACGCGCAAAAGGCACAACCCTTCGAGGGAGCGGAAAAAGAAACGCTGAGCCATACCGTCACCTATCACATCGACACCGATGTGGATGTGGAGGCAGTGCTGCCCACCTATGCTCCCCTGCCCAAGAGCGTCAGCGGCACCTACCAGCCCCTTCTGTCGCTCAACGGTACCTGGCTGTTCCATCCTGCGCCGGCCCAGGACTTCTACCGGCAACCGGCGACAGCGGAATGGAAAGGCATCGTCGTGCCCGGACAATGGTCGATGCAAGGATTCCAGGTCGATTCCATGGCCTTTGCCGGTTACCGCAAGACCTTCCTGCTGCCGGATGACTGGACAGACAAGACCGTAAAGGTCCGCTTCGACGGGGTACACAGCGAATACTATGTCTATCTTAACGGACAGGAAGTGGGCTACCACCTGGGCGGGATGACCCCCTTCGAAGCTGACCTGACCCCTTATCTGCGCAGCGGCCAGAACGAACTTGCCCTGCGGGTGCGGAGCGAATCCCTCGCCGATATGCTGGGCAGCCTCACCCAGTATGCCGCCCACCAGTTGGGCGGCATCACCCGCAAGGTCACGCTCATGGCTCTCCCCCGCCAGTCGGTCACCGACCTGCGCATTGTCACCGACCTGGACGAACAGTACCGCAACGCCACCTTGTCGGTACACACCGGCATCGTCAACCAGAGCGGACAGGTGCAGAAAGGCCTGCAGCTCCGCCTGTCCATCGACGGACTGCCCAACCACACCC
Source organism: Phocaeicola plebeius (assembly GCA_022767125.1). Classification (GTDB taxonomy): domain Bacteria; phylum Bacteroidota; class Bacteroidia; order Bacteroidales; family Bacteroidaceae; genus Phocaeicola; species Phocaeicola plebeius_C. The sequence goes on from JALEPZ010000101.1 coordinate 44,456, forward strand.
TCCTCGATGTGCCTGCCCTCGCAGCCGGAAAAAGCTGGACCGGGCAACTGACCACACCGGTAACGGCTCCCCGACTCTGGAACAGCGAACAGCCTCACCTATATACCCTCCGTCTGGAACTGTGCCAGGGCGCAGAAGTCCTCGAGACCATTGAGAAGCGGTTCGGATTCCGCGAAGTGGAAGTACGGGGCAACGAGCTGCTGGTCAACGGCAGAGCCGTAAAGCTGAGAGGTGTCTGCCACCACGAGATGCACCCGCTGACCGGCCGGGTCATGACCGCCGAACTGGAACGGCAGGACATGGAACTGTACAAGGCCGCCAACTGCAATTTCATCCGCACCTCCCACTATCCTCCTTGCGAGGAAATGCTGGACATCTGCGACGAGATGGGCATGTTTGTCGAAGTGGAGGCGCCTGTCTGCTGGATGGGGCACGGTGCCAACGAGAACTGGCAGACCCTCAACTACCAGGACAGCCGCTACTACGGCTATGTCCGGCAGGCCGACTTGGAGACCATCCATTTCAACCGCAACCATCCCAGCGTACTGTTCTGGTCGATGGCCAACGAATCGTACTGGAACAAGGAGTTTGCCCAAGTACAGGAATATGTGAAGAAAGCCGACCCCACCCGTCCGCATACCTTCCACGACCAGGCCTACGGCGGCTTCAACAATCAGGGCAGCACGGCTCCCATCGCCAATATCCACTATCCCGGCCCCAACGGCTACAAGGTGGCCGCCAAGAGCCAGCGCCCCATGACCTACGGCGAATACTGCCACCTGAATGTCTATAACCGCAGCGAACTGGAGACCGACCCCGGCATCCGCAGTGACTGGGCACTGGCCCTGTCGCCCACCTGGGAGAACATGTACCGCACGAAAGGCGTACTGGGCGGTTCCATTTGGTCGGGCATCGATGACATCTTCCAGCTACCCGACGGCAACGCCGTGGGCTATGGTGCCTGGGGACCCATCGACGGCTGGCGACGCCCCAAGCCCGAATACTGGGACATGAAGAAAATCTACAGTCCTATCCGCATCCTGACGTCGGGTTCCACTGCAGAAGGCCGCTTCCAGATCAGGATGGAGAACCGCTTCACCTACCTCTCTACCGCCGACCTGAGCATCCGTTACCGCTACGGCAACCAGCAAGGCAGCGTCACCGCCGACATCGCAGCGGGACAGCAGGGAGAACTGCTCCTGCCCCTTTGCCTGCAGGACACGGTACGGACCGTCTATCTGTCGTTTGCCGACCCGCAGGGCCGCCTCATCGACGAGTTCCTGCTGCCGACAGGTGCCGAAGAAGCGCCAACGGTGTCCGCCGTTCCTGCCGTACCGACCCGGCTGAAGAAGACCGACCGGCTGTTCGTCGTGACCGGGAAAGGATTCCGCTGCGAAATCAACCGTCAGGACGGACGCATCGTCTCCCTCAGCCGGAACGGGAAAACCATTCTGTGCGGAGGCCCTTTCCTGATGGCGCTGCCCCTCACCGGCGGTGGCTGCTATCCCAACCACAACGCCCATACCCCGCTCTTCAACGAGGTCTGCCAGGCATGGACAGCCAACAGTGTGGAAGCCCATGAGGAAGGCACATCTGTCGTGCTCACCGTCAAAGGAAGTTACGACGGATGGGAAGGCGAATACCAGCTGCACCTGTCCGCCAACGGCGAACTGACGGCAGACTACCGCTTCACCGCCCTCGCGGACATCAACCCGCGGCAATGGGGACTCGTGTTCGAAGCACCCGTCACCTTCGACCGGACCTTCTGGGACCGGAAAGGGATGTGGAGTGTCTATCCTGCCTACCACATCAGCCGTCCGCAAGGCACCGCTCCCCTGTTCTACCCGGGCGTACCGCAAGAACCGCAGCCGCGCATCGCACCAACCTGGGAGTGGAGCATGGACAGCAACGAACTGGGAAGCAATGACTTCCGATCCACCCGCCGCAACATCCGCCAGGCAGGACTCTGCGACGAAGCCGGCAACCGCATCACTGCCGTCTCGAACGGCGAACAGCACTGGCGCAGCTGGTTGGAGAAAGACCGCATCCGTTTCTTAGTCGCCGACTTCGTGACTGCCGGCAACGAGATGTTCCTCGAAAGCTACTACGCCCCTTACCGGAAACCGGTGAAGAAAGGAGAGACCATCAAAGGAAGCCTCCAGCTCCGCTATGAGACCTCTTCTGCTTCCTCCACTCAACAATGACAACAACCATGAAACAACAGACATCAACCATGAAACGACTGATCAATCTCCTGCTATTATCGGCGGTGCTCTGCTTCGGCAGGGCCGCAGCCGCTGATATCACCGTGCCCCGGCTGACCCCTCCCGGCAGTCCGGAACGCATCGATCTGAACGGTACCTGGCATTTCTGCGACTCCATCGGTCCCGAACGCCAGGAAGAACATTTCCCCATCGGCGGAGCCTCCATCGAGGTTCCGGGCGAATGGGTCATGCAAGGCTTCCAGGTGAAACCGGGCAATACCGCTGGGTACAGCCGTTCCTTCTTCCTCCCTGCCTCGTGGCAAGGCCGGCGCATCAAACTGCGCTGCAACGGCGTATATAGCCGTGCCGAGGTATTCGTCAACCGCCGCCCTGCCGGCAGCCACCTGGGCGGATTCACCCCGTTCGAACTGGATGTCACCGACCTGGTAACACCCGGACAGGAGAACCGCATCGCCTTAGCGGTCACCTCCGAAAGCATTGCCGACAGCACCTCGAACGGCTCCTTCTATGCCGTCCATCCGCTGGGAGGCATCACGCGCGACATCTGTCTGCTGGCACTGCCCGAAGTCAACCTCTCGTCGCTGCATGCCGCCACCACGTTCGACTCCCTCTTCACCGATGCCGTACTGGCCGCGGACATTGAGGTGACGAACGAAGGGGCAACGGCAGCGGAAGGACTGGCTGTCACCCTCGAACTGAAGGACGCAGACGGACGGACGGTGGCCTTAGACAGCTGTACTCGCGTCCTCCATACCCTACCGTCGGGACAGGCCGTTCAGCTCTGCCTCCGCTCGGACGTGCGCCGTCCCCGCCAGTGGGATCCGGAGCATCCGTACCTCTACACCCTGACCTGCCGGTTGGAGCGGAAGGGAACCGTAGTGCAGACCGCCACTCGCCGCATCGGTTTCCGACAGATCGAGGTACGGAAGAACCAGGTGTTCGTCAACGGCCATGCCATCAAGCTGCGCGGAGTCTGCCGCCACGAGGTCATGCCCTTGCGCGGACGGTCGCTGACCGGCGATATCTGGCGGAAAGATGTCGAACTCTTCCGTCGGGGCAATGTCAACTACATCCGTACCTCGCACTATCCCCCCGATGAGGCCCTTCTCGATGCCTGCGACGAGCTGGGGATGTTTGTCGAAGTGGAAGCCCCCCTCTGCTGGGCGCACCAGACCCAAGTGCCCGAACACCTGCACACCGACGTATTGGTCCGCCAACACGTGGAGATGGTGCACCGCGACCGCAGCCACCCCTCTGTCCTGATGTGGTCGATGGGCAACGAATCGACCAAGTTTGAAGAGTATTTCCGGGAAGCTGCTGAAACGGTCCGTCTGCTGGACCCTACCCGTCCCCGCAACTTCAGCCAGTGGGGACCCGATGCCGACGGTGGGGCACTGGAAGTGACCAACCATCACTACCCCGGTCCGAAAGGCCCTGACCAGTACCGTTCGCATCCGCGCCCGGTGGTCTTCGACGAATACTGCCACATGAATGCCTACAACCGGCTGGAACTGTCGGCCGACCCCGGCTTGCGCAGCAAGTGGGGCGACCTGCTCGACGAGATGTGGAGCAATATGTACCACAGCCGGGGCGTACTGGGCGGTGCCATCTGGGTAGGCATTGACGATACCTTCTTTCTGCCCGACGGACGCACCGTAGGCTATGGGACATGGGGCGTCATCGACGGCTGGCGGCGGGAAAAACCCGAATACTGGGGCATGAAGAAAGCCTACAGTCCCGTAAAGGTTCGGCTGAAGGGCAACATGGATGCCGAAGGACGGGTGGTGTTCGACATCGAGAACCGGCACCTGTTCAGCAACCTGGACGAGTGCGTCCTAGAATGGACCGCCGACGGATGCAGCGGCACCCTGGCCGCGGCCTTGCCTCCCGGCGGCAAGGGCGAAACGGTGCTCACCTTGCCGTCGGCTGCCCGTAATGCCCGCTACCTCGACCTGCGCGTCGTCGGTGTACGAGGATTCGAGACCGACCGCTACCGCTTCCAGCTCCTGCCGATCGCGGAAGCGGATGCCGCCCCTCCTGCCACCACGAAGGAACGGATGGTCTGCCAGGCAGACGACCATACGCTGACCGTGCGCACCCGGCAGACAGTCTTCCGTCTGAACCGGAGGAACGGACAATTAGACATCCTGCGTGCCGACGGTGACACGACGACGTGCGGCCCCGCACTGATGCTACTGCCCCTGAACAATGAAGGCGAGGGCATACAGATGATCGGCAGGAGCCAGACCTTCGCTCCCTATACACCCTGCTGCACCCATTGGGTGGCCCGTCGCATCGGCTGGAAAGCGGACAAGAACCAGGTGGTCATCTCCGTAGAAGGAGACTATGAAGAGGCGGAAGGCGGCTTCACCTACACCATCCGTCCCGACGGACAACTGGAAACGGAGTATCGCTTCACCGTCAGGAAAGAGATTTCGCCCCGACAAATCGGCCTGGTCTTCCGGTGCCCGGACACGTACGACCGGCTGTACTGGCAGCGGAAAGGCTACTGGAACGCTTATCCGGAACACCACATTGCCGCGCTGGAAGGCACGGCACAGGCATTCGACCCATCACTGCCCATTTCCGGCATAGCCGGTCCCAGCGAAGAACCGCACCGTGAATGGGCTTTCGACCAGACGAAGAACGGCTCCAACCTGTTCCGTTCCACCAAAGAGAACATCCGCCTGGCCCAGCTGACGGACGACAAAGGCCGTAGCATCACCCTCACGTCCGATGCTACCCAGCACTTCCGTGCCTGGGTGGATCAGGAACACACGTACTTCCTGGTGGCCGACTATACCAATGCCGGCAGCGACACCTACTTTGCCGCACACGCCGCGCTGGGCTATCGTCCGCTCAAGAGAGGAGACTGCGTCAGCGGCAAGGCAACTCTCTGTTTCTGATCGTTTCATGCTGTCTTGTCGTCCTTTGCTTGGATCAGGATGACAAGACAGCATGAAAAGCTGATAAGTTTCCAAAGTTCTCCGGATCGCATTTCCCGATCAGGAGAAACCCGATTCGGAGAAAAAGAACTTCCATCACTTGGAGATATGGAAGGAAACGAGTACCTTTACCGACAGATTTCAAGAGCAGCACAGTTATGGAAGAAAGAGCAGCAAGACCCAAGCCCAAGCGCATCCCCTACGGGATGATGAACTTCGTGGCCATCCGCGAGGACAACTGTTACTATGTCGACAAGACACG
>JALEPZ010000008.1 GCA_022767125.1 Phocaeicola plebeius
TTTTATTTTTTGCAAATGTAGGGGTTACATTCTATAACCGCCCAATTATTTACCTGAATTTTTCCTGAATTCTGCATTTCAGGTTTACTTCAGGAGCCTGATTTTAACAGAACAGCGCAATTAGTTTTTATATTTTAACGCCTTCTGTAAGGCCCATCCGGCTATTTATCAATACTTTTGCATTTATAAAATCCAGTCTTGAAGCAATATGAAATTACTGCAGGTCATAGACCAATATCACATCACCGTTCTGGTCGTTGGCTCCGAAGCCGTACAGCAGGGACTTCTCTTCGTCCACAAAGAATCCACGGACAGGCTCATCTAGGATATACTTCCGGAAGGGAGTACCGTCCCACCGGAACGCCACAATCTCCTTCGTAAAGATATAAGGCAGGCCTTCCGAAGGATGATCAGAAAAAGCGTCCTTGACTGACACGTGACGGGCACTCAAGTAAATGCAACGGTCGGTCACGAAGGGAGCCAATAACAAAATTAGTTTATTCATATATATATTATGTTTGATAGAAACGAGTCAAACAAAACATAGGATTTTACCCATTCGCTATCCTAATTACTTTGCTGACTATAGTGTTCCTGTAGTTGCGCACTCACAAACTCCAAATAATTGCGCGGCTGTGAGGTACAACCACAGAGCAAACGACAAAGGACAAAAGGCCAACACCTATTTCTCATATTTCTCAGGTACCAATGTTACGAAACGCAAATAATCATCATCTTCCGACAGGGCATTGATATGCAGGCCCTCGCGCGACACGAACACGTTGCGGTATTTATAGCGGTCCTTCGGCAACTCAAACTCTCCCACCACCCAGAACAAGTCGTCCAGTATCATCACCGCCAGCTGCTTCTGCTGCGTCTTGGCATCGTTCAGGTCGTAGTCCTCCAAGGGAAGCAGCACTAAACGGTAATAGAAGTGACGGTACTTGTCATAGACAATGCCCGCATACAGGTACTGGTCAAGGTACTGCTCTGTATCGGCCTGTACCGACGGGCTCGTCATCGGTTTGCAGGCAGCGGTCTTCTTCGAATAACAGGCGGGGAAACTCCGTGTCTGACCCGTGGAGAGGCGGAAGACCCGCACACTGTCGGATGCCGGATAGCTCAACACCAGCTCCTCCTCCGGACTCATCGTATAGGGCACCTGCCGGAAGGAGAACGCACCCCAGTTCTTGGCGTTTTCGTCCGGGTCGCCGTACACGGAGGGATAGCCGTTGGCACAGGTGGCCGTGCTGTCAGCAAGGTCATAGAGCAGGGTGCAGCCCGGCAGCTGTCCCTCGTCGGTCCGACCGTCCATTCCCTGAAGGATGAGCCGGCTTCTCCAATGAAGAATTGGGGTGTCCGTCATGGGGAACGGGAACACACCGTACAGGGGCGAGGAAAGACCGTCCTTCACATGCCGGGTCTCGGCAATCTCGCCCCGTGCGTTGACACGGACCAGATCGTTCTCCCAGCTCTTGTAAACCCAGATTGTATCCGGAGACACGTAACAGAAGCCCTGCACGCCACGCAGCGCATGGGGACCTTCCTCGTACAGCTGCGTCTTCCCCACCTCGCTGCCATCGGAAATGCGGAAATAGCGGATACTGTTTTCCGGAATGTTGTAGAAGGCCATCGTGTCGTCGTTGACCACCTGGAGATAGTTGATCTCCTGCGAGGTACTGTCATCTAACAGGAAGGACTTGTCGGACGACACGCTCATCGTCCAATCACGGGTGGCGGACGACGAATCCTGTCTGCCGGATGACGAACAGGAAGACAGTAAGAGCATACTGCTCAAAAAAACTGGACATGACACCCAAGCGAAGGTGGCAGCCAATAAACTGTTCTTTCTCATACTTATTGCTGTTTTTAAGTAAATCATTCAATTTGTTCCTCCGTTTCCCGGCAAGGATTCCGCCGCAAGAAATGGACAAGCCTTCCGCATGGCAGTACGAACAGAAGCATTCAGGGAGTAAGTCCGCCATACGATACGGTCCGCTTGCTGACAAATGTAGGAATTACCTCCTATTCCCACCAAATTATCTTCCTGAGTTTTTCCTGATTTTTTCCTGAGTTCCCGAATCAGGAACCTTAGATTAACAGAGAGAAACAGTTCATATTTATATTTTAACGCACGTTTCCGAGCGTATCTACTTATCAATCAGTATCCCTCATTTATATTTCAATCATTAAAATATTATAAGGAAAATCACTGATGGAGCTTATCATTTGAACGTCAAAACTGGCAGGGCAAAGACAAGACGGGAAAAGGAACAGAGTCCATCCTTACTTGCAGAAGCCCTACCAGAATCCAGAATATCACACGAAAACGGGAAGCTACCTCACCGTTGACCGGTGATACACCACCAACACCGTACCGCCTTCCTCCATAAAGGAACGGGCAGCAGCATCCAGACAGGATCTGGAAGAAGCATCCAGGAAACGCTCCATCATCCCATTCAGACTGCACACCACTATATGATCGTCCGCATAAAGGGGGAAATTATACCGGGACAGCGAGATGACCATGGACTGCGGATCATAAGCATACAATGAACAGAAACTGCCGTCAAGCGACATCTGCAGCGAAGCCTTGACCGAGCGATGGTAAACGGTTGATATCAATTCATTACGGCTGACTAAAGGAGTCTCGTAAAAATAACTGTACACCCCTCCGTCTTTCCGGCTACGGGATAGAGATTCGTAATCCGACAAGAGCGTTTCAGGAACGGCATGATCCCAACGGATGTCATACCTATGCGTAATGCGACCGGACAGGTCAAACAGGTACACCCCATCAGACACCGGAATTACCTTGCTTACCCACTTTGAAAAGGAAGTGTCCGTCAAGCCCGAAGACGATCAGGCTGGAAGTACCCAGATAATCCATGATATAGATACGGCCATCATGGACCAGACACTTGTCAATGCCTTTGAATAAAGCATCAGGAACAGAATCCGACAGGCATATATAAGAGACCGAATCAGGCAACACAGAAGAAGCCGGACGTTGAGGGATGTCATTTATCGACAGGGATGTCACATCCATACTATTCTCTACCCCCGAACTCTTAGGCTGGCAACCCATTAACAAGAAGCACATCAGGATAGTGAACAAATATTCCATATCGTTCTTTACAGCCATCGTTCAATACTTATTTTTAGGATTCTCCAAAGCGATGTCCGACATCTGTTCCTTTTGCTGGGACTGATACACTGAATAACCTGCCACCAAAGTGAAGGCGACAACCAATAAACTACTTGTTTTCATATTCTTCTTATTTAAGTTAATCATTTAAGTTGTTCCTCCGTTTCCCGACAGGAAGGTCGCCGAAGGAAAAAGACAAGGCTTCCGCTTGCCAGTTCCAATGTTTTACGTTACTTTTGTACCTGTTTCACCTCCTTTCTTTTTTTATGAATAGGAAATCCGTAGGGGTGGAAAGCATGATTCCTCTTGCAAAGAAAATGTTGGCTTTCCACCCGCCTACGTACTCTCCGGATTTACTCTTTGACAGACTCTTCGCGGATGCTCAGCTTCAGCGGGGAACTACCCGCATTGCAGTACACACGCACGGACTTGTGGAAATAGCCCGCATGATCGGCGGTATAGCTCACGGACAGGCAGGGGCATCCACCGTGTCACGGCCCTGCACGGTAAAATCTGACCTTTTTACCATTAGGACACAATAGATTGCCTTCACCGAAACACTGTGAAGAAACTGACTCTCCCTCTGCCAAAGCCTCTATATTTTGGATTACCAAATCATCCGAAGGCTTTTCCGACACACACATTCTTTCTCTTATCATGACGGATGTAACAACAACAGCCGTCATACATACTATTTTCTCATTTTTTGCTGATTTTGAATTTGAGCAAATATACCTTATCTATTCCTACTAAACAGCATAAATCAGCTGACTTTTTACTGATTTTTTGCTGACTTTTTGCTGACTTGCTTAAAATATATTTTATTTCTATAAGATTAATAGAGAATAAGACAAAGAATTCATCCTTATTCCATATTTTTGTACGTCATAATATTCTAACCATGCAAAAACAGATAGCAGCAAGTATATTGATAACATTGGCCCTCCTGTCGCTCTTTTTCTCGCAGCTGTCGGGGAAACAGCACGTACAGGCAGCCTTGGACAAGGCACTCATGAAAGCTGTAGAGATAGACTACCACCGTCGGAACAACAAAGAAGTCACTTATTTTAACCGGTTTCTCAACCGGAAGCTGGTAGGCATCAGACTAAAATCGGCAGACACCACCGAAGAGTTCCACTTCAAGGACAGTACCGAAGAATGCGTCGCCCACCAACTGATAGGTCAATACATTCTGAGCATCATCCGTCCGCTCCAGCCGGACGAGGTCAACGAACTGCTGCAGGAACAGCTGAAGAAGGAGGGGGTGGACTGTCCTACCCGGATTGCCTACCACTACGGCGACACCCTCACCCGGTGGAGCAAGAACGAAAAGCTGACTGCCTGGGCGCACCCGGTGTCCAAACAGGACTCGTTGGACATCAAGGGACAGATGAGCGTGGAGGCCTATGCCGACTGTCCCTTCTCCCTGATCGCTCGTCTGGCGGACTGGCCCCTGTGGCCGGGCGGACTGCTGGTCCTGACAGCGGTAGGACTGCTCTGCTTCTGGCGGACTGCCCCAAAAGAACAGCCGGTTCCGCAACCCCAAACCCATACCGTCCTCACACTGAACCCTGCAGACGGAAGCATCTGCGAAGGAGACCGCCAGCAAAGACTCCCCAGGATGACCTTCGAACTGCTGGAGCTACTGTTCCAGTTCAGCAATCAGGTCGTGACGCGCCAGCAGATTATCGCCCACCTGTGGAAAAAGGATGCCGCTGCGGATGCGCATTCCTACAAGAACCGTATCGAACGCCACGTACTGATGCTGCGGAAAGAGCTCGCCGGCTTCCCCGACTACCGGATAGAGACAGTGCCGGGAAACGGCTACATGCTGAAAGGACCTGAAAGTATGGAGGCGGAAGATACACTGCATCGCCTGCCCTCCAAGCAAAGGCGGAAATCATAATACTTTGCTTCATTTTTTACTTTATGTTTTCATTTATACAATATAATGAACGGATTCCCCTCCTTGCTACTTCCTGACAAGTAGGATCGCAACACTGAGTTTTCGGGCAACCGCTCTCCGTCTATGTTCTCCACCGACAGGAAACTGACAAAACGGCTCTGATAGACGGTCTTCGGACGGGACAGGACGCCTATCCCCAGATCATCCTCCAGGTGGTCGCGATCCACATACCAGCCCGATGAGGTACGACGGTCGTATCTGCCCCAGTAGCACTCGCTGCCGGTTCCAAAAAAGGTCAGCACCGTTGACTCGCCGGCCAAGGCAGTACACCACTGGATATAGTGGTCGGACGCCAGGTCCTGGACGATGTGCTCGCGATGGCGGACAATGTAGCCCTCGTCCGCAAACGACAGGCCGTCGAAGCGAAGGGTGAAGAGCGGCTGCAGTGCCAGGGAGTCCTGCAGCGAACAGCGGTAATAGTCCCCCATGAAGGGATGATGGAACAGGACCTCCCCCTCCAACTCCTCGAAATAGGAGGGCACATTGTAGAGACCGCGCGACGGAAAGTCCATCGCATCAACCGCATCGGCCACCGGACGACAGGCAAGGTCGGTCACCTGCAGATGTCTCGAATAACGCCCGTCGTTCTGAAGCCCCGCATTCAGGTACCAGATGAAATGGCCGTCATCCAGCAGCTCGAAACACGTAGCATTGAAAGGGACAGGACATTGGCGGAGGAAGGAACGGTCGTCCAGCGAATAGACCAGCAGGGCATTCTTCGCCATATCCCGGACATACAGTTCACGGGCGGATTCGTTAACGGCAAAGGAATGGGGCATCAGGTACTCTCCCGGCCCTTCTCCACGATTACCCACCTTGCCGACGAACCTACCTTCCAGACTGAAGACATACAGGCTTTTGGAGGGAGAGAAACGGTCCAGTATATAGATGTGTCCGCCGGAAAAACGGACTACGGTAGGATCCAGAATCAGATTGTCTTCCATGGTCTCCAAAGGAATGACAGAATAGTCCTCCAACAGGTCAGACAGCTTTTTCTCAGACACACGGGCATGCTCCAGCACCCTGTAGGTTTCTCTTGTCTGACAAGAAAACAACAGAAGACAGACACAAACGACAGCAAAACTTCTAATTAGCATATCAATACATTTTTATTAATTTATGTTCATTCATCTAATGTAAAAAGAGAGATTGTCCGACAACTGCAAAAGGGAAGCAATACGTTGTTTTCGAACTATCCTCCCACTTGTTCATCAGATCATCTCAATACAGAATCTCCCATCTGCACCCATCGGTTGGTCTTCGGCAGACGCTCAAGCGAACCCTTCATCTCATCGAAGGTCAGTTGACCGTACAAGGATACTTTTTTCATGTCAGATAGTCTTCTTTTAACACCAAAGTTAGCTCTTTTTTGTTAAAATCGCAAGCTTTTTGAAATACTTAATCATTTATTATACAACACAATATGTATTATTCAGCAAACCCTACTTAACTAATTTAATACTTTATATTAAAAAAAAATGAAGTCAGCTGAATCTTTTATCTCGAAACTTAAATAACCTTCAGAATCTACTTCTTTTTTATTCTCGATACCTGTTTCTAAATCTGTAGGTTCTCAAAGCGCAAAAAACTGAAAATCAACAGGAGCAGGCAATTCCTTGACAACACCGACAAGACGCACGAAATGTTACCCTGATAACAGAATATTGTACCTTGACGGTAACTTTTCGTGTACCGGTCATCCCTCATGACGGACTGTTCTATGTGCCGGGGATTTAATTCCTTCAAGCCTGTTTGGGACTTGTTCCGGTCAAATCCGGCAGGCATGTAATCTGGATTTATGACACTTAACCCACATTGCAGTCATTAATCATGTAACTCATTGACTTCCAATATCAGGATTTTTCGAAGTCCGATTTGGGTGTAGCATGGATTTTCTCTTTTCCAAAGGGCTCGGGTTTATGTTGAGTAGGCTATATATGGCGGAGAGTTTGCTCTCTGTCTCTGTACTTTGTCTTATGCTTATGATGCGACCATCTTCAGTCTCCACCTTGGCTGTTACGACAACCTGGGTGCTGGCGATACGCATAATCTCGTCCCATCTCACGTTCTTGTGCCCCTTGACCTTGAGACGGTACCTTGTCACGCTAACCAGCCAATAGGCAAGGAC
>JALEPZ010000045.1 GCA_022767125.1 Phocaeicola plebeius
TTTTACGGACAGATTTTGAACACGAACAAGGTCATAAACATGCTTCTGAAGTCGGATATGCTCCAACTTAGCATCAAATGTGTGTGGTTTGTCTACCATGACTGTTGACTATTTGAGTCAACCTTATTTAAAATAAGACAGTCCTTTTCCAGCTGTGCCCGGTTGTCGAGTTCCATACTGGTGAAGTAATGGTTACCACGGGTCACTTCGCGATGATTTTTGTCGTACAGCGAATAGCTGGTAATATGAAATAGCGTACGCAAGGGCTTTTCCTGCCACTTCAGGTAATGCTGGTTCAGCAGCAGCACATAGTCGGCACCGGCAGCAGCCATCCACTGGCGGTAAACGGTTTCGTCCACCTTACTCAAGTCGGCATACTTGGCCTCTTCGTCACCTTTCAGTTCGATGCCATTCATCCAGTTTTCCTTCTCCTGACAGCCTTTCAACGGAAGGAAACAGAAACGCTTGTCCTTATTGGACAGGATGATGTTTTCTGCCACCGCCTGATTGTAGGCATAATCGACACTGTCAGCAGGAATGCCTGTTTCTTCGGCAATCATGGAAACGGGGAAATAGTTCGACTCCACATTATCGGGAAGTCCTACCACCAGAATCCTCTTGACAGCCGTTGTGTTGGCCGACTTCGGCGAATCCGAAGCGGTTCCAGCTACAGCCGGTACGACTGTCAATACCATCGACCACAAACCGACCATAACACTTTTGAGTACACTTGTTTTCATTTGCTTTCTTCTTTTTTTCTTGACGCTGCAAAGGTACCGAGTACGTATTACAGGTCTATTGAATTGACATTACATTTCTGCGAACAATGACAGCGGAGGTTATTTCACCCACTCCGATGCCTCTACCGGACGGTCGGTGGTGACGAAATCTACCTGCTGCTCTTTCAGCTGCCGGATTGTTTCCTGTTCATTGACCGTCCAGGCATTCACCGTCATGCCCAGGCGATGTGCCTCGGCTATCCATTCAGGCTTTTGCAGCAAAGCCTTGTAGTGGTAATCTATTCCGTTGATACCCATTTCTTTCAGCTCCTTCGGAGCTATATCGCTCCGAAGGTAGGAAATAGAGGAAGAGGGAGTCCGCGCTGCCAACTGCCGACAGACATTCAAACTGAACGAGATGTATTCCACCTGTCGCTCCATGCCCAGGGCCTTCACGCGGTCCACGATGATTCGCACCAATGTGTTCTCTTCCAGTTCGGTCTTATGCGGCTTGATTTCCAGAATCAGCTGTACTTCCGGCTGCTCCTTTCCGGCAGCCAGGTAGGCATCCAGTGTAGGCAGCACCTCTCCGTTCTTCAGCCGCAGTTCCTGCAGCTGGGGATAGACGGTTTCCGAGATGACCTGCCCTGCAATGTCGTCGTCATGGTTCACCACTGCCACGCTGTCTTTCGTCAGTTGCACATCGAACTCCGAACCATAGACCCCTGCCCGGGCAGCCTCGCGCAGAGAGGCCAACGAGTTTTGGGCACCAGCGGCATCCTTCCAATAGCCTCTGTGAGCAATGACTCGCGTCTGACCATAGCCTGCCAGTACCATACCTCCCAGCAAGGCACATACCATTATTCTTTTCCATTTCATAATTCGTTCCTTTCTTTTTCGTTACATAAATCAGAATCCATATCTCAGACCAATCTGTACCTGGTACGGCGTACCGCCCAGACCAGACACACCCGTATTGGCATTCACGTTGTAGATATACTGCTTCTTCTCCTGGTCGAAGCCCTTGATGCTATATATATTCTGTTTACCCAGATTATGGTTAGCTCCCCATTTCTTGTTCAGCATATTCGCTACGTTGAAGATATCCACCGACACCTCCAGATTCTGAGTACCGAAGGTTTTGAACTTCTTCGCCAGGCGCAGGTCCAGTGTACCGTAGAAACCATTCACACCCCCATTGCGTTCGGCCACCTGACCAAAGCTCTTGCGCAGGTAGTCCTTCACGCTCTGCTCAGCATCGGGGTTGTTCAAGATGGCGTTAATGCCCTCGCGCAGGTAATCGGGAGTGGCAGCATCGTTCGGATCGTAAATGTAGGCCAAGTCATTAGAAGAGACAAAGTCGCCATTCACATTGCCGTTCACTGCCAACGAATAGCGTGTGCCGCCGATACCCGAGAAGCGGGCACCTACCGTAATGCCCCAGAACGTAGGAGCCGACCCATAGACCACCAGCTTATGACGGAACTGGTTGTTGGAGTAGGTCATCCGGTTCAAATCGCGCGGGTCGTCGGTCACCATCTGCGACAGGGTAGCCGAGTTAGCCACATTACCGTTGTAAGAGGTATTGTCCTTCGTATCGTTCCATGTATAGCTGAACGACAGTTCGCCGTCCTTATAGTAGCGCCAGGTACCGTCGATGGTAAAGGCAAACTGATTGACCTTTCCGTCGCTCACCAACTCGAGCACACGACCTACCTTGTCGCTCTTACGTCCTTGCTGCCAGTCGAGTGTACCCGCAGCGCTGATGGTAGAAGCCGGAACATAAACACCCCGGTTGCCTTCTGCCGCCAGCCGGAAACAAGGTTCGTCCACCATGTTGCGGTCTACATACATATAGTTGTTGCGTCCCAGCGTCATGTAGCCGCCAACACTCAGCTTCAAGCGGTCGCTGAAGAAATGCGTATAAGAGAAGTTCGCCTTATAAACCGTCGGCACCTTGGCATCCTTGCCGTTCATATTGATGGTCGGTACAGCCAGCGAGGAATACTTCGGGTCCTTGAGCAGTTGTGTACCGGGAGCCATCAAGGGATCCTTGCGGTAGCTCGGGAAGTCCGGTACCGGCACCAAGTTGGGCTGTTCCGGTGTATTCTGGATATCCAACGACATCACTTTCGTACCGTCGAACACCATATTGTTAATCATCGCATAGTTGTTGATGTCTGATGCAAAAATACCGGCTCCCACACGAAGAATATCTACATGGCGGTCATTGAAGTCCCAGGTCATCTGTACACGCGGCTGAATCTGGAAGGAAGCCAGTCCGTTGTCCGTACGCAATCCCAGTTCATCATACACCAGTTGGCTGAAGTTACCCTTGTTGAAGTAAGTAGCATTGTCCAGGCGCAGGCCTGCCATCAGTTCGAATCCCTTAAACAACTTGGTCTGCAACTGAGCATATACCCCCGCGTTGAGGATGTTCTGCCGCACGCGCTGGTCAGGGTCGAGATATACCTCGCGCACATAGCGGTAAGGCGTCATGGCCTCGAAATTGTCCAGTCCCGTGAAGTAGAAACGTCCGTTTGCCTCACTACCGTAACGGGAATTCATGTTCGTGTACATGAGGTCAAAGCCATAAGTATAGTTCACCTTATTGGTGTTGTAGTAATAGTTGTCCACAAGCTGCACCACGTGGTTGTAGAAGTTCTCCGGCGAATAGCGCTGTCCGCCCAGCTGGATGGACGTGGTGGCCGTCTTACCATCGATTTCGGAAGCCACGCGCTCCACGATGGCCCGCGGGATGTTGGCCGACGGCAGCTCACTGCCCGGCATGGATTTCTCCAAGGTATAGAGGTGCTGCAGCTTCAGTTCGTTGGTGCTGCGCGGTCCCAACACGGAGCGGAGGGTAGCGGTGGCACTATTGTTCAGCGAATGCACATCACCATATACTTCATAGATGTTGATGCTGCTGTTGTCGCCCAGTCCCATGTTGTTTTGGTCGTTCACCAGGTTGTCCGTAAAGGTCAGCAAGTTGGTGGCATTAATCTGCCAGTCCAGACGAGCAAAGACAGCATCGGTACTTTGGGTCTTATCGAACGCACCGAACTGGGCATGATCGGACACTCCGTACTTGCTGCGGGCTATTTCTAAGTAGCGGTCGCGGGTAGCTGCCGTCAGATTCAGCCGTTTCTCGTCGGCTGCACTCTGGATGTCGGCAATATAAAGCGGACGCGAGTCGGCCTGATGATCCCACGAAACGAAGAAATGCAACCGGTCTTTCTTCAGCGCACCTCCCAACGAAGCTCCAAACTGATAGGTCGAGAAGTCATTCGTCCGCTTGTTGCCCCGGATGTCATAAGGGCTGGACAGCCAGTCTGCCCGCAGGAACGTAAAGGCACTTCCCGTCAGGCGGTTCGTACCCGACTTGGTCACCGTACTGATGGTACCACCTCCGGCACGTCCGTTGGTCACATCATATTCGTTCGTCACCACCTTGAACTCACGGATGGCTTCCATCGAGATGGCATACGGCACACCGTTACGGCTCGTGGTACTACCGCCCGAAGTAGGTCCTTTCGCGCTCATGCCGTCGATGGTATAGTTGGTGGACGAAGCCAGCTGTCCCGACAGGCTGGTCCCCGTGCTAAGCGGCGACAAGTCGATCAGCGAAGTGAAGTTACGCCCGTTCACCGGCAACTTGTTCAGGTCGTTGGCAGTCACTGAAGTGGCAGCGCCCGTTGTCGATACCGTATTTTTCAGCGAATTGGCGACTACCTCTACCGCCTGCATTACCACGCTTTCTTCTTTCAGCTGGAAGTCCAGTCGCAGCACGTCGCCCTGGTTCAGGGTATAGCCCGTCTTCTTCTGGTCGCCATAGCCTACATACTTCACCGTAATGGAATAAGGAGAACCCAGCGGAAGCTGCTTCACAATGTACTCTCCTGTCTCGTTTGTAATGGAACCGGTCGTAAAACCAGTCGATTCGTTCTTAATCTGTACGGTGGCCCCGATAACCCCTTCACCTGTCTCGTCGGTGACAACACCCTTTACAATGGCCCGATAATCCTGGGCCGATACGGTAGTTGCCATCACAACAGCCGGCAACAGAAGGAAATCTTTCCACGTAAACAATCTTTTCATCTTTTTTGGTTTTAATGATTACGTGGCAAAAGTATCGACGGCAGGTTACAAGCTTGTGTCAATTATGGCACATATCGGTTTCAATGTGTCATTTATCAGATGAAAGGCAGTCACCATTGCAGGCACACCACTTTATGAGTTGACAAGTGCAGTTGTGAAGAAGCCAGAACATCGGTTATGGCTTCACATCATGCTCGGTCATTGCCGCCACACAGGAGTCCGACCAGACATTCTCGGCCGTTTCTATCATATCGATAATGGTGTAAATGGGCAGGATGATACCCATGATGCCTACCGGAGCACCAATACCGGACATGAGAGAGAGAGTCAAAAAATAGCACCCCATCGGTACACCGGCATTGCCGATGGCAGAAACCACGGCTATGAGCAGCCACAGCAGCATCGTGGGAAGGGTCAGCTCCATTCCGCCGTTCTGCATGACATACAGCGAAGTGACCAAAATGAAAGTGGCACAGCCGTTCATGTTGATGGTGGTACATATGGGCAGCACGAAACGGGCTATCTGGGGACGGATTCCCAACCGCTTCTCAGCGGTCTCCATCGTGACGGGAAGCGTAGCGGCAGAACTCTTGGTGAACAATGCCATCAGCACAGCTGGCATCATCCGGTTCAGGACATGGACAGGATGCCAGCCGCGCGACCAGAGGAATAGGGGCAAGACCACGAAGAACTGAAGGCAGTTGCTGCCCAGGATGACCAGCACATACTTCCCCAACGACTCAATGGCAACACCTGCCGAAACCTGTGAAGCGAGTTGTTCTGCAAAGGCCAGAATGCCAAGCGGCAAGGTCCAGATGAGCCAGCGGATGAGGGTGAAAAGGAGTTCCTGCAGGCCTTGCAGCCCTTTGAGGAGAGCCGACACTCCCTCAGTGCGTTTCATGCGTGCCAGAGCCATACCGACGGCAAAGGCGATAAGTATCAGCGACAGCACATTGCCGTCGAGGAAGGGACGGACGATGTTGTTGGGCACAACCGAAAGGAAATGGTCTTTGTAGGACAGGGAGGGCAGCTCGCCTGTCATGGCTACCTGTCCGTCGGCGATGGCTGCAGCCGGCAGGTTGTCGGGACGGACGACAAGAAACAGCAGCAAGCCAACGACGGCTGCCGCTACCGTCGTGGCAAGGGTGTACTGCAAGGCGGTTCGGAAAATACGGCCCGACTCCCGTTGGGCACCCAACGAGGACAAGGTGGTAATGACAGCCAGCACGATTGTCGGGACGGCCAGCAACTGGAACAGACGAGTGTAGACACTGGCGATGAAATTCATCACCTGGTCAATCCAGGCAATGGAAGGAAGGCCGGCGGCCACACCGAGCAGCAAAGCTCCCATCCAGAGCAGCATCTGACGACGCTGTTGGCGGACGGAAGCAGAGGAGGAAGCTGTAGTTGTATTCATATTTATAAAGCGATAAGAAATGTTGTATTCATACTATCAGGAAGAGGCGATTACCGCGACAGGTAAGTGACCAGCTGCTGAACGGCACGTGCGCGGTGGCTGATGCGGTTCTTCTCTTCATTACCCATCTCGGCAAAGGTTTCGGTGTAGCCTTCGGGACGAAAGATGGGGTCGTAGCCAAAACCGGCAGTGCCTTGTTTCTGCTCGGTGATACTGCCTCGCACAATGCCTTCGAACAAATGTTCTGTGCCCCCCTCTATCAGGCAGATGGCAGTACGGAACTGTGCCTGCCGCTGGGTCACTCCCTCCAGCTCGTGCAGCAGCTTGCGCATATTGGCTTCCGAATCGTGGCCTTCGCCGCCGGCATAACGAGCGGAATAGACACCCGGTGCACCTCCGAGGGCCTCCACCTCAAGACCCGTATCGTCGGCAAAACAATCCAATCCGTAGTGGCGGTAAATGTATTCGGCCTTCAAGGCAGCATTCCCCTCCAGCGTATCGGCGGTTTCGGGGATGTCGGCATCGCAACCGATATCCTTCAGACTCAGAATCTCTACTCTCTCGCCCAGTATCGACCGGATCTCATCCAGCTTGTGGGCATTATTGGTGGCAAACACTAATTTCCGTTTCATATTTTTTGTCGTTGGTTGATGCGGCAAAGATACAATAATTATCAGTTGAAGCCGAAAAAAAAATCGCTTCTTGTAGAAAGCCTCCATCTCCATCCTTACCGGCAGCAGCAACGCTCCGGTCAGCATGACAAACAGCGGTATACTGGGTCGGACGAATGCACCCAATTTGGCAGTCCAGACAGCCAGATTATATTCTTCTTTTGCCACGTAAGGAACAACCCTATAACTATCCGTGTAACCGTCCGATTTCCTCTATGGTCAGACCGGTCAGGTTCCTGATGTCTTCAAGCGGCAATCCCCTCTCCTTCATCTTCCTGGCAATGGCTAATGCCTTTTCCCTCTCACCTTCGGCACGGCCTTTTTCCAAACCTTTTTCTATGCCTTTTTCTATGCCTTGAGCCATGCCTTGAGCTATGCCTTGAGCTATGCCTTTTGCTTCACCTTCAGCATATCCTTTCTCATGACCGCGCCGCACGGCACTGTTGAAGATGGTCCGTTCCGTGCGGATGATATCCCAGAACTTGTCGTAACCCAGCAGCTGCTCGTCGGTGTAGGCAGATTCCTCCACGACAGTCAGAGCCTTACTGATGTCGGGATTGTCCAAAAGTTCCTGTGGGGCGTTGCGCGTGCTCTCCTCAATCTCCGTGAGATAACGCAACCAAAGCACCTGCATCCGCTTCTCCGTCATGTTGTGAGGACGGAACTTCGGAAGCTCCACGAAGACAAGGTGCAGACCGTCGATGACCTTGTCCGTATGCATCTCATGCACCATGCGGTAGTAGTGATAATACTCGGGGACATCCTTCTCGAACACGTCGTTGACAAGGTTCAGCGAATAGACCGGCTCCAGCAGGTGGAAGTCCTCCTTCCTGTCCAACTGGCGCACATACGCCTTCGCTGAGTTGAACATCACCCGCTGCATGAATTCGGGCGACCAGATCATCTGCATCTCGACGATGAACTGACGGCCCCTGCTGTCCATGCACCGCACATCGACGATGCTGTTCTTGCGGAGCGGGTTCTCGGGGACCAGCTCCGGGTTGAGATACTGCACGGAAGTGATGTATTCCTTCGCCGTGGTGAAGGGAAGCAATGCGTTCAGGAGGCTGATGACAAGGTCGGGGTGCTCTCCGAACACTTTCTTGAAGGTCAGGTCCGCCTTCGGGTCAAGATACTTTGCCATGATGTCGGTATTTAGTTACGTGCGAAGATAGGTCATTTCTGACAATTACGCAACTTTTTGAGAAGTCAAGTCTAATTGTCCGTTATCTCCGTCGGCTTGCGGAAGACGGCGTTACGGGCCATAAATGGCATTCGCTCTAATAGCTGCATATGGTTCAGTACATAAATCCAACGTTTGTCTCGGTTCTATGCGTCACACAAAAGTACGACTTTATCCTGTATTTCCAAAGCACGTCATGACTTTTTCATAAAACTTACAGACGCATCAGTGACAACCCATTTGACATTGGATGGGGGTTGGCACTGATGCATACCATCACAGCAGCTGGCCGTTGGCATATTGCTGGGAATACTTCGTCCCGTCTTTCCTGTAAAGGATACCCTTGCCATGGGGCTGCCCGTCCAGCCAGCCGCCCTCATATACCGATTCGTCGCCGTAAAGGTACCTGCCTCTTCCATGGCGTTTCCCTCTAACAAAGAAACCTTCGTACTGTTCACCGTCTGTATAGACTATACGACCCCTGCCATCGGGAAGACCGTCCACCATCTTCCCGGTATAGCGGTCACCGTTGTCAAGTATGTATTCTTCCCTGCCCGATGTCCACTGGGAAAAAGCGACATGGAACGGGAAGCATACACACCACAACAGGGCCAACGCCGCTCTCTGATACTTGCTCACAAACATAGCCACCATCATACAGAAGGACTACAAGGACGATACGTCCACCTTGATCAGCGAGTATTCGGGATTCAGCACGATGGCATAGACCTGGTCGGACTCTACATCGCCGCAGATGCGGAGTACCGGGAAAGGAAGGGTCAGGATATGCGTGAGGTGAAGCCCGTAGTCATGGACGAACAGGGAGCGAGGGAGCGTGGAAGGGTCGCGAGGAGATGCCCCCTGGGGTCGCTCCCCTTCCGTCACCACATCCCGGTCCAGCGTCACGATATGGTGCTTGGTCAGTCCCAGCTCCATCGCGCCGCGCCGGGACCCCTTGTCCATCACCAGCTGGCCGTCCTGAACCGTGTAGCTTACCTCTTCCGATAGCTCCCGCTGCAGGGAAAGGCGGCCCTTCTTCAGCGAATAGGTCGCAAGGTAGGGGAATGTCAGGCTGCTATAGACCAGCAGCTTACGATCGGAATTAAAGGTGATGTTCCCCTGGTGGAGATAGAAGGAGTTGCTGTACTTCTCCGCAACGGGGAACTGGCCGCCCGGCTCCGTCCTGCCGTGAACGGTCACCTGGAACGGCTGGTCCTTGCCAGGAGTCAGTGTCACCGTCGTGTGTTTGTCCACGTGCACCAACTGGGTCACTTCCCCATCCGCTGCCACCTGCCCTTTCTCCACCTGAATGCCTTCCTTGCCCACGGTGTAAAGGTGAGAGATGCCTTTCTGGAGATCGTCCAGATAGAAGCCGTCAGGAGAGACGGAAGGGAGGGGCATCGTAAAGTCATCGAGACCCTCACCAATGGTACCGAAACTGCCTGTCTCCTTGCCGGACGCTGCATCCACTACATGGATTACCTTCTCCGTCGCCCTCACATCTTGCCAATACACATATCCGCGACGGGCAAGCAGCCTGCCGGGCATCATGGTATAGATACTGTCCGTAACCGTGGAATATTTCACATCACTCACTCGCTGCACTTCCGGCTGCTTTTCCGACACACAGGCGGACAAAGCTACTGCAGCCATCAAAAGAAGACCGAACAGGTGTCCACCCAATAAAGTCACTATCCTTTTCATAATATAGAATTTTTAATTCGTTTTGTGGCTCAAAGTTACGTATAACAAATGACATATAAAACTGAAAGAAATCTGAAAAATCCGCTATCTGTTAAAGGATAGACACTTACAGACGAATTTCTCAGGAAGATTTCAGATTCAACCAAAGCCGGACTATCATGGGAAACAAGAGGACATTCATTCTGTGGGGGATGGTTTACCTGGCTGTGGCATTCATGGCCGTCCTTATATACACAGAAAAAGAGAAGGAATACAGGAAAGAGACAGGCAGGAACGCATTCTGGAATGCAGTCCGGCAGGAGAAGGAAACGGGCATCCGGGAAGTGGTGTTCCGCTACCGACAGGACAACCCTCCCAATGACCTGTCGGAGGAGGAGAAGAGAAACTGGTGCAACCAGGCGTTCCTGCTGACGGAAGATCCGGACAGAGTACGACCGGATCACTCCATCAAACAGTTGAAAGACCTGGTCTCCGCTCTGGGCATCGGCATACATTTGGTCAGGGAAAAAGGGTATCAGATGTCGTTTCCCGTCCCTGAAGACGCTCCTAAAGCTGTTCGACCACCTGAAGCGGAAGGCCTGTGATACGGGAAATCGTTTCAGCCGAAATACCTTCCAGCTTCATGGCACGCGCATTCCTCGTCCGCTCTTCCTCACGGCCTTGCTCCAGACCTTCTTCACGGCCTTGCTGCAAGCCCTTCTCCATGCCTTTCTCCATGCCCTTCTCCATGCCTTCACTGATGGCACTTTCATAGACGGCAAGATTGTCACGAAGAATGCGGAGACTCTCGTCATACTTGCTGCGCTCCTCACGGCTGAGGGTCGAAATGTCCGTTATCTCCGCCAGCTTACGGAAGACGGCGTTCTGGGCCATAAATGGCATTCGCTCTAATATCTGCATATTGTTCAGTACATAAATCCAACGTTCAAAATTCGTCTCACAGGATGCCTCCGTATGTTTGGGGAAAAGAGGAAGCATCAGGTAAATCAGGCGCAGGTTACGGGAAAACAGCGTGTGATCCTGCATGTCCATCAATGCGACATCCGTACGGAATTTCTGAGGAGTGCGGTCGAGCACATGGAAGTTCATGAAACAGACCGTATAGACAGGATACAGACGATAGTTCCAGCTGCCTTTCAGGCCCTGGCCGGTGATGGCACGGGAGGCATAGTAGAGGGAACGGTCGATGAAATGCTCCTGATAGCGGTTCTGCATCTCCACAATAAACTCCTCGCCCATCTCAGTGATACAGAACACGTCGTAGATGATTTCACGGCCATCCCGGGTATCGGGCAGCTGCTCCCGGTCAAGGAAACGGATGTCACTGATATGACGCTCGCCCTCAAGAAGGTCATTGAGGAACTGGATCAGAAGGTCCTTGTTGACCTCCTGACCGAAGATGAGCTTGAAGCCCCAATCGGAAAAAGGATTGATGAACTTTCCCATAAGCTACACTGTTTGTCACGGTTCTACTATAGCACAAAAGTACGACTTTATCCTGTATTTCCAAAGCACATCGCGACTTTTTCACAAACCTTATAAGCGTATCAGGGACAACCCGTTTCGACATTGGATAGGATTGAAATTCCTGCATTTCATCATATATGCTATTTTACTAATTCAAAAAGCTCGAAGGTCATATAATCATCCGTCTGATTACCTGAACCCATCTGATAATCGCGGCTGATATACAACCCATCCTCATCGACGAAAAAGACATACGAATTATACACGGACTCGGGAAACAAAGTTTCACCGATAACATGGAACTGTTCATCCAATATCATGACCGAGAAGCGTTTCCTTCCGTAAACCGCCCTTCCCCTCCAATTGGTGGCACCGTCCAACTCCGTTTGTGGATAGACAAAACGATAGTACACTTTTCTGTACGCATCGTGAAGTACATCTCCATAACGGGCAACCTCCAGGTTGGATCGGGGTCCATCCACTCCCGTCTTCTGCTTTTCCAGGGGAGAATTGATGTAGGCACTCTTTGCCTGTACCCTTTTCAACTCAGAATGATTGATATCAGTGACAAGTATCTCGTCATCGACATAAAACGAATATACAAAATGCTCTCCGTCGAAAATCCGGCTCACTCTCGCATCCTGAGCTTTCAGCTCCTTTTCCGACAACATATCCCCATACGTCATCGTCGAGGCGGTGAACTGGCGGGTCAGCGTATCCATGCATACGCACACCGGGGTTTTATCGGCCGGACAAAAGCGCTCGACAAGCGGTGGCATCAGGAACATAGATCCATCCACCCAACAGGGGGCCGTATAAGGGTGGGAAGACGGCGTATAAGAAGGAATCATTTCAAAACCTACATCGGTCTTCGCATAAGGAATCCTGTCAACGATATGCGAAGCCGTATCCACTTTCACGATACCATTATAGGAATAGGAAGTCAGATAGATGTGATTCAAGTCCTTGATGAAATAACCGGAAGGCTGGACGATACCGTCCGGACCCTCGGATGCCAAGCTTCATAATTGGTTGTTTTTTAATTTTTTGTTATACACTATCGTTTCTTTTTACGCTTTTTCTATCTGGAAGGAACCTGTTTCATTTGTTCCATATCTTTTCTGTACTTATCTTTGCACTGGTTACACCTCCTTTCTTCATGGAATGGGGTTTGACAAGGAGTGGATACAGGAATCGTCGGTCTGCCAACTTTCAGATTCCTGTTCCGCTCTTCTCTCACTCTACTATCGGACGGTTCCCCAGTATAATGGCGGAATCCGGTAGGGGACGGTATCCCCAACGAAACGGGTAAATACGGGATGCTCCGGAAAAAGCAATTCCCTGTTACTCCATTCCTTTACCATACGCTGAGCCGCATCGTGCCTCTTGTCCTTACAGGAAACTATACACACGGTCAAAGCAAACATAAGCGCCCACTTCAACCAACAGCGATTCCTCATTGCATTTAGCTATTATCCGTTCACCTATCAAGACTCCAACCCGACATCACATATTTTAGGTTCTGTGCCCCCTCTATCAGGCAGATGGCAGTACGGAACTGCGCCTGTCGGTGGGTCACTCCCTCCAGTTCGTGCAGCAGCTTGCGCATATTGGCTTCCGAATCGTGGCCTTCGCCGTTGGCATAACGAGCGGAATAGACACCCGGTGCACCTCCGAGGGCCTCCACTTCAAGACCCGTATCGTCGGCAAAACAATCCAGCCCGTAGTGGCGGTAAATGTACTCGGCTTTCAAAGCAGCATTCCCCTCCAGCGTATCGGCGGTTTCGGGGATGTCGGCATCACAACCGATGTCCTTCAGGCTCAGGATTTCTACTCTCTCGCCCAGTATCGACCGGATCTCATCCAGTTTGTGGGCATTATTGGTGGCAAACACTAATTTCCATTTCATATTTTTGTCGTTGGTGGATGCGGCAAAGATACAATAATTATCAGTTGAAGCCGAAAAAGAGGAGCCACGGACATATAAAAAAACGAAAAAGCAGGAGTTGCTTAGGGAGGATGGTTGAAAATCATTATCTTTGCCCGACATTTTGCGAAACAAGAAGATAGTAATCATCCGAAAAATGAAACAGTACAACAAGATTAACAATCTAGTAGGCTGGCTGGCCTTCGCGGTGGCAGCATTCACTTACTGCTCGACCATCGAACCTACCGCCAGCTTCTGGGACTGCCCCGAATTCATCACCACCGGTTATAAACTGGAAGTCGGACATCCACCCGGCGCACCGTTCTTCATGCTGACGGCCAACCTGTTCAGCCAGTTTGCCAGCGACCCGTCGCAAGTGGCCTATATGGTGAACATCATGAGTGCCTTGATGAGTGCCGCCTGCATCCTGTTCCTGTTCTGGAGCATTACCTGCTTGGCCAAGAAGCTGGTCTGCCCGGACACGGAGAAAATGACAACAGGACGGCTGTTGACCATCATGGGATCCGGACTGGTGGGCGCACTGGCCTACACGTGGAGTGACACGTTCTGGTTCAGTGCCGTGGAGGGCGAGGTCTATGCCTACTCCAGCCTGTTCACCGCCGTGGTGTTCTGGCTCATCCTGAAATGGGAGAACCGAGCGGACGAACCTCATAGCGACCGCTGGCTGGTACTGATTGCTTACCTGACGGGCTTGTCTATCGGCGTTCACCTGCTGAACCTGCTGTGCATCCCTGCCATCGTACTGGTCTATTACTACAAGAAGCATCCTGATGCCAACCTGAAGGGAAGCCTCATTGCCCTGGCCGGCTCGATGGTGCTGATTGCCGTGGTGCTCTACGGCATCGTGCCGGGCATCGTGAAGGTAGGCGGATGGTTCGAACTGCTGTTCGTCAACCAGCTGGGCTGCTCGTTCAACAGCGGTGTCATTGTCTATATCTTCGTTTTGGCCGCCAGCATCATCTGGGGGGTCTATGAAAGTTTCACCGTGAAGAGTGTGAAGCGGATGAACATCGCCTTCCTGCTGACGGTGGCGCTGCTCGGCATCCCGTTCTACGGCTACGGCTGGGGCAGTGCCCTGACAGGTATCGTCGTGCTGGCGGCATTGGCGTTCTACCTGTTCGGCCACCTGCCGCAACGGTTCCGCGTCAGTGCCCGCACGCTGAACACATCGTTGCTCTGCATGATGATGATTGTGGTGGGCTACTCGTCGTATGCCCTGATTGTCATCCGTTCGTCGGCCAATACGCCGATGGACCAGAACTCTCCCGAAGACATCTTCACCCTCGGCGACTATTTGGGACGCGAACAGTATGGCACCCGGCCCTTGTTCTACGGAAAGACCTATGCCTCGAAAGTGGCCCTGAAGGAGGTAGATGGGGGCTGTGTGTACGACGTGGAGGAAGGAGCACCGGTCTATCAGCGAAAGGAAAAGGAAAGCCCCGACGAGAAGGACAGCTACGAAATCGTACGCCACAAGTCGGAATACCACTATGCACAGAATATGCTGTTTCCCCGTATGTACAGCGACGACCCGATCCACGTCAAGGCCTACGAGGACTGGCTGGGCGGCATCGAAGGAAGACAAGTGCCGTACGACCAGTGCGGCGAACTCATCATGGTGAAGATTCCCACACAATGGGAGAACATCAAGTTCTTCTTCATCTACCAGCTGAACTTCATGTACTGGCGCTACTTCATGTGGAACTTTGCCGGACGGCAAAATGACATACAGGGACAGGGTGAGATTGAGCACGGCAACTGGATTACGGGCTTCAACTTCATCGACCGTTTCCTCGTCGGCGACCAGACATTGTTGCCCAGCGAACTGAAGGACAACAAGGGACACAACGTGTTCTACTGCCTGCCGCTGATACTGGGACTCATCGGCCTGTTCTGGCAGGCCTATAAGGGCGACCGCGGCATCCAGCAGTTCTGGGTGGTGTTCTTCCTGTTCTTCATGACGGGACTGGCCATCGTGCTCTACCTGAACCAGACACCGCAGCAGGTGCGCGAACGTGACTATGCATATGCCGGTTCGTTTTATGCCTATGCCATTTGGATAGGACTGGGAGTGGCGGCCATCGCCGAATACTTGCAGAAGAAGCTGGGCGAAAAGCCGGCTGCCATCCTGGCCAGTGTGGTCTGCCTGCTGGTGCCCGTACAAATGGTGAGCCAGACCTGGGACGACCACGACCGCAGCGGCCGCTATACCTGCCGCGACTTCGGACAGAACTACCTGAACTCCGTGCAGGCGGAAGGTAACCCCATCATCTTTACCAACGGCGACAACGATACCTTCCCCTTATGGTACAACCAGGAAACGGAAGGCTTCCGCACCGACGT
Source organism: Phocaeicola plebeius (assembly GCA_022767125.1). Lineage (GTDB taxonomy): Bacteria > Bacteroidota > Bacteroidia > Bacteroidales > Bacteroidaceae > Phocaeicola > Phocaeicola plebeius_C. The sequence goes on from JALEPZ010000045.1 coordinate 15,551, forward strand.
GCGTGTCTGCAACCTGAGTTACCTGCAGACCGACTGGTACATCGACCAGATGCGCCGTCCGGCTTATGACTCTCCGTCCGTGCCCATCGACTGGGAACGCATCGACTATGTGTCGGGCCACAATGAGGCGGTCTATATTCGCCCCGAAGCGATGGAGACCATCAACAAGTATTACCAGCAGAACCCCGAAGAGGCCGCCAAGGAATTCGGCGACAATCCCTATGAACTGAAGAACATCCTGAAGTATTGGGTACGCGACGCGAAAGACAGCGGCCTGCAGATGATTCCTACCGACAGCATCGTCATCCGGCTGGACAAGGAAGCCATCCGGCGGTCGGGAATGCTGACACCGGATTCCATCCCCGACTACATGAACCTGTCGCTGAAAGGCAAACGGATGTTGTACAAGAGCGAACTGATGATGCTGGAGATGCTGGCCAACACCAACTGGGAACGGCCTATGTATATGGCCATCACCGTGGGAGCAAACAACCACCTGAACCTGACCAACAACTTCCTGCAGGAAGGACTGGCCTACCGCATCACGCCGTTCGACAACGCGGCACTGGGACGACGCATCGATACGGAAAAGATGTACGACAACCTGATGCATAAGTTCAAGTTCGGCGGCATTGACAATCCGTCTATCTATCTGGACGAGACGGTACTGCGCATGTGTGACACACACCGGCGAATGTTCGTGCAATTGGCTACCCAACTCATCAAGGAAGGAAAGAACGACCAGGCACTGGAAGTACTGGAATACTGCGAGAAGGTCATCCCCAGCACGACCGTGCGGCATGACTATATCTACGGCAGCTCGAAGGAAATGGCGGACGACTTTGCCACACTCGGCAAGACCACCAAGGCCATCGACCTGTACAGGCAACTGGCCGACAATGCCATCGAATATGCCGTATGGTACTTGAGTCTGGACGAGAACCACCTGTATAATTCCTACGAGGAATGCATGCGCCATTTCTACATCTTGGACGACCTCTGCAAAGGCCTTTCGCAACTGAAAGACAGCAAGACGGGAGAAGAGATTCCGGAAGCTACCCACTACAACCAGAAGTTCGAACAGCTGTACCAGCTACTGGAAAAGCGGATGGGCAGGACTCCTAAGGAAAAAAATTAGACCGCTATGCTGATAGAACAGCCTCCCCTACTGCTCCGCTGGCTGTATCCGCGGGCATTATGGCGCATGGACAAGCACGAGAAAGCCGTCTATCTGACATTCGACGACGGTCCGATACCCGGGATTACCCCCTGGGTATTGGACCTGCTCGACCATTATGGCATCAAGGCGACCTTCTTTATGGTGGGCGACAATGTACGGAAACACCCGGAGGAATTCCGGATGGTGGTGGAACGGGGACACCGCATCGGCAACCATACGTTCAATCATATCCGTGGATTCGAATACCGCGCCAAGAACTACCTGGCCAACACGGAAAAGGCCAACGAACTGCTGCAGACGGACTTGTTCCGTCCTCCGCATGGGCACATGGGATGGATGCAGTATCACGTGTTGAAAAAGCAGTACAAGATTGTGATGTGGGATCTCGTGACCCGCGATTACAGCTGGCGGCTGACCGGTCCGCAGGTATTCGAGAAAGTAAAGAAATATGTCCGCAACGGCTCCATCATCACGTTCCATGATTCCCTGAAATCGGAGCCGCGACTGAAATATGCCCTGCCCCGCTCCATCGAATGGCTACAGGAACAGGGGTATACGTTCAAGACTTTTTAGAAGGAAGAAGAAGAAGAAGAAGAAGAAGAAGAAGAAGAAGGTGTGTCAAAATAAAAAAACGCCTGTCATTTTGCTTGTCATTCTGAACGAAGTGAAGAACAACGTTCGACGAAGTCAATCTGTAAAGCATAAGTGCATGTATTCAGATTCTTCGCTGCGCTCAGAATGACAATTAGATAGGCGACGCTGAATTTGACACACCCTCTTCTTATTTTTTATTCCTCATTTATAAATACTTCCAGCGGAGTACGCACTTGGGCAGCTACACGCTCCATGCTGTTTATCCAGTCGTCCACAGAAGGAATGCCGGCTTTGCTCCAGCCTGAACCCCAATAATACGTAAATAGGTCGCCCGGCTGATAGTCGGTGACTCCCATCACATGACCAATGGCACTGCCGGCCGGTTGGTCCAGCGGAACCACCTTGGTGGCCGTGAGGGGCTGGGGAAAGACCACGCCGACATAGATGACTCCATTGTCATTGTGGGCATTGTTGGTAGAGTCCGCATATGCCACATAGCCCTTTTCCGTATTGTGTACATATCCATCGGGGTGTTGCTGATGAAGGACAATGCCGGCAGCTATCGGAGTCGTGGCCGACAAGCAATCGTAGCTTACCGTCGTCTTGTTGAGCAACGCGCCACGATCGAGCTGGATGTAACGGGTCTCTACCACAGAATCACCGTTGACCGCCAAGGGAGCGAAGGTCAGCTTCACGGTGAAGCGCAGCGGACCATTGTCGAGAATCTCATATTCCTGATAGGCCTTTGAATAGGCCGGATGGACGGAATCGGTCATCAAGACAGCCAAGCCGGCTCCCAATGTAGGACCTACATCATAGACATCCATACCGGTTCCGTGGTCTACATGATAGGAGATGGCTTGCAGCAGGCTGTCCGCTTCCGCCTTCTTTCCGGCGGCCCTCCAGGCATTGGCTAGCTGCCGTGCTTCCGGATCGAGTTCCCGTTCGTAACGGTCTTCCAGTACCAGGTCGGGAACGCTCTTGGTAAAGACATCGTAACCATAGAGCTGGTCGCCCCGGTTCAGGATAGCCGGTCCGTACAGACGATAGCCTGACTTGTCGTTCTCCCAGGCAATGTCGTCCAACCGTTCCGGATAGTGACGGCCGAATACCTGGGCATTGACCAGGGCAGGCGTCCCCTCCTGAATGATGTAGCGGGCGACACCACACGAATCGACCGAAGCCGGAAAGACAATTTTGCTGTCGTATGTCAACTGGTAGGGGACTTCTTCCGCCTGTTCATTATAAATCACGATTTGTGCCGTATCTGCCAAGGCCAGCCGCTGGAAAACCATGTCGGCCGAAATTTCTACCATCTCACCGGAACGGGCAATGCCCAGCGGGTTGTTGACGGTGACTTGTACGGACGGATGCTGCGAACAACCTACCAGGGCCAGTCCGCAAAGAAAGGATACAAATAAGTTTTTCATCTTCGTTGTGTTTCAATCACGACAAGAAGAGAATGTGTCAACGCTCGAAAGATATGACACACCCTCTTCTCGGATTGTTTGACTATTGTTAGACAGGTGATACTGCAAGTTATTTAGGCTGCTTGCCGATGTAGGCCAGGATACCGCCGTCTACATACAATACATGACCGTTCACAAAGTCGGATGCATCGGAAGCCAGGAAAACGGCAGGGCCCATCAGGTCTTCGGGAGTTCCCCAACGTGCTGCCGGGGTCTTGGCTACAATGAAGGCATCGAACGGATGACGGGAACCGTCGGCCTGACGTTCGCGCAAGGGAGCCGTCTGCGGAGTAGCGATGTAACCCGGGCCGATACCGTTACACTGGATGTTGAATTCACCGTATTCAGAAGCGATGTTGCGGGTCAGCATCTTCAAGCCACCCTTGGCAGCAGCATAAGCGGAAACGGTCTCACGGCCCAGTTCGCTCATCATCGAGCAGATGTTGATGATCTTGCCATGTCCCTTCTTGATCATGCCGGGAATGACTGCCTTGGCTACGATGAACGGAGCGTTCAGATCGACGTCAATGACCTGACGGAATTCGGCAGCCGACATTTCGCACATCGGGATACGCTTGATGATACCGGCATTGTTGACGAGGATATCGATGACACCCACTTCTTTTTCAATCTGGGCCACCATAGCGTTGACCTGTTCTTCGTTGGTTACGTCGCAGACATAGCCATGAGCGACGATTCCTTTTTCCTTGTATGCAGCAATACCTTTGTCGACCAATTCCTGCTTGATGTCGTTGAAAACGATGGTTGCACCTGCGTTGGCAAAAGCCGTAGCGATGGCGAAACCGATACCGTAAGAAGCACCTGTTACAAGAGCTACCTTACCTTCGAGTGAAAAGTTTACCATAGTTATGATTCAAATTATAAATTAAAAATAAAGTCCTTGTTTGTCCTACTTCACAAATATACGAAAGAAATCACTTTTGTACCTATAATTATTGTTCAGAAACAGGTAGAAATCTGTCCACTTTAGTTTTTTTTGCACGAAAGGCGCTACTCTCCAACTGATTTTTACCCTTAATCAGACAGAATTTCACATAGCTTGTCCTGGAACAGACGAGCGGACTTTACACTCAGTACATTCTGATGGAAAATCACAAAAGCCAGACGATGGCCGGTGGATTGCTGTTTCACATAACCCGCCAGCGTACTGACACCGGTCACAGAACCGGTCTTGGCCCGGACATTCCGATAGGCTTTTCCCTCCTTCATGCGATGCTGCAAGGTGCCATCGATACCGGCAATAGGCAGGGCAGCCTCGAAGGACGGAAACAACGACGCGTCGGCTGCCGCATACTTCAGGTAGTCCATCATGAGGTCGGGAGAAACCAGTGTATAGGGCGAAAGACCACTTCCATCGGTAATCACATAGTCTTTCGGCGAACGGTGCAACTGCTGCTCCATAAACCGGCAAACAGCCTCCTGCCCCTGTGGAAAACCAATCGGCAACGAAGCAGCAGTGGCCAGCCCTGTATGGAAAAAGAGAGCTTCGGCCGAGAGGTTGTCACTTTCCTTGAGGGCACGAGCCAACACTTCCTGTACCGGACGAACCACTTTCCCGACCAACAGGGCCTCGGGCGGACAGGAACCGTGGGAACAGCCTCCTTCTACCTGGATGCCGCGCTGACGGAGCTGACAGGAAAGGGTCTGCAGGAAATAGTCGGCCGATCCTTCCACCGACAGAGAAACAGTAGTGGAACGGACGGCATTGCCACACACAATGATGGTATTCCGATGGTTGATCCAGTCGCGCGTCACCTGCAGTTTGCCGGCAGCCGCCTGTTGACTGACTGCACGGTTGTCTACCGAGCAGTAATCAGAAGCCGGACTCAGACGGACAACAGGGGACTCTCCTGGTCGGGACGGCACAATCTTCACATCCACACAGCCCCGATGGAGCATAAGGGGAGACAGGTAGGGCTGGTAATAGCCCGGCGCATCGTCCCAGGCCCAGCCGCTTCCCCAAGGAATGGAATCCATGAGGGATACATCCCCCCGCAAACTGCCGGAAATATACCGTATCCCGGCGGCTTCTACCGCCGCTGACAAATGTTGCAAGTCGGATTCCGAAAACTCCGGATCGAAATGACCGACCACATACAAGTCTCCTTTCAGGGTGTCACCGACGATTTCGCCGGTCCGAGCCAACTGGGTACGGAATGTATAGTCCGTACCCAATACAGCCAGTGCCGTGACCGACGTGATAATCTTTTCTGTCGAAGCCGGACGGAACAGTTTTTCGGCCTGGTAACGGTACAGAGGTTGCCCATCGGTCAGATCGTAGACAGCAATCCCCACTTCAGAGGTCTTCAGCCATCCCGTGGACTCCATCAAGGCCTCAATACGCTGTGGCAACGGCTGTGCTGCTCCATGAATGGCGCAGAGCAGCACGAGCAACACCAGCCACATCCTTTTGTTCATCTTTCCCATGCCTTACAGTTCGCGGAAAATTTCTCCGACCGTAGGATGAGGGAAGACGTAGCGTTTCCATTCCGTCCATTTCCGGCGGTCTTCAATCATCATACCGGCCAGCACCACCAGTTCGGAAGCCGGATTGCCATAGAGATGAACGCCCAGCAACGTGTCGTCCTCGTCCACCAGGACCTTGCAGACCCCGTTGACCCCTTCATTCTCGGCCACAAACCGTCCGGAAAAAGCCATCGGCAATTTCAGGACACGATAGGCAGTGCCGGCTGCCTGCAGCTGTTCTTCAGTTTGTCCCACCAAAGCCACTTCGGGATTGGTATAGACCACTCCGGGAATGGCCCGATAGCTCATCTCGTCGGGAATGCCCAACATATGACGGACAGCAACCTCGGCTTCACGAACAGCAGTATGGGCCAGCAACGAAACGCCGTTCAAATCGCCGCACGCATACACGCCGGGAACCGAGGTCTGCATATGGGCATCTACCTTCACCTGTCCTCGTTCGGTCCGCTCCAGCTGCAGGTTCTCCAGACCGAACCCCTGGGTAACAGGACGACGGCCGACACTCATCAGCACTTTTTCGCCCACCACACAGCCTGCTCCATCGGCGTTCTCGTAGCAGACACGTGTACCGGCTTCCTCCTGTTCAAAACGGGTCACCTTGGTCTTCAGCAGGAACTTCACGCCGCGCTTGGCATAGTCGGCCCGTAGCAAGGCGGCTATTTCATGGTCGATACCACCCAAGATCTCATCCAACATCTCGATAACCGTCACAGACACACCCAGACTGTTGAAGAACGAAGCGAACTCCATGCCGATGACTCCTCCTCCCACTATCACCAACGACTGGGGCACCGTCTTGTTGTCGAGCGCATCGCGGTGCGTCCAGTAAGACACTTGTTCCAATCCGGGAATGGGAGGGACAAAGGTCTGGCTGCCGGTGCAGAGCAACAGGTGGTCGCAGGTATACGTTTCGCCATTGCAGACAATGGTATGTGCGTCACCAATCAGAGCCTCTCCCTGTACCACGGTCACCTTTTGGGCAGCCAACTTGGCCTTGATGCCCAACACCAGTTTGCGGACCACCTTCGACTTACGGGCAATGATTTTTCCCAAGTCGAACGAGGATTCAGGAACATTCACGGCATATTTGGAGGCATGGCGCGTGTAGTCGTACACTTTGGCAGAATACAGCAACGTTTTGGTAGGGATACAACCTTCGTTCAGACAAACGCCTCCCAGGCTATTCTTCTCGAAGAGGACGACACTCCAACCTGCCTTTCCGGCAGCTTCGGCGGCAGTGTAACCGGCTGGTCCTCCACCGACAATGGCTAATTGGTAATTCATATCATTCAGATGGTAATAAGGTAATTATTTCTCAACATATTCCAGCAACGGATTATGTTCTTTCATGCAGGCGATGAATGCTTTCTTGTCAGCCGGATTGATGGTGATATACCCTTTGGTATGATACAGCGTAATCTGCCGGCTGGCCCATGCCTTCTTGTTGTAAACGAGTTTCGAAATGCCGTAAATGCGGACAACACCGGTGAAGCCTCGCTTCATCCACACATCCCCGTTCTCCTGTACCATAATTTTGGACAACAGCTGGTCTACCCACAGTCCAAACGGGACAATAACAGCAATGAATACCGTGTATCGGTCTATCTTGATGGCAAACCATAAAATAAGTGCAATGCATAAAACAGTCAGCAAGATAAGGCTGTATGATACCCTTCTTACTCTAAAAGTCCTTTCCATATTATTCAATTTTTATAGGTTACTCTGTTGTTTGTTCAGCCAGCGCAGGAAGTCCTCCTCGTTCTGGGGCGAAACCTGTACGGCGGCCATCTGTCCGTCTTCTTTCCGGTACTCGATGAGCAGCCGACGAAACGAAAGGGCCGGTGAAAAGGAATAGGCACGCACGGGGCGTATCCGCACGATAGCCGCCAGCTGCACCTGATGACCGGGAACGAAGCGTCCTGACTCAATGCGCAGCCATCGGTTATCCTCCACCTTATAACAGGTATGAATCAACATTTCAATCTCGAAAATCATCAACACGGCAGCCAGAAGGGTCAGCACCGTTTCATGGAACCAGAAGCAATAGAACATACCAAAGGCGGTCGCCGCCATGAGCCACCAATACCAGGAATCTACCTTCGAATGAAACGTTCTCACCATCGTTTTGCCTGCATTTGTTAATTCAACGTGAAGATACAAATTTATCTTTGAAAATGCGGCAATCTTCCGCAGGTTTTTTTGTAGTTTTGCACATATATCTATACACATCGTATCATTATGGTAAGAAAATTCGATTTTCTCGTTATCGGTTCAGGAATTGCCGGAATGAGCTTCGCGCTGAAAGTGGCGCAAAAAGGTACGGTTGCACTGATCTGCAAGGCCGGACTGGAAGAGGCCAACACCTTTTATGCACAAGGGGGGATAGCTTCTGTCACCAACTTAAAGGTAGATAATTTTGAAAAGCATATCCATGACACGATGGTAGCGGGCGACTGGATCAGTGACCCTGCAGCTGTCGAGATGGTCATTCGTAACGCGCCTTCCCAGATTGAAGAACTGATTCGCTGGGGAGTCAACTTCGACAAGAAAGAAAACGGAGAGTTCGACCTTCACAGGGAAGGGGGACACTCGGAGTTCCGCATCCTCCACCACAAAGACAATACAGGAGCAGAAATCCAGACCAGCCTGATTGAGACGGTGAAGCAACATCCTAACATCACGGTCTTTACCAACTTCTATGCCGTTGAAATCATCACCCAGCACCACCTGGGCATTATCGTGACACGCCATACACAAGGAATCAAGTGTTTCGGTGCGTACGTATTGAACGAAGCGACCGGCGAAGTGGATACGTTCCTTTCGAAAGTGACGATTATGGCTACCGGCGGATGCGAGGCAGTCTACCGCCATACGACCAACCCGCTCGTAGCCACCGGCGACGGCATCGCCATGGTCTATCGTGCCAAAGGGGCCGTAAAGGACATGGAGTTCATCCAATTCCACCCCACTGCACTCTACCATCCGGGCGACCGTCCCAGCTTCTTGATTACAGAGGCCATGCGCGGCTACGGAGGCGTGTTGCGCAACCTGGCCGGTGAAGAATTCATGCAGAAATACGACCCACGCCTGTCCTTGGCTCCGCGTGACATCGTAGCACGTGCCATCGACAGTGAAATGAAGCACCGGGGAGAAGACCATGTATTCCTCGACGTTACCCACAAGGATCCTGAAGAGACCAAACGGCATTTCCCCAACATTTACAAGAAGTGCATGAGCCTGGGTATCGACATTACCAAAGAATACATTCCGGTGGCTCCAGCTGCCCACTACCTGTGTGGCGGTATCAAGGTGGACCTGGACGGACAATCCAGCATCAAGCGTCTGTATGCCTTGGGAGAATGTTCATGTACGGGTCTGCACGGCGGCAACCGGCTGGCCTCCAATTCGCTGATCGAAGCCATAGTCTATGCTGATGCAGCTGCCAGACATGCGTTGAGCGTGATTGACCGTTACGAATTCAATGAAGACATTCCTGAATGGAACGCAGAAGGTACGATGAACAATGAAGAACGTATTCTGATTACGCAAAGCATGAAAGAGGTCAACCAAATCATGGAATCGTATGTGGGTATTGTCCGCAGCAACCTGCGACTGGTGCGTGCCTGGAACCGGCTGGACATTCTCTACGAAGAAACGGAACGCCTGTTCAAGCGTGTCAAGGCCACCCGCGAAATCTGCGAGTTGCGCAACATGATCAATGTAGGTTACCTGATTACCCGGCAGGCGATGGAACGGAAAGAAAGCCGGGGACTGCATTATACCATCGACTATCCGCATCCTTCCGAAAAACACGATTGACTATCGGTAAGGGAGAAATGAAGAGAGGGTGTGTAAAATTAAAGAAACAGTCTATTTAATTTTTACACTCCCTCTCTTCGTTATTATTATTATTTGTCTGTTTTCAGCGCTTCCAGCTGACGGTCTTTCGGAACCGCATCGTACACCGCACCTTCCTCTTCCACGCTTTTATGATTACTATAGATACCATAAAAATTTTATCAGTTCATAACAGTGAGTTCTTATCGGTGTAACCATCACAAGGACGGATTGACCTATTATGGGCAGCAATCGTCTGTAGCGTATAAGTTCATTGCGACAGAAAATGCTGTTTTGTGCAATGACCATCCAGAAACAAGATAATAAAGCGTTCTCTTTCATAATTTATTGTCTCAATTTCGTTAAATATTGACTTATCCGGTACAAACTTACTTATTTCTGGACATTTATTCCAAATAGAAAAGGGAACAATAGAATATACGTCGTCCATTGATTCATTTAATAGAATAAATGACAATACTCCGCGAAGACTGATGATATGCAAAGAAGACTATATTCCTCTGGATTCAGGAATCGCAATAACAACAAAAAGTCCCGGGAACCTTTCGGCTTCCGGGACCAAGACGGCGACTACCTACTCTCCCACTTGCGCAGTACCATCGGCGTGACGAAGCTTAACTTCTCTGTTCGGAATGGGAAGAGGTGGAACCTTCGTGCCATAG
>JALEPZ010000046.1 GCA_022767125.1 Phocaeicola plebeius
ACCGGGAAAGACCTGTCACTCATAATCGTTAGTTGACAAAACGTCCGGTAAGAAATAACCCTAACAAAAATTATAAACATTAATTGTAACATTTATGTCAAAGCGAGTAAAATCAGTCAGCATGATGATTGCCCTCATGGGAGCAGCCTCCATGGGCGCAATGTATGCTGAAGTGCTCCCGAGCGTGGACGGCGTTCGTTCCGTACAGCAGGCGGGAACTTGTACAGGTGTTGTGAAGGACGCTACGGGCGAGACCGTCATCGGAGCGTCAGTAGTTGTCAAGGGTACCACCAACGGTACCATCACCGGTTTGGACGGTGACTTCTCCCTCTCAGGCGTGAATAAAGGAGATATCATCCAAATTTCGTTTGTGGGCTACATCACTCAAGAGATCAAGTGGGACGGACAACCGCTGAATGTCACCCTGAAAGACGACACACAAAAGCTGGATGAAGTGGTGGTAACTGCATTGGGTATCAAACGCCAGTCCCGTTCGTTGGGGTATTCAACTACTCAAGTAGAAGGTGAGAAATTCACTTTAGCACGCGACCCGAACGTAGGTAACGCACTTTCTGGTAAAATTGCGGGTGTAAGTGTGGCAGGTAACGCTACAGGCGGCGGATCCTCACGTGTCGTTATCCGTGGTAATGCCTCTATGACCGGTAACAATATGCCGTTGTACGTCATTGATGGAGTGCCATTTGACAATACCAACCAGGGCTCTGGAGGTACTTGGGGTGGTACGGATATGGGTGACGGTCTGAACAACATTGCTGCCGATGACATCGAGAGCATCCAGGTGCTTAAAGGCGCTGCCGCATCCGCCTTGTATGGTTTCCGTGGTGGTAATGGTGCCATCTTGATTACTACCAAGAGTGGTAAGAAAGGTCAGAAGATGAGCATTGAGGTAAACAATAACCTGACCTTCAATATGATTTATGACCAGCGGGATTTCCAGCAAGTATTCGGACAGGGACAGGACGGGCAGCGCCCGATGAATATCACTGCTGCCAGAGATTCTGAAATGAGCAACTGGGGTGAGGCCATGAATGGACAGGAAGCGGTCAACTTCCTCGGCAACACATACAAGTACGAGTATGTGGACAACTTCGACAACTTTTACCGCACTGGAGTGACGGAAGCCGCTTCTGTCTCCATTGCCGGTTCTGACGAAAAGGTTTCCTATCGTTTTGGTTCCACCTATAATAAGGAAAAGGGTATTCTGCCGAATTCAGGTAACCGTCAGGTGGGCTTTAACATGAACACCACGTATGATATCTTCAAGAACTTGCATCTGAACGTGACCGCTAACTACATTTTCGAGAAATTCAACGGTCGTTCTTCTTTGTCGGACGGTAACGGTAATACCAATGCTTCCTTGCTGTGGCACGCCAACTCCTTTGATATCCGCTGGATGGAACGTGGAAGTGCCGAATCACCTTGGGGTACCACAACAGATGGCAAGGAGATGATTGGTGGTAACAGTGTTTACTTCAACAACCCCTATTGGTTGCAATACCGGAAGACGAACGAGGCGCGTCGTAACCGTCTGACAGGAGCCGCTAACCTGAAATGGGACATCACCGACTGGCTGTACATCCAGGGAGCCATTCAGCGTGACGGCTATACCTTCGAGAACAAGGCCGTTCAGCCCATTGGAGCGGCAGCGGACCCCAACGGGTTCATGTCAATGTACGAGAAGAATTACGAGGAAATGAACTATAACTTCCTGTTGGGTTTCAACAAGGAGTTCGCCAAAACTTGGTCAGTAGGTGCTACTTTCGGTGGAAATAAGATGATCAACACCATGAAACAGTACATCCCGACCGACGGCGGACGTCCGTTTATCGTGGACGGCTTATGGTCTGTCAACAACTTGGATCCCACTGGTACACGTGCTGCCTTCAATTACAGCCAGTATAAAGTGAACTCATTGTATTTTACTGCTGATTTTGGCTGGAAGAATCAGGTGTTCTTGAATGTGACTGGCCGTAATGACTGGTTCTCTACTTTATCGCCAGACAACAACAGCTATTTCTATCCCTCAGTTACCGCTTCTTGGGTATTTACGGACTCGTTGAAGCTGCCGGAATGGTTCAACTTCGGTAAGATTCGCGCTTCCTGGGCCATGGCCTCTAACGGAACCAGCGCCTATCAGAACATGTTGACCTATAAAGTTCAGACTTATAAGGTAAATGGCCAGCAACTGGTAACAGTCAATAATGATTCTTATCCGAATCCGGACTTAAAGCCGGTAGAAATCCAGGAAAAGGAAATCGGTCTGAACCTGTCCTTCTTCGCTAACCGCTTGAACTTCGATATGGCGTACTACATGAAGAACACCAAGGACGATATTGCCCGCGTTTCCACTTCCTCTGCCAGTGGTTTCGGTTCACGTGTTATCAATGTCGGTGAAATCGAGAACAAGGGTTTTGAGTTCATGGTAGATGCTACTCCGGTAAAGACCTCCAATTTCTCTTGGAACACGACCGTGAACTTCGCCTTGAATGACTCAAAAGTGAAGTACCTCGGCGAAGGTGTGGACCGCTTGGCCATTGATGGCGCTACCTCCCGTATGGGTTCAGTGGGTATCTACAATGTGGTAGGCTCTGCTTTCGGTGAGATTATTGGTTACAAGTACAAGCGCGACGCGCAGGGTAACCTTCTGCTGAAGGATGGTATGCCGCAGAACAACGGCGAGCAGGTCAGTCTGGGTAACGGTGTGTATAAGTACACTGGCGGTTGGACCAATACCTTCAAGTACAAGAACTGGACGCTTTCTATGCTGATTGACTATAAGCTGGGTGCTGAGCTGTTCTCCGGCTCGAACTATCAGGCCTACAGCAGTGGTCTGCATAAGAACACGCTGATGGGCCGTACCCCTGAACAGCCGAACATGGAATACGTATTCCCGGGCATAGACGAGGCTACCGGCCAGGCAAATACCGTGGCTGTGACAGCAAAGAACTATTTCGGCAAGATATGCGACCAGAACATCGCGGAAGAATTCGTCTATGATGCCAGCTTCATGAAGTTGCGTGAACTGTCACTGACCTATACCTTCCCTACCAGCTTGCTGACCAAGCTGAAATATGTGAAGGGACTGACAGTCTCCTTGATTGGACGTAATCTCTGGACCATCGTGAAGCATACGGACAACATCGACCCGGAAGCTGCTTACAACAACGGCAACGGACAGGGACTGGAGCTGAACGGTTATCCGTATCAGCGGAATGTCGGTTTCAACGTAAATCTTAAATTCTAATCATTCTTTAGCTTATTACCGATATGAAAAAATATATCAAGAGCGCATTTGCAGCTTTGTCTCTGATGACGGTAGCCACAGGCTGTGGCGACTTCGGAGACACCAACATTGACCCCGAACACTTGAACGGGGGCAACGTGAACTATCAGATGGTCTTCACCAATGCCCAACACCAGGCATTGGGTTCTGACTGGGATGTATGGCGTAACGGTATGATTTACCTCTCTCAGTGGAACCAACACATTGCCGCCGGTGGATGGTGGTGGAGCTATGGTATCAACAGTTTCTCCGACGGTTATGCTTCCTCTTACTGGGGTTCTGTACTGGGTGCAGGTGGCCGTGGAGCTATCCGTGATATCCAGATGGTTATCAACCAGTGGAAGGAGGACGCTGCCAACCAGCAGAACTACAACATTGCTCGTATCATCCGCGCCTATATCTTCCAACGCGTGACCGACCTTCATGGAGATATTCCTTATTCGGAAGCCGGACAGCCGGACTTATATCCCTATCCGAAGTATGACAAGCAGGAGGACATCTATACCGACTTGCTGAAGGAACTGGATGAGGCACAGGCTGGATTGGGCAGCGGAACCGCTTCCCTCGGGGCACAGGAACTGTTCTACAATGGTGATGTAACCAAAATCCGCAAGTTTGCCAACTCCTTGATGTTGCGCGTGGCCATGCGTCTGTCAAAGGTGAAACCCGACCTTGCCAAGTCGTACGCTGCCAAAGCCTACCAGAACGGCGTGATTACAGAAACGGCAGACAACTGTTTACTAATGCATACTGGTGGCGTGACTACCAATGACTCTTGCGAGCCGTATGCGAAAATCATCGTTCACGAGGATCCGGGAGTTGCTTTTATCAACACGACGTTCATGGAGGCGCTGACCAGCACCAACGACCCACGTATTCCACTGATCATGTGTGTATATCCGTCTGATTATGAAACGAAAGACGTAGATCCTGCCATCAAGGCCAACTCTGCCCCCGAAAAGCAGAAGGCACTGCCGGGTTTCTATAGCATGAGCCCTACATCGAATTATTCTATCCAGAAGTACTTTGCTGCTGAATTTGATGATGAAGTGCTTTTGGATAAGGCAAGCGACAAATATTATAAGAAGGTTTACTCTCAACCGAACCGTTCTACGTATGGTGACCCCACAGGTCCTACCTTTGTATGTACGGCTGCCCAGACCAACTTGTTGTTGGCTGAAGCCGCTTATCGTGGCTGGATTGGCGGAGACGCTGCCACCTTCTATAACAAGGGCGTACGTTGCGCTATGGAACAGTTCAAGGTATATCCCAGCTCGAACGCACAGGCATTGTACAGCACTTACCTGAATGAGGAGGCCATCAGCAAGTACCTGGCAGAAAACCCTTATCAGGAGGCTGCTGCCCTAAAGCAGATTAACACGCAGTACTGGATTACCTGCTTCTTCGATGAATACGAAACGTATGCCAACTGGCGTCGTTCGGGTTATCCCGAACTGCAGGAGAAGTGTTCTGCTCATACCAACTGGTCCAGCATCGGTAACTGGGGACCGGGCATTGTCCGCCGTTTCCCCTATCCGAGCGATGAAGTACAGAAGAACCACGACAACTATGTGGAAGCACTGGGTCGCCTCGGACTGAAGAGCGAAAGCGACTTCAACGACACTCGCGTATGGTGGGACGCTAAGTAAAACCGTCTTATGCCAGACACACTGAATTAACAAGAGGCTACTCCTCTCCTTAGGGGTGAGGGGTAGTCTCTTTCTGTTTTCATCAGCAGGGGGACAGATTCATCCTATCGGGAATAATAGAATTATACAAGCGATTCGTAATATTGTCCAATTCTCGCCTACGAAGAATCCATTAAATAATCTTCATGAGACATTATCATTTTTATTGTTTATCCTGTAGTCTGGCTCTTTACTAGTACAATCCACTGTTATACTTCTTTTCTCAGAATATACAAATGGAAGCGTATTTATGCAGAATCATCCAAGAAATCATGTACTTATTAATTATGATGCAGGAAATAAAATAATGATGTTCAGTCTGAAAGAATATGACATGGTTTTAACAAATGTACAAATGGTAGATAACATATATATATATTATATATAGGAGAGCGTTATTCTATTTCATTTATCAAAAGTTCTTTTGATCGTCGAATTATTGACAAAGGCACCCACAAAGTGTAGCGGATTTCCCTGAAACGGACAAGGCAAGAGGAGGTTTTCTTTTGTGGTATCCTTTGCCAAATCATTTTTTTACGTTATCCTAGCCACAGGCTAATAGTAAAATGGAAGGATATGAAGTACTCAATTGGGATTCAAAGCTTTGAGCCAATCCGTGAGGAGAAGGTTATCACTTCAAAGCCGGAGATCATTCTGATGGGCGAATGGCAGAAACCGAAGGGGCAGGAAGATCGCCCTTCACTATCTTCTCAATCCTGCAGGTATGCTTTTTCCCTTCAACCCCCTCCTTGTTATAATTAATACCCACGAACAGTATCTCACCGGTATATTCCGCCACTTTCCCTATATAGTTTTTCCGTTTTATCTGCGCAATGGCTGTCTCGGCATTCTGGGCATACTTCAACTCAAGCACTATGGCAGGCCTGTCCACATGACGGCGAGGAATCAGCACCAGGTCGGCGAACCCTTTTCCCGAAGCCAGTTCACGATGAATGACATAATCGTTCCTGGCCGCATAATATGCAATGGAGAGGACACAGCTCAATGAGTTCTCATCATGGTAGGAAAGAATGCTTGTCTCGTCTTCGTGAACTTTCTCAATTCCTTTGGCAACCGCTTCCTCATTGCCTGCCAATGTATCCTGTAGCAGCCGCCGGGAATTGTCAATCGCTTCCGCCACTCTCCAGTTATTGCTCTTAATGGCATTGGCCATTTCCTTGCGCACTTCCATGTTGGGGATGAAGCATTCCTCCTTGTTCCAGTCGTAGGAAAGATAGCCGAGGTGAATCAATACCGTAAGTACATCGTCCTTTGTATGAACTTCATGCATGTCATTAGCGAAACCTGTAGTATCGACATGGCATCGCCCGCCGGCCAGCATGAGGATAATGTCATCCTTCAGGCCATGGATGTTCATGTTGATATAGTTGGCCACCTGATCATAAGAGCCGGTGGCGGACCAGTAGCTTCTACAGCGATGACGCTGCACCGCCTTGATGACCGAGCTGGGATTGAATATAGAAGGCTCGTCGCCAATGGTGTAACCATCGTACCAGACAGCCATATCCGCATAATCCATCCCGTATTTCCTACACAGGTATTCCACTTCCCGACGCCTGAAACCAAAATGACCCGCCAATTCTCCGGGATCAATCATGGAATACTCCCAAAAGTTGTTCAGGGCAGACTCGGTCTTGTATTTCTTCACGGGAAATATACCGGTCATATAGACTCCCGCAAAGATGCGGGAAGCATTGATATCCTTGAACATACTGCGCAACCAAGTTATGTAGGAGTCCATCGCCTTGTCTCCCGGCTGGAACTCGCGACAAATGGCATCCCACTCGTCCACAATCAGGAAGAACTTCTCATCATGCTTCTCCGATATACGGAGAAGGATATCCGAGAGGGTATCGTATGGACGAGTTTCCGTATCAGGGAAAGCGGCTCTTACATCTGCTATTACCAATTCTTGAATAAGGCTGACAATCTGTTCGTTATCCTTAAATAAGGACACTAACTTCGACAAGTCCAAATAGAGGACGCGGTACTTGTTCAGGTGTTGTTCAAACGATGGCATTTTGGCTATTTCCAAGTCGGCAAACAGTTCCCGGGAATCGCAGGACTTGTCGTAATAAGCACACAACATACTGGCGGCCATGGATTTACCGAACCGTCGGGAACGGGACACGCAACTGAAGCACCGGTCGGTGTCAAGGGTATCGTTCACCACAGCTATCAGTGCGGACTTATCAATGTACTCCGTATTCCTGGCCCGCGTAAAAGCGGAATTGCCGATATTTATATATGTACCCATACTCAAAATACTTCATTGGTTCACAGAAGGCCATTATCCCGTACGGGAGGCATTGACGGCGTGTGCTTCGTTCGTGGCTTTCTGAGTTTTCCACAAAGGTAGCGGATTTCCCTGAAACGGACAAGGACGGGGGATGGTTTTCTTTTGCGGAATGAGGGAGGTGATTCGGGCATCTTGATAATATAGGGTAGAAAATTAGGGGTGAAAACATAGGAAACTTATCCCATCACCCCCATACGAAAGGGCTTGTAGGGCATGTTGGAACTACGGGGTGTTCTGTCCGAACTTAGGAGATTTATGAAGTGCTCCCGAGTGTGGATGATGACTTACGACACCCGCGTATGGTGGAACGCTAAGTAAAACCGTCTTATGCCAGACACAATGAATACTGCAGGAGGACAAATTCATCCTATCGGGAATAATAGAATTATACAAGCGATTCGTAATATTGTCCAATTTCCACCTACGAAGAATACATTAAATTTGCAAAGTAATTATTAAGTTTATAAAAAAGCAGGTTCAGCTATTTTCGAACTGCAAAAGCTGTTGGGGAAAGCTGCTTCCATGAATATCAGGCAAAAGGAAGACTCAGTCACCGGGATACGGCGACAGCAGTGCGTGAGTGTTCCTGACCTTATTTCAACTACATTGTTAAAACCTACCGAATGGGAGAGGTGATGACGCACTGGTCAGTTCAACCATAGGATATTATTAAAAACATTTATGTCAAAGCGAGTAAAATCAGTCAGCATGATGATTGCCCTGATGGGCGCCGCCTCCATGGGCGCGGTATATGCTGAAACGCTTTCCCATGTGGACGGTATCCAAACCGTACAGCAGTCGGGAACTTGTACAGGTGTTGTGAAAGACGCTGCAGGCGAGACCGTCATCGGGGCGTCAGTAGTTGTCAAGGGTACCACCAACGGTACCATCACCGGCCTGGACGGTGACTTCTCCCTCTCAGGCGTGAAGAAGGGAAGCATCATCCAGATTTCGTTTGTAGGCTATGAGACCCAGGAAATCACGTGGAACGGGCAGCCGCTGACCGTCACCCTGAAGGATGATTCCCAGCAGTTGGACGAGGTGGTTGTGACCGCATTGGGTATCAAGCGCGAGAAGAAGGCGCTGGGTTACTCGGTGAGCAGCGTCAAGGGTGACGAACTCCTGGAAGCCGGTACCCCGATGAACGCCATGCAGGCCCTTTACGGTAAGACTTCGGGTCTGCAACTGCAATCTACCGCATCCGGTCCTTCGGGCGGTATGAACATCAAGGTGCGTAACGCCATCTCACTGACCGAAAGTTCTTCTACCCGTCCCCTGATTGTGGTCGATGGTATTCCTATCCACGATGAGAACACGGGACAATCTGTCAACAGCCGTACCGGAGGTGACCATGGTACGGGTCTGAACGATATCAACTCGGAGGATATCGCCTCCATCGAAATCCTGAAGGGTGCGAAGGCCGCCGTACTGTATGGTTCGGAAGGTGCCAACGGTGTCATGCTGATCACTACCAAATCGGGCAGCAAGAAAGGCTTAGGCATCGACTTCGGCATCAACCACTCGTGGAACGTAGTGGCCTACTATCCGGAACTGCAGAACGAATATGGTACAGGTGCCAGTCCCGGTACCGCTGCCTTGAAGGAAATCTCGAAGGACGGTTTCTACACCATGACCGACCCGAACACCGGTCAGACCGTAGAATCGTTGTGGAGAGGTGCCAGCGGAAACTTCGGTCCTCGCATGGACGGCCGGCAACTGCTGTGGTGGGACGGCAACTATTATGCTTATACCGCCCAAGAAAACAACCTGAAGGACCTGTACCGCACCGGCGGCCAGACCAACGTCAACTTCGCTGTCAGCAACTCGGGTGACCTGGGATCGTTCCGTCTGTCGTACAACTACCGCGACTACAATGCTGTGACACAAGGTGCCGACAACGCCGCTCACCAGTTTGCCTTCTCGGCAGACCTGAAGGCCAACGACTTCATCAAAATCAAGTGGAACACCAACTACTCGAACACGCGCGACCACAATGCACCGTATGCCATGCAGAGTTTCTCTACCTACGGTTTCCCGCGTGAACAGGACGTAAACCTCATCAAGAACACGTACCTGACCGAGGATGGTTACAACTATTTCAGCAACCAGGCAATTACTGCCCTGGCTCCTTATACGAGCTACCTCTCCAGTTACTACTGGTCGCAGTTGCGCAACTCGAACGACTTTGTCCGCAACCACTTGCTCCAGTCACTGAACATTGACGTAAAGTTCAACGACAAGTTCTCTTGGATGACCCTGGGCGGTATGGACTGGACCGTTTCTGACCAGGAAATCAAACAGCACGTCAGCAAGCCGCTGGCACAGGAGAACAAGCAGGGATGGTATCAGGTGTCCAATACCCGCGACATGATTATGTATGGCCAGTCCTCGCTGAACTACAATCAGACCTTCAAGGAGAAGTGGGACGTGTCGGCCATGGTCGGTGGTGCCGTGAAATGGACCAAGCACGAACAGCAGAACCAGTGGGTAGAAGAAACCTTTGCCGTCGAGAACTGGTTCTCTCTGAGCAACACCCGTGAGGACTTCGGTCCGCGCTCCAGCCGCAGCCGTGGCGACGATTTGCTGTTGAGTATCTTCGCTTCCGCACAGCTGGCTTACGCTAACCAGGTCTTCCTGGAACTGCAGGCCCGTAACGACTGGTCGTCCATCCTGCCTCCGGAAAACAACCACTACTTCTATCCGGGTGCCAGCCTCTCGTGGATCTTCACCGAGGCGTTCAACATCCAAAACATGAACTTCGGTAAGGTACGTGTGTCTTGGGCAGACGTAGGTCGTCCGGGTCCCCGCTACTACGGTAACGTAGGCTTCAACCTGGGTTCTTACGGTGGACAGCCCACCATGTCGTTGCCCTCCTACCTGCCGCCTGCCGACTTCGCAGGCTCCACCGGTGGCTTCCCTCAGGCGAACCTGAAGCCGGAACGTAAGCGCGAGTATGAAGTGGGTCTGGAAGCCTCGTTCCTGCCGGGCAACCGCATCAACGTGGACTTCTCGTTCTTCCACAACAACACGTACGACCAGATTACGACCCTTTCCGTACCCTCATCGTCCGGTATCAACGAGGTACGCATGAACGCCGGTGATATTGCCCAGAACGGTATCGAATTCTCGCTGAACACCAAACCCATCGTCACGAAAGACTGGACCTGGGATTTGGGCATCAACCTCGCCAACTACAGCACCAAGGTGAAGAAGTTGGGTAAGGGTATCGACAAGCTGACCATGTGGGGTGCTACAGGTGCCCGCATCTATAGCCAGACCGGTGGCCAGTATGGTGAAATCTTCATCTATCCGTACCTGCGCGACGAACAGGGCAACCGCGTCGTGAATCAGGGTACCGGTGTATGGGAACTGGACAAAACCCGGGAAATCAAGGTAGGCAAGATTACGCCGGACATCGTGGGTGGTCTGACTACCGGATTGACCTACAAGGACTTCTCGATTAACGCTGTCTTCGATTTCCAGTTCGGCGCTACGATGATTTCGCAGACGAACATGTATCTGTTGGGTAACGGTTCGGGCAAGAAGTCACTGCAATTCCGTGACGAAGCCCACGGCGGTCTGCCCTACTACGTGAACACAGCCGGCGAACGCATCCTGCTCGACAGCCACACGGCCGCCGTACCCGCCGACTCGTTCTATCCGTTCATCCTGCACGACGGTGTCATTACTCCGGGTGTAACTCCCGACGGCAAGCCGAACGAAAAGCTGATTACGGCACAGATGTACTACTCGAACCTGTACTGGCAGGGTGGTATGGACCTCTGTGAGGATCAGATCTACAAGAGCGACTACATTGCCTTGCGCTCGCTGTCGTTCAACTACAACCTGCCCAAGAAGTTTTTGTCGAAGTTCAAAATCCAGAACGCACGGCTCAGTGCCTATGCCAACAACTTGTGCTACCTCTACAAAGACATTCCTAACGTAACTCCGGAATCTACGCAGGGTACCAACTCGTTTACTGAAGTCACCAGCATCCCGGGCATCCGCAGCTTCGGTATCGGACTTAATCTTTCATTCTAAACTATTAAAGAGAATATGAAAACCATTAAAAACTACATAACCGGTATTGCACTGGGCATGGCCGTTACCGGTGCAATGGTGTCTTGCGACACCCTTGAAGAGAAATTCTACAACCCGGACGTAATGACAGAACCGAACTTCAGTCTGCTGTTCGCGTCGGTACAGACCCAGGGACACCTGTTCCGTTACGACTACGGCACCACCTACCACTACATGAGAGGTTTCGGCAAGATGCTGGGACTGGGTGTCAGCCCGCTCTACATCGACTTCACCCAGAACAACTCCATCGTCCGTCCGTGGGACGGATGGTCGGGCACTCCCTTCAACGAGTTCATCTTCACGCAGACCAACACCGCCTACAGCCGTGAGATCAGCGGTATGAAGCTGCTCTACAACAACATGACCGATGAAGAAAAGGAAGCCAACTCCGTGTATATGCTTTGCTGCGACATCATCCGCGGCTATGCGTTCCAGCGTTCCACCGACCTGTACGACGACATTCCGTTCTCGGAAGCCGGCGGAGGTTACCAGGAAATGTTCTATGCCAAGTACGATACGCAGGAAGAAATCTACACCAGCATTCTGGAAAGCCTGAAGAGTGCAGCCGAGGGACTGGCTTCCTACCAGTTCAAGACCGACGGAGCACAGGCAACCTTCTCGTCCGTTGACATGCTGTGCAACGGCAATCTGGACCAGTGGATCCGCATGGCGAACTCCCTGCGCCTGCGTATGGCCATGCGCCTCTGCCACGTGAAGCCGGATGTGGCCAAGTCCACCATCCAGGAACTGGTACGCGGCAACCGCATGCTGACCGAGTACTCGCACGACATCGGTTTTGAGGAACAGGACAAGACTCACGCTTTCGAACTGACCTTCTTCCGTGGCATCGACGAACGCGGCTATGAATGCGGCGCTCCCGAAACCATCCTGAATGACATCATGAACTACCACTACGAACCGGGTGACGAAAACGGCATATCTGCAAGCCGTCATGATTTCGATCCGCGTCTGTATGCCATGTTCCAGCCGGATATCCACGGTCGCTACATCGGTCTGCCGCTGACCTTCGAACGTGCCGACAGCGAACTGCCGAAGTATTACACCGAACAGGAAATCACGGATATGCTGAATTTCAACGATACCGACAAGGGACCGTGGGATCCGAACCGTATTCCGTCGATGTACAACCGCCGCACCTATTTCAACTTCGACATGAAGTTCCCAGTAATGGGTTCTACCGAAACGAACCTGCTGCTGGCTGAGGCCGCTGTACGCTGGCCGGGCGATTTCGGCAACATCGATGCCAAGGAGTGCATCAAAAAGGCCATCGACGCTTCTACCCGTTTCTACTACAACGTGAACGCTACGATGAGCTACAACGAATCGTCATTGCCGAGCATCCAGCACATCAAGGAGAACGCCAAGGCACCGCAGCTGGACGAAAGCCACCTGGCCGACTACGAGGAATACGCTGCCAACAAGTTCGCGGCTCTCTCCTCGACGAAGGACAAGCTGAAGTTCATCTTCGACCAGAAATTCTGCCACATGAACATCATGAACCCGTATGAAATCTACAGCGAAGCCCGTCGCTTGGTAAAAGACTTCGACGGCGAACTGCCGCTCCTTTCTACTCCGAACGTGGTGTTCCAGGAACGTATGTTCTATCCGTCGAGCGAGCTGGCCAACAATACGGAAAACTTCCAGAAGGTGGCCGCCAAGAACACGTACGACACACCGGTATGGTGGACGGGACGTACTACTCCGACAGCTAACCGCAACGGCAACGCCCTGCAATAAGCGGACGAAACGTGTCAGTGCGACAGGCACTGACCTCCGGTAATCCGTAATTTAACGTACGGCCGTGGAAATAGTGACTGTATTTCCACGGCCGTACCGTTTTTTTGTTTATTTTTGCCGGAAATAACGAATAAGACTATGAAACAACAGACACTCGCTTTGGGCATCAGCCTCCTTTCTCCCCTGTTGCTTGCGGCGCAGTCACCGACCATACCTGCCACCGTAGAGATTCCGGCAGGCACTTTCTATATGGGTAACCAGTACGATACGGGCTGGTCGGACGAACAGCCTGTCCACCCGGTCACTCTCTCCTATTCTTTCCGCATGGGAGTCACCGAAGTGACCAATGCGCAATACGAGGCCTTCCGCCCGGAACACAAGCAATGGCGGGGCAAGAACAATGTCTCCCGCGAAGACGATGAAGCGGTGGTGAACGTGTCCTATCAGGATGCCGTGGACTACTGCGAATGGCTCAGCCGACGGGAAGGCAAGCACTACCGGCTGCCGACCGAAGCAGAATGGGAGTATGCCTGCCGGGCAGGTACCTATACCCGTTATTATACAGGAGATGGGCTGCCTTCTTCCATGTGCAGGAACCAAGTCATCGCCCGCGACTACGAAGCGATCTCCCTGAAAGTGGGGCAGACACCGCCCAATGCCTTCGGGCTGTACGATATGCACGGCAACGTGGAGGAATGGTGTGCCGACTGGTATGCCCCTTACCCTGCCACAGCACAGACCGACCCTGCCGGTCCTGCCGACGGAGAGTTCCGGGTGACCCGCGGCGGCAGCCACCATACGCCGACCGACTACCTGGGCAGTGCTGTCCGCATGGCGATGCTGCCCGATGACAAGCATTCCCTGACCGGCTTCCGCGTGGTGGAATGCGACATCACGCCCCGACCGGTCCAAACAGACCGGAATCGACCTTTCTTCCTGGAACCGATCCCCTTCGTCGTTCCTCCCACTGACCCGAAAGTACCTTTCTACAGCCATAACCACCAGCCATCCATCACTTGGTGCGACAACGGTGACCTGCTGGCAGTATGGTTCTCTGCCAACCAAGAGAACAACCGCGAAATGGTGGTTCTCGCCTCCCGGCTCCGTCCGTCGGCACAGTCATGGGAGCCGGCTACCGTCTTCTACAAGGTACCGGGCCGCAACATGACGGGCACCTCGCTGTTCAATAACGGCAAGGGGACCCTGTTTCACCTCAACGGGGTAGAAGCGGCGGGCGACTGGCAGAATCTGATGATGGTGCAGCGTACCAGTACCGACAACGGACTGACCTGGAGCAAGGCACGTATCATCGCCCCCGAACACAGCAAGCGTCACCAGGTGATTTCGGGCACTATCCAGACTCCCGACGGCGTGATGATACAGCTGTGCGATGCCGGTCCGGGCAACCACGACGGAGCGGCCATCCACGTAAGCCACGATGGCGGCGAAACCTGGAACGACCCGTGGGACGGTGCTCCCCTGCCCGACTTCCAGGAAGGAGGAAAGGGAACGACCATCGCCGGCATCCATGCGGGAATCGTCTGTCTGAAAGACGGCAGCCTGCTGACACTGGGTCGCGGCAACGGCATCGAGAAAGACGGCAAGAAATACATGCCGATGAGCCGATCGGACGACATGGGAAAGACATGGACGTATTCCGCCTCGCCCTTCACTGCCATCGACGGCGGACAACGGTTAGTGCTGCTGCGGCTACAGGAAGGGCCTATCCTGCTGGTATCGTTTACCGACCATCCGCAACGTACCCCTAAAGCCCACCGGGGCATGACCTTTACCGGCAAAGACGGACAGCCGTTCACGGGTTACGGGATGTTTGCCGCCCTGTCCTACGACGAAGGCAAGACCTGGCCGGTACGCAAGTTGCTGACCGATGGACAGAATCGGGTGCTGTACGGCGGTGCCTGGACCGGCAACTTCCAGATGGATGCCACCCATGCCGAGCCTCGTGGCTATCTGGCAGGTACACAGTCGCCAGACGGTACGATTCACATCGTGAGCAGCCGGTTGCATTACCGCTTCAACCTGAAATGGATGGAAGAATGAGAAATGGATCCCTTACTGTCATGCTGAACGTAGGGAAGTCAGGAAGCCGGGAACATTCCACTGAACCCTTTTGAAGAATAACTAACCTATATTATAACATCACATGAAAAGTATCAAGTATCTGTTGGCGGGCTGTCTGCTTTCCGCTGCCTTCGTGCAGCACGCCGAAGCCCAGCAAGTACAAGGATTTGTACACCAACAATCAAAGGCTACCGACTATGTGTGGCCCACCGACCAGCAAGTGCTGGACAAACTCGACAAGTGGCAGGACCAGAAGTTCGGGGTGCTCTTCCACTGGGGGCTCTACTCCGTGCCAGGCATCGTGGAGTCATGGTCCATCTGTTCCGAAGACGTGGACTGGATCCGCCGCCGGGAAGACCTGAGTTACGAGGACTACAAAAAATGGTACTTCGGCCTGAAGGACGAGCTGAATCCTACCGACTTTGACCCTACACAATGGGCGGATGTCATGCAGGATGCAGGCATCAAATACATGATTTTCACGACTAAGCACCATGACGGTTTCTGCATGTACGACTCGAAGTACACCGATTTCTCCATCGCCAACGGCGCGTTCAGGAACGACCCGCGCAAAGACGTAGCCCGCCATGTGTTCGACGCCTTCCGCCAGAAAGGCTTCATGATTGGCTGCTATTTCTCCAAGCCTGACTGGCACTGTCCCTGGTACTGGCACGAGCATTTCGCCACCCCCAACCGCCGCGAGAACTACAAGCGTGACCGCCATCCGGACTGGTGGAAGAACTACCAGACCTTCACGCAGAACCAGCTGGAGGAACTGACCAGCAACTACGGCAGCTTCGACATCCTGTGGCTGGACGGCGGATGGGTGACAGGTGACGACGTGAACCTGGACGGCATCCTGGCCAAAGCCCGTCAGAGACATCCGGGACTGATTTCGGTCGACCGCAGCATCCGCGGTAAGAACGAGAACTACCAGACCCCGGAACGGGGCATCCCCGAGACCCAGCTGGACTATCCGTGGGAAAGCTGCATCACACTGAGCCACGACTGGGGATGGGTACCCAATGCTCCGTACAAACCGGCGGAAAAGGTCATCTCTACGTTGGCTGAAATCGTTGCCAAAGGTGGCTGCTACCTGCTGGGCGTAGGCCCAACCCCACAAGGGCGCATCGAACAGCCGGTCGTTGAACGGTTGCACAAGGTAGGCCAGTGGCTGAAGGCGAACGGCGAAGCCATCTACAACACCCGCATCACCCCCGTCTATCACGACGGAAAGACCTGGTTCACCGCCAACAAGAACGGCAAGACCCTGTATGCCATCTACACCATAGAAGAAGGCGAACAGCTGCCTGCCACCATCACCTGGAAAGGCAACCTGCCCAAAGGCAAGATGACCTTGCTGCAAAACGGCAAGAGAGTGAGCTATAAGACCAACGGAGATGAAGTGACCGTCAGCGTCCCTGCCGGCCTACGGACCGAATCGCTGGCCTTCCGCTTCCAGGCACAATGAGCCTTAACTTAACCAGTAATCACTAATCATTCTACCGATGAAACATACCTTTATCTACCTGACCGCCGGCCTGCTGAGTCTCGGCACGGCATTGGCACAGAAACCGGTCTATCAACAGGCCGATGCTCCCATCGAAAGTCGCATCAGCGACCTCGTGAGCCGTATGACCCTTGAAGAGAAAGTGGGTCAGATTTGTTGTCCCTTGGGCTGGGAAATGTACACCAAGACCGGCCCGAACAGCGTCACCATCTCTGAGCTTTTCAAACAGCAGATGAGCAAGGCTCCCATCGGTTCCTACTGGGCCGTGCTACGTGCCGACCCGTGGACCCAAAAGACTTTAGAGAACGGGCTGAACCCCGAGCTTGCTGCAAAGGCACTGAATGCCTTGCAGAAATATGCCGTAGAGGAAACTCGCCTGGGTATTCCTATCCTCTTTGCCGAAGAATGCCCGCACGGCCATATGGCTATCGGCGCTACGGTCTATCCTACCTCCATCTCGCAGGCATCCACCTTCAACAAGGACTTGATTTTCCGGATGGGCGAAGCCATCGGACTGGAAGCCCGCCTGCAAGGCGGCAACGTAGGCTATGGTCCTGTTCTTGACATATCTCGCGAACCCCGCTGGTCACGCGTGGAAGAAACCTTCGGCGAAGACCCCTATCTGACCGGTATCCTTGGCACCGCTTTTGTACAAGGCATGCAGGGAACGGATTTTAAGGATGGCCGTCACGTATACGCAACCTTGAAGCACCTCGCTGCCTATGGTGTCCCGCGCGGCGGACACAACGGCAACATGGCCGATATTGGTCTGCGGGCTCTGCTCGACGAATACCTTCCCGGCTTCCAGCGGGCAGTGGAAGTAGGAAAAGCTGCTACAGTGATGACTTCCTACAACACCATCGACGGCGTGCCCTGCACCAGCAATACCTTCCTTATCGACTCCCTGCTCCGCAAGAAATGGGGATTTGAAGGATTTGTCTATTCCGACCTCGCCAGCATCGACGGCATCGCCGGCGGCCATGTAGCCAAGGACCTGCAGGACGCTGCCATCCAGTCCATCGAGGCAGGTACCGATATGGACCTTGGCGCCCGCGCCTACGCTACCCTAACCCAGGCCGTCAAAGAAGGCAAGGTGAAGGAAGACTACCTGGACCGCGCCGTGGCCAACGTGTTGCGACTGAAGTTCCGCATGGGCCTCTTCGAGAATCCCTATGTATCGCCCGAGCAGGCCAAGAAAATCGTCAACTCTCCGGAGCACCGGCAGATTGCCCGTGAAGTGGCCCGCGAAGGAACTGTCCTCCTGAAGAACGACGGTCTGCTGCCCCTGAAAGCCGATCAAGTCCACCGCATCGCCGTAGTCGGTCCGAACGCGGATGTGATGTACAACTACTTGGGCGACTATACCGCCCCGCAGGAACGCAGCAAGGTGGTCACCCTGCTCGATGCAGTCAAAGCCCGTCTGCCGAAGGCGAAGGTGGACTACGTGAAAGGATGCGCCATCCGTGACACCACGCAAAGCGATATCGCTGCCGCCGTTGCCGCCGCCCGCAATGCCGATGTGGTGATTGTAGCCGTAGGCGGTTCCAGTGCCCGCGACTTCAAGACCAAATACATCAATACAGGCGCCGCCACCGTGTCCGAGTCCGACGGCATCCTCTCCGACATGGAATGCGGGGAAGGGTTCGACCGTGCCACCCTCTGCCTGCTGGGCGACCAGGAGAAGCTCATCCGCGCCATCGCCGCCACAGGCAAGCCCATGGTGACGGTTTATATCGCAGGGCGTCCGCTGAACATGAACCTGGCTAATGAAGTTTCTAACGCGCTACTGACTGCTTGGTACCCTGGCGAACAGGGAGGCAACGGTATTGTGGACGTGCTCTTCGGTGACTATAACCCCAGTGGCCGTCTGCCCATCTCCATCCCACGCAACGAAGGCCAGATTCCCGTCCACTACTCGCAAGGTCCCCAGCGCGACTACATGGACAGTCCGGGTACACCGCTTTTCACGTTCGGCTACGGTCTGAGCTACACAACGTTCGAATACAGTGACCTCCAGCTGAAGGAAGGTGACGGTAAGGATATTCTGCAGACCATTACCTGTACGATCGCCAACACCGGCAATTGCGACGGTGAGGAAGTGGTACAGCTCTATATCAATGACGAGGTCAGCTCCGTCGCCACTCCTCCTATCCGCCTGAAAGGATTCGAGAAGATATTCCTGAAAAAGGGCGAAAAGAAACAGGTGACGTTCCAGTTGAGCCGTCACGACCTTTCCATTTACGACAAGAACATGAAGTTCCGTGCCGAACCGGGCACATTCCGCGTCATGGTAGGACGCTCATCGGCTGATCTGCCGCTACAAAGCAAGTTCGAGCTGAAGTGAAAGAAACCCTGGGACAAAGAGTACACAGCGCTCTGTTATAGGCATTAAAGCCTTTAACCACAAAGAGACAAAGGCACCAAAGAACATTGCTCCATAAAGCAGAGTTTCCCGGTGCCTTTGTCTCTTTAGGTACTAAACGTTCAACATCCATCATCACCCCCTCCCCAGCCTGTCCGAGAATTGTTTTTCCGCTTTCCATTCTCCCTGTCATTTCGAACGAAGTGAGATTTCCATCATATCTTCTGGCATCCTGAACGAATCTGAAAAAACTATTCTTCTCTTTGTATTTTTGTCCACCTCGCGACACAACAAAAAGTCCCGGGAACCTTTCGGCTTCCGGGACCAAGACGGCGACTACCTACTCTCCCACTTGCGCAGTACCATCGGCGTGACGAAGCTTAACTTCTCTGTTCGGAATGGGAAGAGGTGGAACCTTCGTGCCATAG
>JALEPZ010000065.1 GCA_022767125.1 Phocaeicola plebeius
TTCGAACCCTGGACCCACTGATTAAGAGTCAGTTGCTCTACCAACTGAGCTAAGAGTGCCTAAAGAGGTTCCTGGCGGATTCGAACCGCCGTGCACGGTTTTGCAGACCGCTGACTAAGCCACTCATCCAAGGAACCAAGTGCTCCTTTCGAAAAACAACTACTCTAAAATGAAGTGAGGTTCCTGGCGGATTCGAACCGCCGTGCACGGTTTTGCAGACCGCTGACTAAGCCACTCATCCAAGGAACCGACTTCCTTTTTGCACTTGTTTTTCTCAATTGCGCTGCAAAGGTACGACTTATTTTCGAATCTGCAAGCGTTTTGGCGATTTTTTTTCATCCCGTTTTTCGCTACAGGCATTCCCTGAGGCGTAAGGACATCCCGAACAGCCGCAGTTACAACGGGTTGCGCCGCTTCTTCCCTTTCGGAAAAATGTGAGCAGGTTTTTCAGCACATACGCGAAACAAGCGGCTACTGCTACATAAACAATGATTTCTTGCCACATTTTCTTACCTCCTCACTTTAACCGAACAGGCTGCCGACCTGGTGGACGGCAAATGCCAGCAGCCAGGCCAGCACCGTGGTATAGCAGGCTGAGAAGACAGCCCATTTCCAGCTACCCGATTCGTTCTTGATGGCCACCAACGTAGCGATGCAAGGGAAATAGACCAGGATGAACAGCATGTAGCCGTAGGCCGTCAGCGGACGGATAGGGATGCGTTCGGCCAGGTTCACGTGCTCGTTGTCTTCTTCGTTCGTATAGAGCACACTCAGCGTGCTGACTACCAGTTCTTTCGCTCCTACTCCCGACAGAATGCCGATATCCATCTTCCAGTCGAAGCCCAGCGGAGCCATCACTGGTTCGATAACCTTGCCCAGCTGGCCGATGTAGGAGTTCTCCTGTTGCTCGGCCGGAGTGGCCGCTGCATCGTGGCGCGGATAGTAGCCCAGGAACCAGATGATGACGGAAGCTACCATGATGATACCGCCCATCTTCTTCAGGTACTGCGCCCCTTTCTCCCACGTATGGCGCATCACAGACTTCGTAGTCGGCATCCGGTAGGGCGGCAGTTCCATCACAAACGGCGTGTTGTCTCCCTTAACGATGAAGCGGCTGAAGACCTGGGCCAGGACGACGGCCAGCACGATACCGGTCGCATAGATGGACAGCAGAACAAGGCTGGCGTGACGGGGAAAGAAGGCACCGATCAGCACCAGATAGATGGGCAGGCGGGCACTGCACGAGATGAGCGGTGTGACGAGCATCGTCACCAGCCGTGCCTTGCGGCTCTCCACGATGCGCGATGCCATGATGGCCGGTACGTTGCAACCGAAGCCCATGATAAGGGGGATGAACGACTTGCCGTGCAGGCCCATCTTGTGCATGATCTTGTCCATGATGAAGGCAGCCCTGGCCATGTAGCCCGAGTCTTCCATAAGCGAGATGAAGAGGTAGAGCAACAGGATGTTGGGCAGAAACACGATGACCCCTCCCACTCCGCCAATGACGCCGTCGATGAGCAGATCCTTCAGCGGACCGGCCGGCAACAGGACTTCTGCCAGACGGCCAATCTGTCCCACCAGCCATTCGATGCCGTCCTGCGGATAAGCCCCGAGGATGAACGTGCATTCAAACATCAGGTAGAGGAAGATGAAGAAGATGGGATACCCCCAGATGCGGTGGGTGACAATGCTGTCCACGATGCGCGTGAACACCTCCCCGTCACCCTGATGGTTGTCCGTAAAGGTCTCTTTCAGCGCTCCCGAGATGAACCCGTATTTGGCATCCGTAATGGCCTGTTCGCTGTCCTCGTTGAGTTCCTTCTTCAAACGGGCGGCCTCCCGGTCGCGAAGGGCGATGATGTCCGCTCCGTTGGCCAGTTCCCGCCGCACATAGTCCTCGATTTCCCGATCGTTTTCCAGCAGTTTGATGGAAAGGAAGCGCGTCGAGTAGCGGTGGCGGATCTGTTCGTTCTTCTGGATTTCCTTCTTCACGATGTCAATGCTCCGCTCCAGTTCTGCTCCGTGGTTGATATGGATATGGCGGATGAAGTTCTTCGGGTGGTAGCCCTTCTCGTTGCCGTGGCTGCCGCTGTACTCATGGTCGGGCACATACGTGGCGTGCCATTCGCGGAAGGCCTGCATGGCCTCGTTCTCGATTTCCTTCTTCTGCCCCATGAAGTCCGCTCCCTCGTACAGCTCGATGACGACGTGGAACAAGCTGTCGATGCCCCGTCCATTACGGCTCACCGTCGGCACGATGGGCACACCCAGCAGTTCGCTCAGATTCTTGATGTCGAGGGTGTTACCGCTCTTCTCCAGTGCGTCGTACATATTCAGTGCGATGACCATCCTCACGTTCATGTCGATAAGCTGCGTTGTCAGATACAGGTTCCGTTCCAGGTTGCCGGCATCCACCACGTTGATAATCACGTCCGGTGTCTCTTCAATGATATGCTTGCGCACATATAGTTCTTCCGGGCTGTAGGCCGATAGTGAGTAGGTGCCAGGTAGGTCGATGAGCCGGAAGTGATAGCCCTGCAGCTCGAAGTGACCGGCCTTGGCGTCCACGGTCACGCCGCTGTAGTTGCCCACATGCTCGTGTGCCCCCGAAGCCACGTTGAACAGCGATGTCTTGCCGCAGTTCGGGTTGCCCACCAGGGCCACGTTGATCGTACGCCGCTTGCCTTGGGCAATGGCCTTCAGTTCCTTTTCAGGCACCTCAATGGTCTCGGCAATGGTCCCTTCGTAGTGCGTTTCCACCAAAAGGTTACGGGCCTCTTCCTCGCTGACCACTTCCACCATGCCGGCTTCCTGACGGCGAAGGGAGATTTCGTACCCCATCACCTTATATTTTATCGGGTCTTTCAACGGAGCGTTGAGCAGTACCTCCACAGTCTTGCCCTTGATGAAGCCCATCTCTATGAGCCGGCGACGGAATCCTCCGTGCCCCAACACCTTGATGACCACTCCTTTTTCCCCGGTCTGTAAGTCTGACAATCTCATATCTTTTCGCTTTTTGGTAATAATTGGTGCAAAGATACATTATCGGAACCACCTATGCAAGCTATTTAGATTGTTTTTAAATAGAAGTGGCGGGTGAAATGTATCGGGACAAAAGTCGTATCTTCGCAAAGGATTGTCGGTCGGCCTTTTCGGACGGCAACCCGTTTAAAGCAACAAGTAGCATGTTCAGACAAAAGATACAGAAAACGATTGCCGACAGGCGGATGATGGCTCCCGGTGACAAGGTTCTGGTGGCCGTGAGCGGTGGAGCCGATTCCGTAGCTCTCTTGCGGGTACTCCTCCAGTGCGGGTATCCCTGTGTGGCCGCCCATTGTAATTTCCACCTGCGGGGGGCGGAGTCCGACCGCGACGAGCAGTTTGTCCGGCAGCTCTGCCGACATCTGGGGGTGGAGTTGCAGACTGTCGACTTTGCCACCGAGTCGTATGCCCGTGCCCACGGAGTGTCGTTGGAAATGGCCGCCCGTACCTTGCGCTACGACTGGTTCGAGCAGCAGCGGACGGCAACGGGGGCGGCTGTCATCGCCGTAGCCCATCACCGCGACGACAGTGTGGAAACGTTCCTGCTGAACCTGGTGAGGGGAACCGGCATCAACGGGCTGAAAGGAATGCGGGCTGTGAACGGACATGTAATACGGCCGTTGCTGGAGGTGAGCCGTGCCGACATCCTGGACTACCTGGACCGTCTCGGACAGGACTATGTAACGGACAGTACCAACCTGCAGGATGATTTCACCCGCAACAAGCTGCGGCTGGATGTGCTGCCCCTGCTGCGGACTATCAACCCGTCGGTCAGTGAGGCCATCGCTGCCACTGCCCAGCGGTTGGCTGGGGTCGAAGCGGTCTATCGTGCGGCCATCCGCGAGGCCTGCAGTCGCGTGACGGACGGACAGGGCAACCTCCATATCGGACGGTTGTTGGCTGAAACGGCCCCCGAAGCCGTCTTGTTTGAACTGCTCCACGACAAGGGCTTCAATGCCACTCAGCTCCACGACATTTTCCGCAGTCTCTCGGGCGAATCGGGCCGTCTGTTTCGCAGCCCGTCCCATGAGTTGCTGCGCGACCGGGAATGGTTATGGGTGCGCCCCGTCCATCATA
The DNA here is from genome assembly GCA_022767125.1 of Phocaeicola plebeius. Taxonomy (GTDB): domain Bacteria; phylum Bacteroidota; class Bacteroidia; order Bacteroidales; family Bacteroidaceae; genus Phocaeicola; species Phocaeicola plebeius_C. The sequence continues at coordinate 4,123 of JALEPZ010000065.1, forward strand.
CACCTGCCCTTCCGGTGCTCCATCAGGAGTTACGAACTGTCGATGCCGACTTTAAGGTACCCCGTGATGCACGCATTGCCTGTCTCGATGCCGGCCTCCTCCCCGATTTCACCCTCGAACTGCGCAAGTGGCAGTCGGGCGACCGCTTCATCCCGTTCGGCATGAAGGGTTTCAAGCGCGTACGCGACTACCTGCGCGACCGCAAGTTCTCGTTGTTCGAGAAAGAGTCGCAGTATGTGGTCTGCAGTGGCGGCGATATCGTGTGGCTGGTCAACGAACGCCTCGATCATCGCTTTCGCGTCACCCCGTCCACCCGCCAGGTCCTCCTATTGTGGGTTACGGAAGAACCCTCCTCCCAGCAGGTTGCTTCGCCCCCGTTTACGTCTACATACGAACAAGAATGATGACAGACCTGTCCCTTTGGTCCTCACTCTACAAACTTGACTATTGGTAATTATTTCCATGATTCAGGTATTTCTCCTTCGTTGCTGTTGTTGTAATTTTGTAACCGAAAACTTATTCACCAAGTGATTATGAAAAAGAACGTATTTATATTATTAATTTCGATGGCAATGGCACTTACAACCAATGCGTCGGCACAGGATGTGCAGGACAAAAGGACAGAAGAAAAATGGGACAAGGTGTTCCCGTTGAGCGAGACAGTCAATCACCGGAAGGTGGAGTTCAAGAATCAATATGGCATCACACTTGTGGGAGACCTATACACACCCAAAAGTGGAGGTAACGGAATGGCTCTTGCTGTGTGCGGACCTTTCGGAGCATCAAAGGAACAGTCGAGCGGACTCTATGCCATGAAGATGGCGGAACGAGGATTTGTCACTTGTGCTTTCGACCCTTCCTTTACAGGGGAAAGTGGCGGTGAGCCCCGGCGCACTTCTTCACCTGACATCAATACCGAAGATTTCTTGGC
>JALEPZ010000097.1 GCA_022767125.1 Phocaeicola plebeius
ACAAAAACAATTAATTTCAAAGAGCGCATTGTAAATGTTAAACTGAAGGACATCAGTACCTGGGCAACCGGGCACCTGTCCAAAAACTGGGTTACAGAACGAACCAAAACGCTTAGGAAAGTGAGCTAGAATTGGTACAACGAACTGGACACCCTACATAATAATACACGTTTTAATTGTTAATTACGTGTGAAGTAAATCTGTATCATGTCACTCAACGGCAGAGTAAGGCTCACCGCCTCGGCCTCGGCTGATGCCAAGTAACCGGCATCATACTCAAATGTGTAGCCGTTCTCATCTTCTGTCAATATACCGACCTTTACACCTCGCAAAAATACAACAGTTTGTTTCATCACCCATCGGATTTAGTCATGGGTACGACGCCCACTTCGCTGCCAAAAAGATTTAAGATCTGGTTCACCTTATCAAGGCGTAAAGTCTGCTTGCCCTGCTCCAATTCACGAACAAGGCGCAATCCCACCCCCGACTTCTCGGAAAGCTCCACCTGCGTAAGATTATACTGCTTACGCATTGCCTTTACATATTTTGAAAGTGTAGTCTGCTCCATATACGCAATAAATTATACCCTATCGGGTGCAAATATAATAAGATTCTTTCATTTTACACCTTATCGGGTATAATTTTAGTGCAATACATTCACTTTATAGGCAAGTTTTATACTCGAATAATCATATAAACGATTCGAATGCTCATTCTTAAATGATAAAAATTACAATTTATGCAATAAAAATGTTACTTCGAAAAGACACAGTTTCGCTTATTATCACTCATGTTGTATCTTTGACATGTCACTGATGAATTTCAGTTGCGTGTGTTTGCAGCACCCAAGTGCTGCGGAATTAGGTATTAAACAGTTTTACGCATAAGTTGAACAGATGAAACGACATTATCTATCTTTCTTTTTGGTATTCGTGATGACAGGATCAGTGGTGGCACAACCGCAACAATGGCCTACATTCGACCCCGAACAGCAGACCGTACAGGCTGACTGGCTCCGGGACCCGGTGGACGCACCTGCCCGTCTTTTTCAGACTCGCGAGGGATACCTGGTCTTTACGAACGGTTTGGTGAGCCGGACCTTCACCTTGCAACCCAACGTCGCCTCGGTTGGGCTGGATGAACTGACCACCCATACCTCTTTCTTGCGATCGGTCCGTCCCGAAGCGGAGGTGACCCTCGACGGCCAACGGTTGGAGGTGGGCGGTTTGAAAGGACAGCCTATCCACAACTACTTGCTGAAGGAGTGGATCCCGGAGTTAACTTCGGATCCTGCTGCCTTTCAGTTGGTACGTTACCGCATAGAGCCGGTACAACCTCGGTTCGGCTGGATGAAGAAACTGGACTGGATGCCTAAGGATCTGCCATGGCCCACGCCAGGGAAAGAACTGATCTTCACCTATCGTTTTCCGGATGAAGCGGTGGAGACCTTGGCTCGCCGAAGCCGGTTGGATGACCAACGTCCGGTAGTCTATGCAGATGACTTCAAGACGTTGGAGGCTGGCTGGAAGGTGACCGCCTCGCAGGCCCATGCCCGTAACTCGTTTGTCAACGAGGGGAAGGTGGGCGAGATCATGGCGTTGGAGAACACCGCTGTTGTGGCAGAGCGAACCTGTCCGGAAGAGACAAGGGTCGTGATGGTCGCTGTGACCCCCGGAACGGACCATTCGAAGAGTTGGGGACCTGGTGTAGGATGGGTCTTTCCCGAACGTATCGTGAAGGTCAATGTCCGTGGTGGAGACCGTCGCATCGGCTTCTTTGATGGTCAGAAGGAGCAGTTGTCAGTCAGCTATGGGGATGCCCAACGCGTATGGCTCCGGATGGAGCTGACGAAGAGCGGGCAGGTACAGGCCTCCGTTTCGACCGACGATCAACGGTCATGGACGCCGGTGGGCAGCTGTCAGTTGTCGGCAGGTGAACGTCCGCAAAGGGTTCGCATCGGCAAGATGGATGCCGAAGGAGGCCAACGTGATTTCGAGGAGAAGGGCGTAGCCGGACGCTCACGGATTGAGTCGTTCCGTCTGTTGGGCGATCTGCCTGCCGCTGCCGCAGGAGAGGCCGCCGACCGCTGGGCTTATCTGAAAGAGGTGGAGGTAGAGGTTCATTACGAGCTGTACGACCATCTGCCGGTCTTCTGCAAATGGATCACCGTGACCAACCGTTCCGACCGTCCGGTACAGGTAGATTCCTTCAAGAGCGAGCTCCTGGCTGCTACCGAGCCCGAGAGTGCCGTTGACCTGCGTGAGCGTTGGCTCTATCCGAATATCACCCTCGATACCGATTATAATTTCGGCGGTATGAGTGATGAGTATATCTACCATTCGAGCTTAACCTGGAAGCGGGATTCGCTCTACCAGACTCAGGTGAATTTTGATCGGACTACCCCCTGTCTGTTGGAGGCTGCTCCCAAGATCGGTCCTGCCCAGTTTGTGGCGGTTGGAGAGACCTTCACCAGTTTCCGGGTATGGGAACTGCTGAACGACAGTTGGGATCGGGAGCGCAAGTCGTTGGCCTACCGCCGGATGATGCGTGCGGTGGCTCCTTGGGTGACGGAGAATCCCATCTTGATGCACGTGCGAAGTTCCGATACGGAGTCGGTGAAGAAAGCGATTGACCAATGTGCCGAGGTAGGTTTCGAGATGGTCATCATGACCTTCTGGAGCGGTTTCGAGGCGGAGGATGATTCGCCTGAGAACCTGACCCGGATGAAGGAGCTGGCCGATTATGCCCGTTCCAAGAAGATTGCACTTGGCGGTTATTCGTTGCTGGCCAGTCGTCATATTGATGCGGAGAATGATGTGTTGCTGCCTGCCGGCCAGCAGGCCCGTTTCGGCAGTTCTCCGTGTGTCGAGAGTGCCTGGGGACAGACCTATATGCGGAAGTTGTACCAGCTGTTCGAGACCACGGGCTTGAATGTCTTCGAGCACGACGGCTCCTACCCGGGCGATGTGTGCCATTCCACCCAACATCCCGGCCACAAGGGGCTGGAGGACTCGCAATGGAACCAGTTCCGGCGTGTGGCGGATTTCTACCACTGGTGTCGGGAACGAGGTATCTACCTGAATGTGCCTGACCTCTATTTCCTGAACGGAAGCAACAAGGTCGGGATGGGTTATCGGGAGGCCAACTGGTCGTTGCCGAGGGCGCAACAAGAGATTATCGAACGGCAGAATATCTTCGACGGCACGTGGAGCAAAACGCCCTCGATGGGCTGGATGTTTGTGCCATTGGTCGAGTATCAGGGTGGCGGCAAGGAGGCGACCATCGAGCCGCTGAAGGATCATCTGCCCCATTATGGCCAGCGTTTGGCCAACCTGTTCGGAGCGGGCGTGCAGGCCTGCTACCGTGGGCCACAATTGTTTGACAGCCCGCAAACCCGGGAGTTGGTCAAGAAGTGGGTCGGTTTCTACAAGCGTCACCGGGAGGTGCTGGACAGCGATATCATCCACCTGCGTCGTCCCGACGGACGCGATTATGATGCCATTCTGCATGCCAATCCGCAAGGGAAGGAGAAGGGGTTGCTCATGGTGTATAATCCGTTGGACGAGCCTATCCGCCGAAAGCTGAAGGTAAATCTGTATTATACGGGATTGAAGGACAAGGTCATGGTGTCGGAGCAGGAGGGTCCTGCCCGTTGCTTGCAGTTGGACCGGGACTACCAGGCAGAACTGGAGGTGGTCATCCCGGCCAAGAGCCAGACCTGGTTCACGTTGACAGAAGATGATAACCCTAAAAAATAAGGAAGTGTTATGACAAATATCCTGAAACTGGCCCTGCCGTTGTTTGGCCTGCTTTTTCCTTTGACGGGATCAGCCCAGAAAAAGTATCGGAGCGGCGAAATGGATCTGCGGATTGAACAAAGAGAAGAGTCACGTGTGGCAGTCGGTTTTTCTGCCTTCTCGCTGGACAACCATTTTGTCTGGTGCGGTTCGGCCATCCGTGCCGTGGAGGACGGTAACTATTATCTGTTCTATTCGGCGATGGATGCGGGAGCGGACTGTCCTCCGTTTGTGGACGCCTGGGTGTTGGGGTCAAAAATCGGCATAGCCGTATCAGACTCTCCCTATGGTGGCTACAAGCAGTTGGATATCTGTTGCAACCAGGACGGGTATAGGCCGGATTCCAGTGCCTGGGATGCCCAGATGGTACACAACCCCCACATTCAACGTTTCGGAGGAAAATATTATCTGTATTACATAGGGGCCAGAGATCCCGGAGCGTCTGCCCGCGTGAAAGGGAAACTGAGCAGGAGAGACCGGATACAGCAGAGCCTGACAATCGGCGTTATGTGTTTCAACACCATACAGGATTTCCTGGAGGGTAAGGTGACCTGCAACGAGAAACCTCTGCTGCTCCCTCGTACAAGGGTGAAGCCAGACAACGTGTTGGAACCGTCTCCCGAAGGAACTGCCATGAAGCCCGACAATCTGATTATGGTCAATCCTTCTGTAGTATATAGACCTTCCGACAAAAAGTATCTGCTCTATTTCAAGGGAAACGTGTATGATCCTCATTGGAGGGGAATACATGGCGTTGCTCTGGCAGACAATCCGGAAGGTCCTTTTACCGTCCAGGACGATTATGTGTTCGATTTCGAGACAGAAGACGGCAGGAAGCTGAACGCTGAAGATCCGTTTGTCTGGTATCATCATAAAGATGCTTGTTTTTATGCTGTATTCAAGGATTTCACGGGATCTTTCACGAAAGGGAAACCGGGATTGGCCATCATGAAGTCAAAGGACGGCATCCATTGGGAACTGCCTGAACACTCGTTGTTTATGGACAAGAGAATAAAGTTGAAAAACGGTGGATGGATCGATGTGGACCGTTTGGAACGTCCCCAATTGCTGTTGGATGAAAATGACGAGCCGATTGTCTTGTATGCTGCCTGTGCCATCACTCCTGTAAACGCTAAGAAAGATGGGAGTTCTTTCAATATTCAAATTCCCATCGTCCGGGTTACGAAGGATGGAAACTGATGACCCACTCAATTCCTACGCTTCAGGGCCCGGATCTGCTGCTCGATGTCGTAGGCATTGCCGTTGGCCTTGTCGCGCCGCAGGAATTCCCGTTGACGGAGGGAGTCCTGCGCCTTCTGCCGGCGGATGAACTCCGCATAGTCCGCTGCCGGAGTTTCCGGCTTCCGCTGTCTGTCGGGGGTGACAGACAGGCTGTCCGTCCGTTCAGCCGGCCGATGGACCCGTGCCGTCTCGTTCAGGCTGTCCGCCGGAAGCCGGGGAGGAGTGGCCGCCAGTGCAGGAGGAGTCTGTGCGTAAGTCTTCCAGGCCGTAGCCCGCTTGCGGTTGCGCCGGATGGCCCGTCCCCGTCGGGTAAAGGTCTCGAAGAGCAGCTTGTCGGCATCGAACTCCACGAGTACGCCGGCACCGGCCTGCGAGGAAGCCGCGCCGGAAGCCGGTGCGGCCGAAGGTGTCAGCCGCTTGCTCCCCTTCTGCGAGCCGAACGGCTGCAAGGTCCAGTGGATTTCCCATTTCTTCTCCCTGTAGGGCAGCACGTCGTAAACCGGATCCTCCCCGAAGCGGGTCCAGATGGTGTAGGGTTCGGCCCTCACATACAGCGTGGGCTTGTCCACGCGGGTCGTGTCAATGAGGCTGCGAGGCATCCGCAGGTCGGAGTGGAACTGCATGAACTTCTTTTCGAGCGGAGCTTCCTTCAGTTGCCGGTAGGGACTCTCCTGCTTCGGGGTAAAGTCAAACCGGATCATCTTGACGGCATCCGCATTCAGCTGCAACTCCTTCCCTGCCGAGTGGGTCTGGGCAGAAAGGCAAGGGATGAGGGCCATGCAGCCCAGCAACGTCAGGAGCGGTCGTCTGCCGCTTCCCCGGCGGAAAGAGTCGTTCGTTTCGTTCATAGAGTGTAGCGTTTTTTTGTATCGGTTCAGCTCACCATCTCCTGCAGGATCTTCACGGCGGCCTCAACGGTCTTCACCTGCTGAATCACCATACTGCGGCGGCCCTTCACCTCCCGCAGGTTGCAGAGACGGGGATAGCGCGTCATGTAGTCGATGACCTTGCCGAAGGCCACGCTCTGGAAGTAGGGGCTGTCGGGGTTGCTCACGAAGTAGAGCGACATGCGGCCCGCCTTCAGCGTAGCCTTCTCAATGCCCAGCCGCTTGGCCAGCCTCCGCAGCGCGACGATGCGGATCAGTTCCTCGCCCTCTGGCGGAATGGACCCGAAACGGTCGGTCAGACGGGCCTTGAATGCCTCCACATCCGTATCCAGCTCCAACTTGTCCAGCTCGCGATAGAGCAGCATCCGCTCGCTGCTGCTGGGAATGTACTCGGCAGGGAAGAGCAGCTCCAGGTCGCTCTCCACCGTACACTCGTCCACGAACCCCTCGCCGCTGATCTTCTCCTCGCCCGCCTTGATTTCCTCGGCATAGAGGTCGGCAAACTCCTCGTTCTTCAGTTCCGTCACCGCCTCGGCCAGAATCTTCTGGTAGGTCTCGTAGCCCAGGTCGGCAATAAAGCCGCTCTGTTCCGCCCCCAGCATGTTGCCCGCCCCGCGGATGTCGAGATCCTGCATGGCGATGTGGATGCCGCTGCCCAGGTCGCTGAAGTTCTCGATGGCCTGCAGGCGGCGGCGTGCCTCGGGAGAGAGCGACGCCAGCGGAGGAGCCAGCAGGTAGCAGAAGGCCTTCTTGTTGCTGCGCCCCACCCGTCCGCGCATCTGGTGAAGGTCGCTCAGGCCGAAATTCTGCGCCTGGTTGATGATAATGGTGTTGGCATTGGGAATGTCGATACCGCTCTCGATGATGGTGGTGGCCAGCAGCACGTCGTAGTCGTAGTTGGCAAAGCCCAGGACAATCTTTTCCAGTTCCTCGGGCGGCAGCTGTCCGTGGCCCACGCAGACGCGGCAGTCGGGGATGTTGCGTTCGATGAGAGCCCGCAGCTCGACGAGGTTCTGGATGCGGTTGTTCACGAAGAACACCTGTCCGTTGCGGCTCATCTCGAAGTTGATGGCCTCGGTGATGATTTCCTCGTTGAAGGTGTGCACCTCGGTCTGGATGGGATAGCGGTTGGGCGGCGGTGTCTGGATGACCGACAGGTCGCGGGCCCCCATGAGCGAGAACTGGAGGGTGCGGGGGATGGGAGTGGCCGTCATGGTCAGCGTGTCCACGTTCACCTTGAGCTGGCGCAGTTTCTCCTTGACGCTCACGCCGAACTTCTGCTCCTCGTCGATGATGAGGAGACCCAGGTCCTTGAAGCGGACGCTCTTGCCGATGATCTTGTGGGTACCGATGAGGATGTTCACCTCGCCGGCCGCCAGTTCCTTAAGGATGCGCGAAGTGTCCTTGGCCGTGCGGGCCCGGCTCAGATAATCCACGCGGCAGGGCATGTCTTCCAGCCGCTTGCGGAACGTCTGGTAGTGCTGGTAGGCCAGTACGGTGGTGGGCACCAGCACCGCCACCTGCTTGTTGTCCGACACGGCCTTGAACGCCGCACGTACGGCCACCTCGGTCTTGCCGAAGCCCACGTCGCCACACACCAGGCGGTCCATCGGCCGGTCGCTCTCCATGTCCTTCTTCACCTCCTGCGTGGCCTTCAGCTGGTCGGGCGTGTCCTCATAGAGGAAGCTGGCCTCCAGCTCGTGCTGCAGGAAGCTGTCGGGGCTGTAGCGGAACCCCTTCTCCTGCTTGCGCTGGGAGTAGAGACGGATGAGGTCGCGGGCGATGTCCTTGATCTTCGACTTCGTGCGGTCTTTCAGCTTCTCCCAGGCCCCTGTGCCCAGCTTGCTGATGCGGGGAGGCTCGCCCTCCTTGCCCTTGTATTTGGAAATCTTGTGGAGCGAGTGGATGGACACAAAGACCACATCGTCGTTCTGATAGACGAGTTTGATGACCTCCTGCGTGGTGTCGCCGTTGGGGATGCGCACCAGTCCGGCAAAGCGGCCGATGCCATGGTCGATGTGGACCACATAATCCCCCGGCTCGAACTGGTTGAGCTCTTTCAGCGAAAGCGCCACCTTTCCGCTGCGTGCCTTGTCGCTGCGGAGGTTGTATTTATGGAAACGGTCGAAAATCTGATGGTCGGTAAAGAGGCAGCATTTCAGCTGGTGGTCGATGAACCCCTCGTGGAGGGTCTTGTTGACCGGCTCGAAGCGGATAGCGTCGCCGCGGTCCTGGAAGATGTCCTTCAGGCGGTCGGTCTGCTTCGCGCTGTCAGAGCAGATATAGAGGCCGTAGCCGCGCTGGCCGTAATCGGTCAGCGTATGGGCCACGAGGTCAAAATTCTTATGGAAAACGGGCTGGACGGAGGTCTCGAACACCAGCCGGACATCGGGTACCCCCACCGGCCTGGCCCCGAACTCCACGCGGCGGAAAGCAAGCACCCGGCGCGAGAACTCCTCCCCGTCCACCAGGCAGTCGGCCAGGCGGGTCAGGTCGGACGAGTCGCCCTCGTAGGCCGCCACGGCCTGCGGAGCCACCGTCTCCTCGCGCACCGCACGGATACGGTCGCACACCCAGACGAGGTCCTTCACCCACACCCCGGCGGTCTCGGGCAGGAAATCGAGGAAGCTCACCTCGCCGCCGGCAGCCGCCCCCAGTTCGGGCACGATGCTGACCTGCTCCGTCCGCTCCTTCGACAGCTGCGTGTCGACCTCGAACGTGCGGATGCTGTCTATCTCGTCGCCGAAGAAGTCGATGCGGAAGGGATATTCCGAAGCGAAGGAATATACGTCGAGGATGCTGCCGCGCTGGGCGAACTGTCCGGGCTCGTAGACATAGTCCACCTGCTGGAAGCCGAGGCCGGCCAGGGCAGCCGTCAGGGCTCCGGTCTCCATCTGTTGCCCCACCTTGAGCACCAGCGTATGGTCGGTCAGATGGTGGGCCGACACGACCTTCTCGGCCAATGCATCGGGGAAGCTGACCACCGACACCGGCCGTCCTTCTTCGAGGCGGCTCAGCACCTCTGTCCGCAGGATTTCGTTCGCGGCATCCCGCTGCCCATACTTGACGGTCCGACGGAACGACGAGGGGAAAAACAAGATGTCGGCCTCCCCGTTCGCCTGCACCAGGTCGTGATAGAAATAGCCGGCTTCCTCCTGGTCGTTGAGCACGAACAGGCGCACGCCGGGCACCTGCCGCACGTAGGCCGACGCGAAGAACGAGGCGCACGAGCCGTGTGTGCCCTCCAGAAAGACGGTCTTCACCGCCGGGTCTTTCACTGCGGCCGCCAATCCCCGCAGCCGGGGATGCTCCGCATAGATCTTTTGAAGTTCAGTAATATCCATGGTTTTCGTTAAAACGGGTGCAAAAATAAGGAATTTCCGCGGAAAACAAAAGATGGAAGCCAGAGTTTGTGTAATCCGAAATAATGTGCTACATTTGCGGCTAACGATAACGAAAAACCCATAAAGGAACATATGTACCAGAATATTTACCAATGCATCAAGGACATGCAGCTGAGAGATGCCTTCGACGCGCTCCAGAAGGCCGCCGGCGACCTGCAGGACTGGAAGCTCAAGGAGGAGATTGACGAACAGGAAACCACCTACAGATACCTGCTGAAATACCAGGGGAGCCACGACCCTCAGCGCGAGGAACTGCTGCGCCGGCTGCAGGGCAAACTGCTGCTGGCGGCCAACCGCGCCCGCTATCTCCACCAGCTGCGCAGGGAGCGGTCGGACTTGCAGCTGTTCAAGCAGCTGCAGAAGCATACGCTGCCCGAGCTGAAGGCCGAACTGGAATCCGTTGGCCGGGAAATCGGCCGGCTGGAGAACCAGGACAGCTCCCCCCGGGAGAAGCACGAGCGCTATCAGGACCTCTACACCGTGAGGGACAACCTGACCGACGAACTGTTCTACCGCATCCTGGCGACTACGGACTGGACGGAAGACGACCTGCAGGAGGCCGTCGACCTGATGAGGAGCGCCGACGTGCCCGTGGGTGTGCTGGCCGTGATGGCCAGTGCCGTCCTGCTGTCGCTGATCCAGGTGTTCGACGTGCGCAAGTTCCAGTTCCTGGTCCGCCTCTATTGCACCCGCCCGGAGCGGATGCTCCACCTGCGGGCCCTGCTGGGCATTGTGCTGGCCACCTACCGGAACAGCGACGAACTGGCCTACTACCCCCATGCGGAGCAGCTGTTCGCTCCCCTGGAGGCCATCGGTGCCACCGAGACAGACCTGGTGCTGCGGCTGGCCGGACAGGTGGTCATGAGCCGCCAGACAGAACAGCTGAGCCAGCACCTGAACGACGACCTGCTGCCCTCGCTGATGCAGTCGGCCCGCTACACGATGACGAAGCTCGACGAACCGGAGCAGAAGGCCAAGTCGCTGGAGGAGCTGGAAGAGGAGATGAACCCCGAATGGAGCAAGGAGCAGGAGAAGATCTGCAACAGCATCATGGAGCTCTGCGAGCTGCAGAAAGAAGGGGCCGACACCTACTATGTTACCTTCAAGCAGCTCCGCAACAGCCGGTTCTTCCTCCACGCCCCGCATTTCTTCTATCCGTTCGACCTCCACAACTCGTGGCTGGGACGGGCCCTGCCCTACTACACCGTCGAAAAGGGGTCGCTGCTCGACAACATGCTGTCCACTTCCGTGTTCTGCGATTCGGACAAGTATGCCTTCGCCCTGTCCATCGGATCCGTATCGCCGGCCGAACGCCAGGCACTGACCAGCAAGAACGGGCTGAGCCCCCTCATGGGAGCCGCGGCCACGGGCGATGAGATCCAGGAGATGGAGAAGTCGCAGGACACTGACCTGGTGGTGTTGCGCAACTACCTGTGGGACATCTACCGCTTCATCAAGGGATGGGGGTCGCTCTATGCGTGGCCCGACCTCTTCGCCACCCCGCTCGACTTCTGGCAAAACCCGTATCTCTCCCAACGGTTCTTCACGCCCGACACCCTGCTGCAGCTGGCCGAACAGCTCATGAAGAGCGGCAACAGCGTGGCCGAGGCCGGAGCGCTCTTCGAGCAGCTGCTGCACCACCAGCCACAGTTTGCCCTCGACCTCTCCCTGTGGCAGAAGCTGGGCTACTGCTACCAGCAGACGGCCAAGCAGGAGCGGTCGGACGAAGGCTACAAGAAGGCCATCGAAGCCTACGGGAAAGTGGTAAGGCTGAAGCCGAAGGACAGCTGGACGCTGAAACACCTGGCACAATGCCACCGCGAACTCCGGCACTACGAAGAGGCCCTGGACTATTACCGCAGCGTGCTGGAGCTGGAGCCCGACTCGCAGCCCACTGAACTGCGGATCGCCGAGCTGCTGACCTTCCTGGGACAGTACGCCGAGGCCCTGAAATTCTGGTTCAAGCTGGAATATCTGGGCGTCTATCCCGAGAAGGCCTGGAGGGGCATCGGGTGGTGCTGCCTGAAGACGGACCGTCCGGCCGACGCCCTGAAATACCTGCTCCGGGTGCCTGCCGGCCAGCTCACCCCCAACGACTGGCTGAACATCGGCCACCTGCACCATGCGCTCCACCAGCCCAAGCATTCCATCGAGGCCTACTACCAGGCCCGCCTGCTCTGCCAGAGCACCCAGGAACTCGTACACCGGCTGGAGTCCGACAGTGCGTCGATTGCCCCCCAGATTGTCTTGCGCGAACTCGACATCCGCCTGCTGGCCGACGCCATCGACGGGATGCTGGACGAACGCAGCGGACGCAAGAACGATCTGCAATACTATTTATCGTTAGCGAAAGAAGACTAAAGACATGAAACATTCAAGCGACAGTATTGTCATCATACCGACCTATAACGAAAAGGAGAACATCGAGAACATCATCCGCGCCGTCTTCGGCCTGGAGAAATGTTTCCACCTCCTCGTCATCGAAGACCATTCGCCCGACGGCACGGCCGACATCGTCCGCCGCCTGCAGGGAGAGTTCCCCGACCGCCTGTTCATGATAGAGCGCCAGGGCAAGCTGGGACTGGGAACGGCCTACCTCACGGGGTTCCGCTGGGCCATCGACCACGGCTACGACTACATTTTCGAGATGGATGCCGACTTCAGCCACAACCCCGACGACCTGCCCCGCCTCTACAGCGCCTGCCACGACGGAGGGGCCGACGTAGCCATCGGCTCGCGCTACGTGAGCGGCGTGAACGTGGTGAACTGGCCGATGGGCCGCGTGCTGATGTCCTATTTTGCGTCGAAGTATGTGAGGCTCATCACCGGCCTGCCCATCCACGATACGACCGCAGGCTTCAAGTGCTACCGCCGCGAAGTGCTCGAGACCCTACCGCTGGACAAGATCCGCTTCAAGGGATATGCCTTCCAGATCGAGATGAAGTTCACGGCCTACCAGTGCGGATTCCGCCTCCAGGAGGTGCCGGTCATCTTCATCAACCGCGAGCTGGGCACCTCGAAAATGAACAGCAGCATCTTCGGCGAAGCCGTCTTCGGAGTCATCCAGCTGAAGTGGGACAGCTGGTTCCGTCAATTCCCGCAAAAGAGACAACAGGGTTCTCAAAAAAGACAACAGGGTTCTCCCGACAAAAACAACAACTGAAACGAACAACATCATGAAACGAATCTGGATACACAATGCCCTCATCGTCAACGAAGGCCGACGCTTCCAAGGGTCGGTGGTCGTGGAGGGTGAAACCATCTGCGAGGTGATAGAAGGAGCAGGCCGTCCGGCCGCTGCCTGCGAGGAAGAAATCGACGCACAGGGCTGCTACCTGCTGCCGGGCGTCATCGACGACCACGTCCATTTCCGCGACCCCGGACTGACCCATAAGGCCGACATGGCCTCCGAGAGTGCCGCTGCCGCCGCCGGCGGCGTGACCTCTTTCATGGACATGCCGAACTGCAACCCGCAGACCACTACCCTCGAAGCCCTTGACGCGAAGTTCGCCGACGCGGCCCGGAAGAGCGTGGTGAACTATTCGTTCTATTTCGGCGCCACCAACAACAATGCCCCCCTGCTGCCCCAGCTCGACAAGACGCGTGTATGCGGCGTGAAGCTCTTCATGGGGGCCAGCACCGGCAACATGCTGGTAGACCGCATGGAAGCCCTCCGCACCATCTTCCGCGAAGCCGGCATGCTCATTGCCACCCATTGCGAGGACCAGGCCATCATCCGGACCAACACCGAACGGTTCCGGCAGCTGTATGGGGAAGACCCCGCCGTGAGCTGCCATCCGCTGATCCGCAGCGAGGAAGCCTGCTTCGCCTCCTCGTCGCTGGCCGTCCGGCTGGCCCGCGAAACGGGCGCCCGCCTCCATATCCTCCACGTCAGCACGGCCCGCGAGCTGGAGCTGCTGGAAGACCGTCCGCTGGACGAGAAGCGCATTACGGCCGAAGCCTGCGTGTCGCACCTGATGTTCTGCGACGAAGACTATGCCACCCTGGGCGCCCGCATCAAGTGTAATCCCAGCATCAAGACCCGCGCCGACCGCGACGCCCTGCGCCGGGCCCTCAGCACCGGCCTCATCGACACCGTCGGCACCGACCATGCCCCCCACCTGCTCACCGAGAAGGAGGGCGGTGCGCTGAAAGCCGTGTCGGGAATGCCCAGCCTGCAGTTCTCGCTGGTCAGCCTGCTGGAACTGGCCCATGAGGGGGTGCTGGGCGTGGAACAGGTGGTAGAGAAAATGTGCCATAACCCGGCCCTCCTTTACCAGATAGACCGCCGCGGCTTTATCCGTCCCGGCTACCAGGCCGACCTCGTGCTGGTGGATCCCCGCCACACCTGGACACTGACGGCCGGCGAGGTGCTGAGCAAATGCGGATGGAGCCCCCTGGAAGGGCGCACGTTCCATGCCCGCGTGGTCAGGACCTTCGTCAACGGCGCCACCGTGTACGACGGAGAACGGGTCGATACGAACCATCGCGGACAGGCCTTGTCGTTTCTCCGCTAACCCCTTGCGCCCATGAACCTGACGACACCCATCACGACCCTGCGCTACGAGCTCCACGAGGTGGCCGAGTACATCAACTGGATCTATTTCTTCCATGCCTGGGGGTTCCAGCCGCGCTTCGCCGCCATTGCCGGCCTGCACGACTGCGACAGCTGCCGCACGCAGTGGCTGAACAGCTTCGGAGAGGCCGACCGTGACAAGGCCGCGGAAGCCATCCGCCTCTACCAGGACGCCCGCCGCCTGCTGGGCGAACTGGACGGACACTATGCGGTGAGGGCCGCCTACCGCCTACTGGAAGCCTATGCCGACGGAGACAACCTGCTGCTCGACGGACTGCGGTTTCCGCTGCTGCGCCAGCAGACGCGCCAGCGGCCCGATGCTCCCTTTCTCTGCCTGAGCGACTTCGTGCGGCCCCTCTCGCAGGGCATCCCCGACACCGTAGGGGCCTTTGCCACCACGGTGGATGCAGCCCTGGAGGAAGTGCTTGCCCACGACGACTACGGCCACCTGCTGGTGAAGACCCTCTGCGAACGGCTGGCCGAGGCCGCCGCCGAGAAGCTGCACCTCACCGTGCGCCGCGACGTATGGGCCTATGCCCCCGACGAACAGCTCAGCCTGCGCCAGCTGCTCAACGAGGACTACCAGGGCATCCGTCCGGCGGTCGGCTATCCGTCGCTGCCCGACCTCTCGGTGAACTTCCTGCTCGACGAACTGATCGACTTCCGGCGCATCGGCATCCGCCTGACGGAGACGGGCATGATGCAGCCTGCCGCCTCGGTCAGCGGACTGATGTTCGCCCATCCGGCGGCCCGCTACTTTGCCGTGGGCTGCATCGATGAAGAACAGCTGGCCGACTATGCCGCCCGCCGGGGCTTCTCGGTGGAGCGCATGAAGCCTTTCCTACGTTCCACCCTCAGAAACTAAGCCTATGGTCTTGCTCCGCACATTCATCGCCGCCCTCCTGCTCCTGTGGCTGCCCGACCTCTATATCTACCGGATGTACCTCGCCGGCCGCTCCCGCCGCTGCCGGTGGGGATACTGGGTGCCCTCGGCGGCCCTGCTGGCCGGACTGGCCGTCTATATGGCCGGCCCCGACACGTGGCGGGCCACCTTCGGCACCTACCTGGTGGTGGTGTTCTGCATCGCCATCCCCAAGGTCCTCTTCCTGCTGGCCGACCTGCCGTTGCGCCTCTTCTGCCGCTGGGGGCTCTGCACCGCCCGTACCCGTTGCCTGACCGCCCTTTCCGTAGCAACCCTGGGACTGGGCTACCTGATCTATGGGGCGGTCCGCGGCAAGGAAGATTTCCGGATACGCGAAGTCACCTTTACCTCCCCTGCCCTGCCCGATGCCTTCGACGGCTACCGGCTGGTGCAGCTCTCCGACCTCCACATAGGCGGCTGGAAAGGCAATGAGGCCGCTGTCCGCCGGGCCGTGGACCTGTGTAACGGCCTCCGTCCCGATGCCATCGTCTTCACCGGCGACCTGGTGAACAGCCGGGCCACCGAGCTCGACGGGTTCATGCCGCTGCTGGCCGGCCTGCACGCCCCCGACGGGGTCTTCTCCGTCCTTGGCAACCACGACTACGGGACCTATGCCCGCTGGCCGTCCGCCCGTGAGCAGCAGGCCAATCTGGACAGCCTGAAACAACGCGAACGGCAGATGGGCTGGGACCTCCTGCTCAACGACCACCGCATCCTGCGGCGGGGAACCGACTCACTGGTCATTGCGGGAGTGGAGAACAGCGGACGACCGCCCTTCCCCGATCGGGGCGACCTGCCGCGTGCCCTGCAAGGTACGGAAAATGCCTTCTGCATCCTGCTGAGCCACGACCCCACCCACTGGCGGCGTGAAGTGCTGCCCCAGTCGACCGTCCCCCTCATGCTGGCAGGCCATACCCACGACATGCAGATCAGCCTGTTCGGCTATTCCGCCTCCCGATGGTTCTACCCCGAACACCGCGGGCTCTACCTGGAAGACGGACGCGGACTCTATGTCAATATCGGACTGGGCTACGCCCTCCTTCCCCTGCGGATCGGCGCATGGCCCGAAATCACCCTCATCACCCTCAAGAAGCAACAACCTCTAAAAACCCAATGAATATGCTGACAGTTCTCTATTACATCTATCAAATCTGTGTGGGACTTCCCATCTTTCTGGTGCTGACCATTCTCACGGCCCTCACCACGGTGGCCGGCTGCAGGCTGGGCGACGGACATTTCTGGGGCTACTATCCCGGCAAAATCTGGTCGCGCCTCACCTGCTACCTGTTTCTCCTGCCTGTCCACGTGACGGGCCGCGAGCACCTGCAGCCCGGCACCTCGTATGTCTTCGTGGCCAACCACCAGGGAGCCTTCGACATTTTCCTCATCTACGGCTTCCTGAACCGCAACTTCAAATGGATGCTGAAGAAGAGCCTGCGCAAGCTGCCTTTCGTGGGCAAGGCCTGCGAATCGGCCGGCCACATTTTCGTGGACAAATCCAGCCCACGGAAGATTGTGGAAACCATCCGTGCGGCCGAGAAAATCCTTCAGGACGGCACCTCGCTGGTCGTCTTCCCCGAAGGACGGCGCACCTTTACCGGCCACATGGGCGAGTTCAAGAAAGGGGCCTTCCTGATGGCCGACCAGCTGCAGATGCCCGTCATCCCGCTGACCATCGACGGTGCCTTCGAGGTGCTGCCCCGCACCGCCCGCCTGATGCACCACCACTCGCTGCGCCTCACCATCCACCCGGCCATCTATCCGAAAGGCAAAGGAGGAAACTACCTGGACGAACTGATGCAGGAATCGTTCGAAGCCATCCATTCCGCCCTGCCGGAACGGCACCGGTGATAACATTTTAAAATTATCCACCCTATTCCTTGCATAAGTGGAAAAACATCCGTATTTTTACCCACCAATCATTAACTATAAAAACGTACAATTATGGCAAGCAGAAAAAACCTCAAGAAGAATGTCAACTATATCATTGAAACCATTGCCGGGCTGTGCATCGTCAGCAGCCTCGAGAACCAGGGAGAAAAGTCGGAAAAAGCTTCCCGCCTGTTCCTGCAGGCAATGAACCTGAGAAACGACATCATCAGCCGCATCAGCCACACCGAACCGGGAAAGACCCGTGAATTCTACAAGAAGCTGCAGAACGACTTCAACAGCCAGCTGCAGGACATCCTCCAGCAGCTGAGCGAATAATCCCCGACAAACACAAGCAGTCATGAAACAAGCCATCTGCCGGTTTATCTACTACCGGCTGCTGGGATGGACCGCCGAGGTCTCCGTCCCGAAGCTGGACAAATGTATCTATTGCGTGGCGCCCCATACCTCCAACTGGGACTTGTTCCTGGGGAAGATTGCCATTGCCACCTTGGGGTGGGAGTCGGGCTTCATGATGAAGAAGGAATGGTTCTTCTTCCCCTTAGGCCCCATCTTCCGATGGATGGGCGGGATTCCCATCGAGCGGAAAAAGCACACCTCCACCGTGGATGCCGTAGCCGCTGTCGCCCGCGAGAGCAGCAAGTTCCATCTGGCCATCACGCCCGAAGGGACACGGTCGGCCAATCCCGACTGGAAAAAGGGATTCTACTACATCGCCTTGGGCGCACAGATACCCATCGTGTTGGCCGCCTTCGACTATGGCAGGAAAACCATACGGCTGACCCGAGTCGTCCGTCCCTCGGGCGATATCGAAGCGGATATGCGCGACATCAAGGCCTACTTCAAGGATGCACAAGGAAAGCATCCTGAGAAATTTGCGCTATAGCAACGACTGCCGGCCTACGGCAGGACCTCCTCCCGGAAGCGGAGTGAGGGCGTGTCAAAATCAGCATCGCCTATCGAATTGTCATTCTGAGCGCAGCGAAATGACAAGCAAAATGACAGGTGGTTTTTATTTTGGCACACCCTCATTCCGTTTCCGAGACGCGACTAACATTCCTCACCATGAACAAGAAACATCTATTCTGTACCGCAGCCGCACTCTGGGCACTCTCCCTCTCCGCACAAAGCCTCGAACATACCATCGAGGAACGGCTGAAGAACTATTTCAACCACTACACCACTACCCGTGCCGACATCGGCCCCTGCCAGCTGGAACGCTTCGAAGTCGACCACCAGCGCAAGGAACTGCGGATCTATGCGAGCCCCTCCTTCGGCTACCAGCCTTTCACCGAGGCCACTACGACCGCCGTCTACCGCGAGTTGAAGCAGCTGCTGCCCGGCCCTGTCAACTACTATCAGACCACCCTGTATGCCGACGGACAACCCATCGAGAACCTGGTGCCGAACGCCCTGCGCCGGAAGAAGGACGACAGCCGCCTTTTCCCTCGCCAGGAAGCCGATGAAGCCCCCTGGACCTGCAACCTCTCCCGCCCCTACCGCATCAGCCAGGGACTGGAGGGACGCCACATCGCCCTCTGGCAAAGCCACGGACGGTATTTCCAGCATGCCTCCGGCGAATGGAAGTGGCAACGCCCCCGCCTGTTCTGTACCACCGAAGACCTGTTCACGCAAGCCTTCGTGGTGCCTTACCTGATTCCGATGCTGGAGAATGCGGGGGCCGTGGTCTTTACACCCCGCGAACGCGACTGCCAGCCGAACGAGGTCATCGTGGACAACAACACCTGTTCGGCCGGCAGCCGGTACCTGGAGGTCAACTACAAGAAAAAATACCGCTGGGCGACGGCTCCCGGCAAAGGATTCGCCCAACAGTATGCCACCTACCCCGACGGGCACAATCCGTTCGAGGACGGCACGGCCCGGTTCATCCCCACCTACGGAAAGCCGGAGAAGGCGTTCGCCGAATGGATTCCGAACCTCCCCGCCGCCGGACGCTATGCCGTCTACGTGAGCTACCAGACACTGCCGGAGAGCGTGACCGACGCCCGCTACACCGTCTTCCACAAGGGGGGAGCCACCCACTTCCGGGTGAACCAGCGCATGGGAGGCGGCACCTGGGTCTACCTGGGTACGTTTGAGTTCGACTCCGGGGCCAACGATACCGGCATGGTGGTGCTGAGCAACCAAAGCAGCGAACGAGGAGTGGTCAGCGCCGATGCCGTCCGTTTCGGCGGAGGCATGGGCAACATCGAACGGGGAGGCACCACCAGCGGGATGCCCCGCTACCTGGAAGGAGCCCGCTACTGGGCCCAATGGGCAGGCATGCCCTACCCCGTCTACAGCAAGAGCCAGGGCCAGAACGACTACAACGACGACATCAATGCCCGGTCGCTCACCACGAACTACCTGGCGGGCGGATCTCCCTATGCACCCGGCAGAGAGGGACTGCGCGTGCCCGTCGAACTGACCATAGGGCTGCACAGCGACGCCGGATTCAAGACCGACGATGCCCTGGTGGGCTCGTTAGGCATCTACACCACCCAATTCAACGAGGGCCGCTTGGGCTGCGGCACGTCCCGCTATGCCTCGCGCGACCTGGCCGACCTGGTGCTGACCGGACTGCAACGCGACCTGGCACCGGTAGTAGGGACCGACTGGGCACGCCGCAGCCTGTGGAACCGCAACTACAGCGAGACGCGTCTGCCCGAAGTACCGTCCATGATTCTGGAACTGCTCTCGCACCAGAATTTCGCCGACCTCCGGCAAGGCTACCGGCCCGACTTCCAGTTTGCCGTAGGCCGGTCGGTCTATAAATCCGTCCTCCGCTTCCTGGCCACCCAACACCGCGAGCGCTATACGGTGCAACCCCTGCCGGTCAGCCATTTCGCCATCGAGGAAGGAGCAAAGAAAAACACCTTCGAGCTGCGATGGCAACCCGTCGACGACCCCCTCGAACCGACGGCCAAGGCCCAGGGCTATGTGGTCTACACCCGCATCGGAAACGGCGGCTTCGACAACGGAACGTATGTAGACAAGAACCGCTTTACCGTAAAAGCGGAACCCGGACTGACCTACAGCTTCCGCGTCACGGCCGTAAACAAGGGCGGAGAAAGCTTCCCCTCGGAAACCCTGTCGGCCTACAAGGCTCCCCATAGCCGCGGCACCCTGCTGATTGTCAATGGCTTCCATCGCACATCGGGCCCGGCTGCCATCAACACTTCCCATCAGCAAGGCTTCGACCTGGCCCTCGACCCGGGACTGCCCTACCTGTCTTCGGCCTCGTTCTGCGGCTATCAGCAGAACTTCGACCGCACCCGTCCCGGACTGGAAACGCCCGACGGGCTGGGCTATAGCGGCAACGAACTGGAGGGCTTCATCGTAGCCGGCAACACGTTCGACTATCCCTTCCTCCACGGCAAAGCCATCCAGCATGCCGGCGGCTATTCCTACGTGTCGTGCAGCAGCGAGACGCTGGAAAGCGGGTCGGTCCTCCCCGACGGATACCTGATGGTGGACTACATTGCCGGTGCCGAACACGCAGCCCTGAGTCCCAGCGTCTGCGATGTCCTCCGCAGTTACCTCGACCGGGGCGGCCGGCTGCTGCTCAGCGGCTCCTGTCTCGGGGCCCGTCAGGCCGGTTCCCGCTTCCTGCAGGAAGTGCTCCATTGCAGCTACGGAGGCAGCCTGCCCCCCGGTCCGGAAGGAGCCGTACACGGCAACGGCCTGCAGCTGTCGTTCCCCCGACGGATGAACAGCCAGACCTACGCCGTCCCCTTCCCCGAATGCCTGCAGCCGGTGGGCAACGCCTTCACCCCGCTGGTCTATACCGCCGAAGGCTACAGTGCTGCCGTCGCCGCTCCCGGCCGTTCCTACGTGATGGGCTTCCCCTTCGAAAGCATCACCGACCCGGCTGCCCGCGACCGCCTCATGCAGTCCGTCCTGCAGTTTCTGGTCCCTGCGAAGCGGTAGTTCCTCTTTTTCCCTGCCAGTTGCAAAGAGCAGCAAAGTCGCTTTTGACAAAGGCCACAAAGCATTCCCTACCGCAATGCTTTGTGGCCACTTCCCCATCGCTGGTTCCTTGTAGTGAAGGACAACCATCGTTCCTTTGCGTCTTGGTGTTTTATGTCATCCACATGCGAAACTTTCATTTTTTTATTATACCTTTGCAGCATGAAAACCATTAACTGTAGCATATGAAAAAACTGAAAGTCTGGGCACTTGCCCTACTGGGGGCCCTCATGGCTCCCGCCCATGCCGACGAAGGCATGTGGCTCCTGCAGATGATGCAGGAAAAGAACCTGACCGACCGCATGAAGGCCCAAGGCCTGCAGATGGAGGCACTCGACATCTACAATCCCAACGCCGTGTCGCTGAAAGATGCGGTGGGCATCTTCGGAGGAGGATGTACGGGTGAAATCATCTCGCCCGACGGACTGATCCTGACCAACCACCACTGTGGCTACGGAGCCATCCAGCAGCACAGCTCGGTGGAACATGACTACCTGACCGACGGTTTCTGGGCCAAGAGCCGGGCCGAGGAACTGCCGACCCCGGGGCTGAAGTTCCGCTTCGTGGAGCGCATCGAAGACATCACCGAACAGGTGAATGCCGACATCAAGGCCAAGAAAGTCAGCGAAGTGGAGTCGTTCGGCCGCAACTACCTCGACAAGCTGGCAGCAAACGCCCTGAAGAAAAGCGACCTGAAAGGACAGCCGGGCATCAGCACGATGGCCCTCCCCTTCTACGAAGGCAACAAGTTCTACCTGTTCTATATCAAGACCTACTCTGACGTGCGCATGGTGGCCGCTCCCCCCTCGTCGATCGGCAAGTTCGGCGGCGAGACCGACAACTGGATGTGGCCCCGCCACACCTGCGACTTCTCGATGTTCCGCATCTATGCCGACGCACAGGGCAACCCGGCCGACTACAGCCCCGCCAACGTGCCGCTGAAGGTGAAGAAACACCTCGCCATCAGCCTGCAGGGACTGAAGGAAGGAGACTATGCCATGATTATGGGTTTCCCCGGCAGCACCAGCCGCTACCTGACGGCCAGCGAAGTGGAGCTGCGCATGAAGGGGACCAACGTGCCCCGCATCGCTGTCCGTGAAGCCCGCCAGGACGTACTGAAGGCCGAAATGGCGGCCAGCGACCGCATCCGCATCATGTATGCCAGCAAGTATGCCGGTTCGAGCAACTACTGGAAGAACTCCATCGGCATGAACAAGGCCATCGTAGACAATCATGTGATCGAGACCAAGAAGGAACAGGAGGCCCGCTTTGCCGAGTTCGCCCGCCGGCAGAACCATGCCGACTATGCCGAGGTGGTGAGCCGTATCGACGCTTACGTGGCCAAGGTACTGCCGATGTACACAGAAGGCACCTACTTCAACGAAGTGTTCAACGGCATCGAGTTCGGCGCCGACCAGGAAGGCTTCGCCCAGCTGAAGAACGCCCTTCAGAAGAACAAGCAGAAGGACATCCAGACGGCCCTCGAACGGCTGAAGCGGAACTTTGCCCGGGTACACAACAAAGACTACGACCACGAAGTAGACCGCAAGGTGGCCAAGGTGCTGCTGCCGCTCTATGCCCGGTCGGTCAGTGCCGACGCCCTCCCCGCCTTCTACGAAACCATCCGCACCCGTTTCGGCGGAGACTATGCCGCCTATGTGGATGCCCTGTATGACACCTCGATTTTCGCCTCGCAGCAGAACTTCGATGCCTTCCTGGCTCGTCCCACCACGGAGGCCATCGACGCAGACCTGGCAGTGGCCTACTCGTCGGCCAAGGCCGACCTGAGAAGCCATTTCACCAAGCTGATGCAGCAAGAGAACGATGCCATCCGCCTGTTGCACAAGACCTACGTGCGCGGCCTCTGCGAAATGTATGCCCCCACGCCGAAGGCTCCCGATGCCAACTTCACCATCCGTCTGACCTATGGCAACGTGAAGTCGTATGACCCGAAGGACGGCGTCCACTACAACTACTACACGACGCTCAAGGGCGTGATGGAGAAGGAAGACCCCACCAATCCGGAATTCGTGGTGCCTGCCCGTCTGAAGGAACTGTACGCATCGAAGGATTTCGGCCGCTATGCCCTGCCCAACGGAGAGATGCCGGCCTGCTTCCTGACGACCAACGACATCACCGGCGGCAACTCGGGTTCGCCCGTCATGAACGGCAACGGCGAACTCATCGGCGCTGCCTTCGACGGAAACTGGGAATCGCTGAGCGGTGACATCAGCTTCGACAACGGCCTCCAGCGCTGCATCGCCGTAGACATCCGCTACATCCTGTTCATCGTGGACAAGCTGGGCGGCTGCCAGCACCTGATTGACGAAATGACCATCCGCTGATTCACGCTCCCCATCACCACGTAACGCACAACGACCATGCCCATCGTAGCAATCACCTCCCTCCAACAGCCGGGAATCGAGCTGTTCAGCAGCCTGACTGAAGCGCAGCTGCGCCAGACTGTGGAACCGGGACGCGGCATTTTCATTGCCGAAAGTCCCAAAGTCATCCGTGTGGCCCTGCAGGCAGGCTACGAACCCGTGGCCCTGCTCTGCGAAGAGCGCCACATTGCCGGAGATGCCGCCGACATCGTGGCCCGGTGTGCGGACCTGCCTGTCTACACCGGGCCGCGCGAGCTGCTGGCGTCCCTGACCGGCTACACCCTGACAAGAGGAGTGCTCTGCGCCCTGCGCCGGCCCCTGCAGGGCCCCACCGTGGCGGACATCTGCCGCACGGCCCGGCGCATCGTGGTCATTGACGGCGTGGTGGACACCACGAACATCGGTGCCATCTTCCGTTCTGCCGCCGCCCTGGGCATCGACGGCGTACTGCTTACCCGCACCTCGTGCGACCCGCTCAACCGGCGGGCCGTACGGGTGTCGATGGGCAGTGTGTTCCTCGTACCCTGGACCTGGCTGGACGAACCGCTCCCCGCCCTTCATGCCTACGGGTTCCGCACGGCAGCCATGGCCCTGACCGACGATTCCCTCCCCCTCGACCATCCGGCCCTTAAAGCGGCCGACCGCCTGGCCATCGTCATGGGGACGGAAGGAGACGGGCTCCCAGCGGCAACCATCGCCGCAGCCGACTATGTGGTACGCATCCCCATGTTCCACGAGGTAGACTCCCTCAACGTGGCAGCGGCAGCGGCCGTGGCGTTCTGGGAACTGCGGGTCCGGCGGCCATAGGCCCCCAGCCTCTCCGAGAACCGTCTTTCCGCTTTCCCTTTTTCCCTGTCATTCCGAACAAAGTGAGGAAACAACGTTCGACGAAGTCAATCTGTCGGCGCTAAGTTCGTTCAGGGTGAGGGTGTCCAGAAACCTTGGGCCACCTATCCAACTGTCATGCTGAACGGAGTGAAGCATCTGAATACATCCACTTTTCGCGAACAGATTTCTCACTTCGTTCGAAATGACAGGAAAAAAAGGAAAGCGGAAAACAATTCTCGGACAGCCCGGGGTTAGGATTTCAGGAATAAAAACCGTACCTTTGCACCGGTTTTACCCAAACGAGTATTATGTACATTTTCCGATCCATTCACGAAATCATCCAAACGGTCAACGCTTCGCGCAGCCTGCTGGCCGAGCTGTTCGAGCAGCGGAAGGCAGAAGGCATCCGCTATTCGGAGGCACTGACGCTACTGAAAGACGACGAGAACCGGCTGCGGCTGCTCATCGAGAAAGAAGTGGTCCGCCAGAACGGCAACCGGGTAGAGATGGACGCCCGCTTCCTCGATTTCTTCGAACTGCTGCTCGAAGCCAATGAAGAGATCAGTACCGCCACCATCGAAGAGAACATCGGCTACCTGAAGGAACTCATGGACTATTACCTGAAGGAACAGATCGCCGCCCGCAAGCAAAGCTACGTGCGCAACGTCAAGATCACCTTCCAGAAGATTGCCCGCACCACGCTGAGGAACATCATCCGGCTGCAGAACAACATCGAAGGGGCCTTCAAGCACGAGCCGACCTACCGCATCAAGATTGCCAAACTGGAACACCTCGACCAGAAACGCCTCAACATACAGCGGCTCATCGACGAGACCGAGCATTTCATCCTCCACGAGGAGCGCGAGTTCTTCCGGCAAGCCGCCGACGAAGAGCTGACCCGCATCGTGCTGGAGCTGCGCCGCGAACTGCAGCTCGCGGCCCACAGCCTGATCCGTGCCCAGCAGGACATCATCAACTACCTGAACCAAATCAAGCACCAGGTCATCCTGGTGGAGAAGATCCGCAAGGTGAAATACCTGCAAGACCAGTTCGAGCTGCGCACCCGCAGCAACCTGGCCGAGGTGGTGGAACGGGAACATGCCCTGCTGATGGAAGGCACGTCGCCGGCGTCGTTCAAGCTCTCCGTGAACTACCTGCAGACCGACGAAGCCCGGCCCGTCATCCTGAAGGTGCTGCGCAACCTCCAGTTCCGGGAAGCGGTGCGCAGCAACGAAGCCGGCGCCTTCAGCGAAGAAGACCTGGAGCGTCCGGCCATGGTCCACCCCAGCATCGACCTCGAAGAGACACTGGGCAACTACCTGCAGCAGCAGGCACAGACCCGGTGGAGCCATCCCGACGCTCCGGCCGAGGACCTTTTCAGCTACCTGATGCACTGTCCCCTGCCGCGCGAGACCTCCGAATCGGAACGGACCACCTTGTTCTGCCAGCTCGTCTCCCTCTTCGAACAGCAGCTACGGGTAACCGACCGCTTCCTGCGCTACAAGCAGTTCGAATACGCAGTCGTGCTGCCCGAAGAATAAATTCCCAAAACCAATCATTATGAATCTGACCATCGACATCCCTGATACGACCGGCCTCCTCTTCGACTACCTGCAGAAAGGACTGTTCATCAGCTCCAACAGCACCAGCGAAGACGTCCGCCGGCTCTACGACACCCTCGACGACTACCAGGAAGCCCTCTCGCTGTATTTCAGCCAGATAGGCTATACCCTCGAAAAGGGCAACGAATACTATTATTTCTCCCGCCAGGAACCCCGCGCCACCCTCGAACAGAAAATTCTCCGGGCCTACTATTGGATAGATGTGCTCGACCTGTTCAAGACCTACGACGAGACCTTCGGGCCGGGCTACCGCTTCCAGCCCGAGCAGCTGCTGGTGGAAGCCAACATCAACGCCGTGCTCCAGAACAAGCTCGACGGGCTGCGCAAGCATTTCTCGGACAAGGACATCCGGAAGGAAGTGCTGGACAACGTCGTCCGCCAGCTGGTGAAAGACGCTTTCCTGGAACTGGAGAACGAACGCACCAATACCTACAAGGTGATGAGTGCCTGGCACTACCTGGAACGGCTCATTGAGAGCATCAACATTTACGAAGAAACAGAGGAACCTTATGAGAAAACTGAATAGAATCGTCTTCATCAACAGCGCCAACATCCCCTATGCCGACGACATCTACCTCGACGGCAATGTCCACTTCATCGGTACGCAGGGCGTGGGCAAGAGCACCGTGCTCCGTGCCATCCTGTTCTTCTACAACGCCGATACCCAGAAGCTGGGCATCCCGGTAGAGAAACAGAGCTATACAGAGTATTATTTCCCGTATGCCAACTCCTACATCGTCTACGAGGTGACCACCGAGCGGGGGGCCTTCTGCATCCTCAGCTTCAAGCAGATGAACCGTGTCAGCTACCGGTTTGTCGACGCCCCCTACTGCAAAGACTTCTTCGTGGACGCAGAGACCCGCACCGCCTATGCCGGCGCCGACCGCATCCGGAGCGTGCTCGACGAACGGGGCATCGGCTACTCGCGCATCATCAGCACGTTCGACGAATACCGGAACATCCTCTACGGCAACGGCGTGGCCCCCGAACTGCAAGGCTTCTCCCTGATGGAGAGCAAGCAGTATCAGAACATTCCTCGCACCATCCAGAACGTGCTGCTCAACTCGAAGCTCGATGCAGAGTTCATCAAGAAGACCATCATCTCGTCGATCAACGAAGACGAGACGGGCATCGACCTGAACAGTTACAAGGAGCACCTGAAGAACTTCGAGACCCGCCTGCACGATGTGGAAGAGTTCCAGAAACGCGAGACCCAGAAACAGGCCCAGGAAATCACCGCCCTCTCGGCGCAGGTGAGCCGCCAGCAGGCCGCCCTGGTGCAGGGATGCCGCGAACTGGCCGCCGCCTATGGCAAGGCGGAAGCCAGCCTGCCCCAATGGACGGCCCGCCGGCAGGAAGCGGAAACGGCCCGGGCTGCCTTGCAGGCCCGCCGGCAGGAACTGCAAGACCGGTCGCGGCAACGCACCGACCGCCTGCAGGAGGAGATGGCCGTGCTCAACAACGAGCTGCAGAAGGCCACGCAGAAAGAGAAAGAATATGCCCTCCAGCAACCCGAGCAGCTCATCGAACGCTCGGCCCGCAAGGAGGAATGGAAGCACCGGCGGCAGGGGCTCATCGACGAGCAGCGCATCCTGACCTCCCAGTTCACGGAGATCTCGGCCAAATACAAGTCGCTCATCCAGTCGCTCGACGAACAGGACGTGAAGCTGCATGCCACCCAGGTGAAACGGCTGGAAACGCTGAATGCGGCCTACAACGAACAGGTGGAGAAAGCCCGCCGCCGCCACGAGGAGGCCACAGAAGCCCTCTACCAGGAGTTCGAGCAGCGCTCGCAGCGGCTGCATCCCCAACGCAGCGAGCAGCAGGCGGCCATCACCGCCATCGACTACCGGATGCAGCTCTGCCGCAAGGAGGTGTATTTCGAAGCCGAACAGGAAGAGACGAAACACCGCATCCAGTGCTACACGGGGGTTCACCAGAGCAAGCGCACCCGCATCGCACAGGCCGAGCTGGCCATCAAGGAGCTGCAGCTGAAATGGGAGGAAGAACTGCAGCAAGGCACGAAGGAAGCCGACGAATACCTGGCCCGGCTGTCCCGGGAAATGGAACAGCTCCGTCCGCGCGTAGAGGAACTGGAAATCTTCCTGCAAAACAGCAAGCGGACCCTGCAGGGGTGGCTGAAACAGCACAAGAAGGGCTGGAAAGACACCATCGGCCGCCTGTGCGACGAAAGCATCCTCTGGCAGACCGACCTCCATCCGAAACTGGCCGAGGACAAGGGGACATCGTTCTACGGCATCGACCTCTGCCTGGACAGCATCCACCGCCCCATCAAGTCCATCAACGACTACCAGCGCGAGAAAGAAGAGAGTGCGGCACGGCTGGAGGCCATAGGCACGGAAATCCTGCGCCAGCAGGCGGAAAAAGACGCCCTCCAGACGCGGCTGCGCACCAAGTACCAGCCTCGCATCAAGGAGCAGAAAGACGCCATCCGGCTGCTGGAATACGAGCTGGAGAAGCTGGAGGCACAGTACCAGAAGGATATGCTCGACCTGGAAGACTGGAAGAAGAAAGCCGAAGCGGAACGCAACCGCCGGCTGGGCGAACTGGATGCGGAAAAGGCACGGCTGCAGGAGGCATTGCAACAGACCGACGCCCAACTGGCCCACCTCAACGAGGAGAAAGCCGGAAGGCTGGCCGCCCTGAAACAAGACTGGACGGCCCTGCAGCAGCAGATGAGCGCGGACCTGCAGGCACAGACGGAAACCATCCGCAGCGAAGAGCGCGAGGAGAAACGCCGCATCGCAGCCGTGAAAAGCGAATACGAAGCGGCCATGCAGAAGGAGCTGCACTCGCAAGGAGCCGACACCGGCCGCCTGCAGGACATTGCCGACCAGCTGCGCGACATCGACCGGGAGCTGCAGTTCATCAAAGACCACGCCACCCTCCTCATCGAGTACCAGAAAGACAAGCGCGACCTGATTGACCGGATTCCCGAATGGCGCCACGCCCTGAACGAACAGAAACGGCTGCTGGCCCAAGAGAAGGAGACACTGCGCAAGGACATCGGTGCCGTGCAGGAACAGATGGACATCCATGCCAAAGCACTGGCCGAAGCGGAGGAACAGGCCCGGCAGCTCCAGCAGAACCTGGAGGCCTACGGCAAGATTGCCGCTTACGACTGGTACCGCCCCCATCAGGACTTGTTCCGTCCGGAAAACCGGCCTGCGGAAGTGATGACCCAACGCTCGTGCATCGAACTGATTGACGAACTGGGGCGCACGGAGAACCACTATCTGCAGCTGCAAAGCCGGCTGCGCAAGGAGGTGAACCTCTTTACCGGCCATTTCGGAGAAGACAACACCTTCAAGTTTGCCACCCAGTTCAACGAGGACTGGGAGTACGTGCGCTTTGCCGAGGAGCTGCACGACTTTGTCGAGGAACGCCGCATCAACGAATACATCCGCCGCATCAACGACGAACACTCCGACATCTTCAAACGCATCAGCATGGACACGGCCCTGCTCACGGCATCAGAAACCGACATCCACGACCTGATCCGCCAGGTGAACCGTGGCTTCGAAACCTGCAACTTCGTCGGGGTCATCCAACGCATCGAGATGAAGGTGGAAGACAGCAGCAACCGGGTAGTGAACTGCCTTCGGGCCATCCGGAAGTATTACAACGAACACGCCTACGACCTCACGCCGGGCACAACCCTCTTCTCGACCGAGAACGAACAGCTGGTGAAGCAGGAGGCCATTGCCCTGCTGCGCGACTTCATCCGCGAAATCCACGCCTACCGCTACGACAGCATCCGGCTCTACGACTCGTTCGAACTGCGCTTCCGCATCATCGAGAACGACAACGACACCGGCTTCGTGGAGAAACTCTCGAACGTGGGTTCGGAAGGGACAGATATCCTGGTGAAGGCCATGATCAACATCATGCTCATCAGCGTGTTCAAGGAAGGGGCCTCGCGCAAGTTCAAGGACTTCCAGCTGCACTGCATGATGGACGAAATCGGCAAGCTGCACCCGAACAACGTCAATGGTATCCTGAAGTTCGCCAACGACCGCAACATCATTCTCATCAACGGTTCTCCTACGGAACTGAACCGCGATGCCTACAAGCATGTGTACCTGCTCACCAAGGGGGCACACAGCAAGACCCGCATCGCCCGGTTGGTGTCGGAGCTGGATGGCTGATGCATTTATCACTAACACCCTGTCATTCTGAGCGGAGCGCAGCGGAGTCGAAGAATCTCTCAGCGAGTGGTTCAGATTCCTCTACTGCGCTCGGGATGACAAAACGACAGGCATTCTGATTTTTGATGCACCCTCTTCAATAACCGACAAGAGAGATGATCACTCCGAATGTCAGATGATCCATCAATTTATCGGCTTAACCACCTCCACCCTCATTCCAAGGGCATTGATGATGCGATAGAATGCACCCACACTGGGCACGATGACACCGTTCTCCACCTTAGAGATATAGGATTTGGTGGAGTGGATGCGTCTTGCCAACTCCGTTTGGGTCACTTTTGCCTCCTTGCGTGCATCGAGCAGTATCTGACCGGAATAGAAAGAGAGTGCATCCTCTTCTGCCTTGATACGCTCGGGTGTCCCCTCCTTGCCAAACTTC
>JALEPZ010000111.1 GCA_022767125.1 Phocaeicola plebeius
CTATGAGTTTGGTCTTCTTAAATCATTTCCTCAAAAAATCCTGTTTGTGGCGGAAGACGTATTGCAGTTGCGTCTGCAGACTCCACCAGGGACGGAATACCTCAAAGAGCGGGAATGAGCAGCACAGGTTCTCGCCCAACGCCTTGGAAGCACGCCGCCAGACCGTCATGGCACAGACGAAGCGGAGTACCCAGACAGCAGCTATGACAGCGGTGCAGATCCATAATTGTTGCCAGATGCAGACAGCCAGTCCCACCCATGTGCAAAGTCCGAACAGGGCATCAGTCACCGTGTCCACGGCATTCCAATACACTATACCCCCTTGGTAGTAGCGTCCGGTGACTTTCCGTCCCACTCGCTCTTCCACCCATAGCCGCTTGTAGGGCGGAAGGGAAAGGCGGACCCAACTGTCGGGACTGACAGCGATGCGCGTATTCCGCCCGTTGGCCATGGCATTGACCAGCAGGTCATCATCTCCCTGCTGTAGCGGCAGATGGTCGGTAAAACCCTTGTGGCGTTCGTATGTGCTCTTCCGGTAGGCCAGGTTACGGCCTATGCCCATATACGGATGACCGGCAGCCGCCCAACCCAGATAACGCAACGAAGTGAAGAAATTCTGGAGCCGTACCTGGTAGCCGAAGAATCCCCTCTTCCCTTCAAAACCGCTATACCCCAGCACCACGTCGGTATCCGCCGTAAAATGCCGCGCCAGACTCCGCAGCCACTGGTCGCTTTGCGGACAGCAATGGGGGTCGGTGAACACCAGCCATTCATGATGGCTGGCACGGATGCCCATGGCCACACCCAGTTTCTTTCGGCTCACATAGCGGGCCGTAGTGGGAATGAACGAATAGTAAAGATGCGGATAAGAAGCCGAGAGGCGTTGCAGCACTTCTCCGTCTGTCCCGGCCGACTGGTCGTTGATGACGATCACCTCGAACGAGGGATAGTCCTGTTCCAGGATGAGGGGCAGGTGGTCCTGCAAGGCCTGGGCCGAGTCTTTCGTAACAAGGATAACCGATAGGGGAGGCAGTTCGTTGTCGGGCCGTTCTTCGGCAGCTGCCTGGCGCTTGGCTGTCCGGGGAACCTGGTCGTAGACCCAGAATGTCAGCCATAGCTGCACCCCGCCGAATACTACGCAGAGCACCGCCAGTAGCTCGGATAGAAAAATGATGTCGAATGTATTCATAACACGATATTGCAAAAATCCCTGCAAAAGTAGCAATTTTTGCAATACCGCAGTCGTTTGCCGGCTACAAATCTTTCAGCAAGATGGCACCACTCTGTGCCAGAAACTGCTGGCGGGCCTGAATCAATGCCTCCCACGAAGTGGAATATTGTTCGAGATTGACTTTGAAATCCTCCGAGCCGTTCGACTCCAGCCGCGCCAGGAGCATTCCGATGGACAGCCGGTTGATGTCGGTCCCCGGCACATAACGGGTCGTGGTGTCCTCGTTCTCGCCAAAGGCTTCGTAAATCAGGTGGATGTCCGTCAGCTCATACAGGATCTTCTTGGTCAGGCGGATCGGAATCCGGTGCATCCGGCTGATTTCTTCGGCCGAGAGAGGCGCGCCTCCTTCAGCAAAACGTTTGCAGAGGGTAGAGAGGATAATGGTACAGAAAAAGTCGTGGTAGCGGCGGCTGATGTTGGCCGTTTCCTTTCCGAAATTGAACGACTCCAGGTTCTGGCTCACGTAGCTCATCTCGGCACCGAACAGGCAGATGCACCACGACACCTGTGCCCAGATCAGGAACAGGGGGATGGCGGCGAAGCTGCCGTAGATGGCATTGTAGCTGGTGACCCATATCTGGCTGTTGATGTAGAAATACTGCCAGGCCTGAAACGCGCTGCCGGCCAGCAGGCCGGGCAGGAGGGCATGGCGGAGGCGTACCTGGGTGTTGGGCATAAAGACGAACAGCCCAGTCATCATGCCGCAGGTCAAGGCATAAGGAATCAGGCGTACCAGCAATTTCAGCACCGGCGCCAGCAGCAGGAAGTTCTCCAGGTTCTTCACATATGTGCTCATGAAGATGGTGATACCGGCGGAAAGGACGGTCAATACGGGCAGCAGCAGGATCATGGAGAAGTAGTCCGTGATTTTGCGGGACATGGTGCGCGGATGCTTTACCTGCCAGATGGCGTTGAAGCTGCGCTCGATGTTGTCGATCAGCAGCAGGATGGTGAACAGCAGCATGACGATGCCCACCCCGATAAAGACCCCGCTTTGGGCATGCTGCAGGTACGATTCCACCCACGCGAAAATCCATTCGGCCTGCTGGCTCATCATGCCGCTGCGGAACTGCTCTTCCAGCATGGCGCCCATTCCGAACGCGCGGGCAATGGCAAAGAGCAAGGCCAGGATAGGGATAATGGCAAACAGGGTACTGTAGGTCAAGGCAGAGGCCCGGACGGGCAGACGGTCATTCATGAACTGGGTGGTAGACAGCGACATGACCTTAATGCTGTTATACAGTCGCTTGCGCCAAGGGGTGACTTCGTCATCGGTGACACGCCAGATGCCCTCGTTGATGAAATGCAGCCAGTTGCGGATTCGTTCTTTGTTCATGAGGTAGCAAAGGATATAAAAGACATACTAATATATAAAAGGAAAGCAGTCGGCCTGTAAGCCGGGTTCTGTTCCCTGCCGCAGGGGCAGGGTGTCTGTCATTTATCTACCCCGGCCGTCACCGGCCGGATCCAGCGGTCTACCCTCCGACATTGGGCGAGCAACCCTCTTTGCGCCGGTTTACATGACCTTACAACTCCTAAGATGCACAGCCCGCATATCACTATACGGCTGGTAGGCTCTTACCCTACCTTCTCACCCTTGCCCTTCCCGGGGGGGAGGGCGGTTCTTTTCTTCTGCATGGGTCTACCCTCGCGGATAGCTTTCTGTTAGGAAGTAGGATGCTCTGTGTTGCCCGGACTTTCCTCTTGTACCGAAGTACCAGCGACAGACCGGCCGGCTGCTTTCCGAACTGCAAAGGTAAGAAGTTTTTTTCGAAGCGCAAAATCTATGGGACACGAAACGGGGGAGACACCCTGCTATTTTCTCGTTTCAGGAAGCCAGAAGCCTGCTATTTTGGCAGATAGCCGTTAACTGCGGTTAATGCCCGGAAAGCCTTTGTTAAAAGACAGAAAAAACAAATGACAAAGAGTACAACCGTATGATTTTTGTTCTACTTTAGCAGTCGTAAAGTTAAAACCAATATTGAATTAACAATTTAAACTGAATAGGATTATGAAAAATGTAACTAAGTATGCAATCGGTGCATTGGCTTTGGTGGCTGTGAGTGCAGGTGTCGGTGGTGGAACCGCTTATACCTTATTAAATGAGAGGGCTCCGCACGCTGCCGTTTCATTCGATGATTCGTTTGATACCGTCAGAGGTGCGCGGAGAGTCGGTCTGGATGCTGCCAGCCTGCAGCCGGTCGATTTGACAGTCGCTGCAGAAATTACCTTGAACTCAGTGGTGCATATTACTTCCATCCAACGGAGCAAGACGACGACCGTGCAGGCGCCGGCCGATATCTTTGATTTCTTCTTCGGTGACGGACGTGGACGCCAGCAGCAGGTACAGACGCCCGAGCAGAAAGGATTCGGTTCGGGAGTCATCATCTCGAAAGACGGTTACATTGTCACCAATAACCATGTGATAGACGGGGCCGACGAAATCAGTGTGAAGCTCCACGACGGACGCGACCTGAAAGGACGCATCATCGGTACCGACCCCACGACCGACCTGGCACTGGTGAAAATCGAAGGCGATGATTTCCCCGCCATTGTGGTAGGCAATTCGGATGCGTTGAAAGTGGGAGAATGGGTGCTGGCCGTCGGTAATCCCTTCAACCTGGGCTCTACGGTAACAGCCGGTGTGGTCAGTGCCAAGGCCCGCGGACTGGGTGCCAACCAGGTGGAATCGTTCATCCAGACCGATGCTGCCATCAACCAGGGCAACAGTGGCGGTGCGTTGGTCAATGCCAAGGGCGAACTGGTGGGCATCAATGCCATGCTGGTTTCTCCCACCGGTGCCTATTCGGGCTATGGCTTTGCCATCCCCACGAGCATCATGACCAAGGTGGTGACCGACCTGAAGCAGTACGGCACCGTGCAGCGTGCGTTGCTTGGCATTGCCGGACGCGATATGGGCAATGAACTGTATCCCGATGAAATCAAGGAAGAACAGCGCGAACTGGGCATCAACGAAGGTGTTCAGGTGCTCGAAGTGACCGAAGGAGGCTCGGCCGACGGACAGCTGCAGAAGAACGATGTCATCATCGAGCTGAACGGCAAGAAGGTGAAGACCATGAACGAGCTGCAGGGCATGCTGGCCAAGTTCCGTCCGGGCGACAAGGTGACTGTGAAGATCTGGCGTGACAAGAAGACCAAGGACTTCACCCTGACGCTGAAGAATGCCCAGGGCAACACGAAGGTGGTGAAGAACGCCGATATGGAAATGCTGGGAGCTGCCTTCCGCGAACTGCCGCAAGACTTGAAGCGCCAGTTGAACCTGGGTTATGGACTGCAGGTGACGGGCGTGAACAGCGGACGCATGAAGGATTCCGGTATCCAGAAGGGATTCATCATCCTGAAGGCGAACAACAAGCAGTTGCGCACGGTGAAGGATCTGGAAGAGGTGATGAAAGCCGCCTCCCAAAGCCCCGACCAGGTATTGTTCATGACGGGTGTCTATCCGTCGGGCAAGCGGGCCAACTATGCGGTAGACTTGTCGCAGAACTGATCAGTCGTGACCCTACATCCGCTCAAATGCCGTTCTGATTGTCATTTCAGTGTGTCATTCTGAACGTTAGTGAAGAATCTGTAAGCATCCGTGGGGATGCAGTCAGATTCTTCACTTGCGTTTAGAAGGACAGGAAACAAGTGTAATATTTTGCATATTCAGCCATTCTTTGTAATTTTGCGGTCGAATCATCAACAAGAGTGTTTCGTGTAGATAATATTAAAATGTGGTTATTATTAGCTTTCTGCTCGGCAGTGTTGCTGGGCTTTTATGATGTCTTCAAGAAGAAGTCGCTGACAGACAATGCCGTCTTGCCGGTATTGGGGCTGAACACATTGTTCTCCAGCCTGATTTTCCTGCCCTTTATCCTGGTGTCCTATTTCCATCCTGCAGCCTTGGAGGGAAGCCTGTTCTATGTTCCCCAGGCAGGCTGGGAGGTCCATAAGTTCATCCTGCTGAAATCCTTCATCGTACTTTCTTCGTGGATGCTGGGCTATTTCGGCATGAAGCACTTGCCCATCACGATTGTAGGTCCCATCAATGCCACCCGTCCGGTGATGACCTTGGTGGGAGCCATGCTGGTCTTCGGCGAGCGCCTGAACCTCTACCAATGGATCGGCGTACTGCTGGCCGTGGTGTCTTTTTTCCTGCTCAGCCGTTCGGGCCGCAAGGAAGGCATTGACTTCAAGCACGACCGCTGGATCTGGTGTGTGGTGCTGGCAGCCCTGCTCGGGGCTATCAGCGGACTCTACGACAAGTTCCTGATGGGCCGTTTCAACAATATGGTGGTCCAGTCGTGGTACAATATCTACCAGCTGTTTATCATGGGCGGTGTCCTCATGGTGTTGTGGTGGCCCAAGCGCAAGACCACCACACCGTTCCGTTGGGACGCGTGCATCCTGCTCATCTCCCTCTTCCTGTCGGCGGCCGACTTCGTCTATTTCTATGCCCTGGGCATGGATGGGTCGATGATTTCCATCGTCTCGATGGTGAGAAGGGGCAGCGTGGTGGTGTCGTTCCTCTTTGGGGCAATGATTTTCCGCGAGAAGAACCTCAAGAGCAAGGTGACCGACCTGCTGCTGGTGCTTCTCGGCATGTTCTTCCTGTATTTGGGAAGCCGGAACTGAGAATAGATTGATAATTGAAAAAAACGTAAAGACAATGACAAAGAAATTAGCCGTCCTCTTCGATTTCGATGGGGTAGTAATGGATACCGAATCCCAGTACACGCTGTTCTGGGACCAGATCGGGAGGGAGTACCTTCCGCAGTACGACGGTTTCGGCCGCATCATCAAGGGGAAGACCCTCGACACGATTTACCGGGAGTATTTTTCCGGTCTCGAGGCCGAACAGCCGCTCATTACAGCCCGTCTGAACCGCTTTGAGCAGTCGATGACCTATACCTACATCCCCGGAGTGGAACGCTTCATGGACAGCCTGAAGGCGCAGGGGGTGAACACCGCGATTGTCACCAGCTCCAACCGCCTGAAGATGGCCAACGTCTATGCGGCCCATCCCGAACTGCCGCAGCGGGTCGACCGTATCTTGACGGCGGAGCTCTTCACCCGCTCCAAACCTGCCCCCGACTGTTTCCTGCTGGGGGCTGAAACCTTCGGCCTTTCCCCTTCCGATTGCGTGGTCTTCGAAGATTCCCTCCACGGAATCCAGGCCGGACGCGCAGCCGGCATGACAGTGGTGGGACTGGCTACCACCCTTCCGGCGGAAGCCATTGCCGACAAGTGCCGGCTGGTCATCCCCGATTTCCGCGATTTTACTTACGAACAGATGTGTGAACTTTTTTAATCATTAGCTATATGGCAGGATATTTGTCGGGTGACACCCGTAAGGTGACCACCCATCGTTTGATTGAAATGAAACAGAAAGGAGAGAAGATCTCCATGTTGACGGCATACGATTTCACCATGGCCCAGATTGTCGACGGTGCCGGGGTGGATGTCATCCTGGTGGGCGATTCCGCCTCGAACGTGATGGCCGGTAATGTAACCACGCTGCCCATCACCCTCGACCAGATGATCTACCACGGCAAGTCGGTGGTGAGAGGGGTGAAACGTGCCCTGGTAGTGGTGGATATGCCCTTCGGCACCTACCAGGCAGAGCCTTACGAAGGCGTGCGCAATGCCATCCGGATGATGAAGGAGACCGGTGCGGATGCCCTGAAGCTTGAAGGCGGAGAAGAGGTCATCGACACCATCCGCAAAATCATCGGGGCAGGGGTGCCCGTCATGGGCCATCTGGGGCTGATGCCCCAGTCCATCAACAAATACGGTACCTACGGCGTGCGGGCCAAGGGCGACGAAGAGGCCGAGAAGCTGGTGCGCGATGCCCGTCTGCTCCAGCAGGCCGGGTGCTTCGGCCTTGTGCTCGAAAAGATTCCGGCAGCACTGGCGGCCCGTGTGGCGTCCGAGCTCACCATTCCCGTCATCGGCATCGGTGCCGGCGGTGCGGTCGACGGACAGGTGCTTGTCGTGGCCGATATGCTGGGCATGACCCAGGGGTTCAGTCCGCGCTTCCTGCGCCGCTATGCCGACCTGCACACGGTGATGACCGATGCCATCGGCCAGTATGTGACCGATGTCAAGTCGTCCGATTTCCCCAACGAGTCGGAACAATATTGATAACGGCTTCCCCATGTTGTGGAACAAGAATTTCTCGCTGCTCGTGGCAGCGAATGTACTGCTCTACATGGCGGTCTACCTGCTCTGTCCGCTGCTGTACGGCTGGCTGAAGGCAGAGTGGGGGTGTACGCCCTTGCAGGCAGCGGCGACAGTCGGAGTGTTCGCTCCCGCCATGTTCCTGTTGGGGGCGTTCAATAACTATTGGGTCGACCGCTATCCCCGCAAGTCTGTGGCCATACGCGCCCTGCTGGTCATCGGTGCGGCCAATCTGGTCTATCCTTAT
This sequence comes from Phocaeicola plebeius, assembly GCA_022767125.1. GTDB lineage: Bacteria > Bacteroidota > Bacteroidia > Bacteroidales > Bacteroidaceae > Phocaeicola > Phocaeicola plebeius_C. Next base: position 7,662 of record JALEPZ010000111.1, read on the forward strand.
GCGGCCACCCCGCTGCTGGCCGGCGGGTTGCGGGTCGTGCAGGGGGCTGCTTTCGGGGTGGCGGTTATGGCCACAGGGGCAACCTTGGTCATCGACGTCACTCCCGGCAATAAGCGGACACCGGCCAACCGTGTGTTCGCCTGGTCGTGTATCGTCGGTTCGGCCCTCGGATTGATGGCCGCACTGCTCGGAGGGCAATACCTCTCCCTGCAGCAGTTGCTGTATGTGTCGTCCGCCCTTTGCCTGGCCGGCATCATCTTGGTGTCGGGGGTAGAAGTCTGCTTCCGCGCACCGCTGGATGTGCCCGTCTGTTCGTTCGACCGCTTCCTGCTGTTCCGCTCGTTGCCCGCCGGACTGAACATGCTGGTGGTGCCATTCGTGCTGGGTGCCCTGGCGGTGGCTGTTCCCGACCCTTTCTTCTACTGCGCTACGGCGATGGGATTTTTCGGGTATGTGCTGTGTCGCCAGGTCTACACCCGTCCCATGAACGGGCGGTGGCAGCTATTCGCCGGCCAGCTCTTCGTCATAGCCGGCCTGTTGGCCTTGACACTCCATGCGGGTGAGCCGCCGGTCCTTTATGGCGGTGGTTTCTTCGTCGGACTGGGCAGCGGCTTTTCCATCGGACAGTTCCTGCGCATGATGATTCTCCTGCCCCATCACTGCGAACGCGCATCCGGTTTCCAGACCTACCTGCAGCTGTGGGAGTTGGGCATCCTGCTCGGGGTGCTGTCCGCCTGTCTCCCCGGAGTCAATTATCTGGCCCCGGCCATCATCGTGGCCGTGGTGGGCCTGCTGGTATACCAGTTCTACCTCCACGACTATTTCGTGCGTCACGTGGATACCCCGACAACTTGAAAACTCACTCTAATCACTTATAAATAACGTATATATGGCAGACGACAAGAAGATTATCTTTTCGATGGTGGGAGTAAGCAAATCCTTCCAGAACAACAAGCAGGTACTCAAAGACATCTACCTGTCCTTTTTCTATGGCGCCAAGATCGGCATCATCGGTCTCAACGGTTCCGGTAAGTCCACGTTGATGAAGATCATTGCCGGACTGGACAAGAACTACCAGGGCGAGGTGGTTTTCTCGCCGGGCTATTCCGTGGGCTACCTGGCTCAGGAGCCCCAGCTCGACCCCGACAAGACGGTGAAGGAAGTCGTGATGGAGGGCGTGCAGGAAGTGGTCGACACCTTGGCCGAGTACGAGGAAATCAACAACAAGTTCGGCTTGCCCGAGTACTACGAAGACCCGGAGAAGATGGATGCCCTCTTTGCCCGTCAGGCAGAGCTGCAGGACATCATCGATGCTACCGATGCGTGGAACCTCGACAGCAAGCTGGAACGGGCGATGGATGCCTTGCGCTGTCCGCCCGACGACCAGCCCGTGAAGAACCTTTCGGGCGGTGAACGCCGCCGGGTGGCCCTGTGCCGTCTGCTGCTGCAGAAGCCCGACGTGCTCTTGCTGGACGAGCCCACCAACCACCTGGATGCGGAGAGTATCGACTGGCTGGAGCAGCACCTGCAGCAGTACGAAGGAACCGTCATTGCAGTGACGCACGACCGTTACTTCCTCGACCACGTGGCCGGATGGATTCTCGAGCTCGACCGTGGCGAAGGCATTCCCTGGAAGGGCAACTATTCCAGCTGGCTGGAGCAGAAGACCAAGCGCATGGAGATGGAAGAGAAGACAGCCAGCAAGCGTCGCAAGACCCTGGAGCGCGAGCTGGAGTGGGTGCGCATGGCTCCGAAGGCCCGTCAGGCCAAGGGAAAGGCCCGTCTGAACTCGTACGACAAGTTGCTGAACGAAGACGTGAAAGAGAAGGAAGAGAAGCTGGAAATCTTCATCCCCAATGGTCCGCGCCTGGGCAACAAGGTCATCGAGGCGAAGCATGTGGCCAAGGCGTACGGCGACAAACTGCTCTTCGGCGACCTGAACTTCATGCTGCCGCCCAACGGCATCGTGGGTGTCATCGGCCCGAACGGTGCCGGTAAGACCACCCTCTTCCGGCTGATCATGGGACTGGAGACCGCCGACAAGGGAGAATTCGAAGTGGGCGAGACGGTGAAAGTGGCCTATGTAGACCAGCAGCACAAGGACATCGACCCTCAGAAGACCGTCTATCAGGTCATCAGCGGGGGCAACGACCTCATCCGTATGGGCAACCGCGACGTGAATGCCCGTGCTTACCTCAGCCGCTTCAACTTCTCGGGGGCCGACCAGGAAAAGCTTTGCGGCATGTTGTCGGGTGGTGAGCGCAACCGTCTCCATCTGGCGATGGCCCTGAAGGAAGAGGGCAACGTGCTCTTGCTGGACGAGCCGACCAACGACATCGACGTGAACACGCTCCGTGCCTTGGAAGAAGGTCTGGAAGACTTTGCCGGTTGCGCAGTGGTCATCAGCCACGACCGTTGGTTCCTCGACCGTATCTGTACCCACATCCTGGCGTTCGAAGGCAACAGTGAGGTCTTCTATTTCGAGGGCTCCTATACGGAATACGAGGCCAACAAGCTGAAGCGGATGGGGAACATCGAGCCCAAGCGCGTACGCTACCGCAAGCTGATGGAAGACTGATGACTTCCTTTTCAGGCTCTCCCTCCGGACTGCCCGGCTGACCCGGTGTCCGCTCCCGTTCTGCGTCATTTGCGGGGAATGCAAGTGACGCAGGCGGGAGGAGCCTGTTCTTCCCGTCTACCTCACCATCCCCTGCATGGCCCTGCTGACCTTCGTTGCCTGTGTAGTTATGCGTCACCACATGGATACGCTATCTGCCACTTCTCTATCACACACTCGTGCCGCTTCGTCTCCTTGTCGTAGTTGATGCCCACGAGGAGGATGTCGCCCGTGTATTCAGCGATCTTCGAGGGATATTCCCTGCGCTTGATCTGGTCGATGGCCGTGTCGGCAGTGTTGTTGAATTTGAGTTCTATTACCATAGCCGGTTTGTTGATAGTACGCCGGGGTATCATCACGAGGTCGGCATATCCCTTGCCTGTGGCATACTCGCGGTGAATGACGTAATCGTTCTTCGCCCATATATACGCGATGGTGAGCACGCAGGCGAGGGAGTTCTCGTCGTTGTAGGAGAGGATGCTGGTGTTCTCGTCGTGGGCGAGGTCGATGGCACGCGCCACGGCCGGCCCGTTGCCGGCGATGGTGGCGTCGAGGAGCTCTTGAGAGGCTGTGATTGTATCTGCCAGCCGTGTCCACGAAGTGTCCTCAACGGCATTCAGCAACTCGTCGGCCACCTCCTTGTTGGGCACATAACAACGTCTCGTGCCTTCGTCGTATGCCAGATAGCCGAGGTGGATGAGGACGGTGAGGACATCATTCTTACTCCTCACGATATGCATGTCGTTCTGGAACTTTGTCGTGTTGACATACACGCGCTCCCCTGCCAGCATGCGGATGATGTCATCCTTCAGCCCCTCGAAGTTCATCTGGATATAGGTGATGACAGAGTCGTATGCGCCGGTGGTTGTCCAGTAGCTGCGGCATTCTTCATCATTAATGGCCTTGATGACAGAATAAGGATTGAACATGCGCGATGCCTTGCCTATGCGATAGCCGTCATACCAGCGTTCCATCTCCGACATGTCCATTCCATGCCTTTGGCAAAGCGTCTCCACCTCCTCGTGGGTAAATCCAAGAGCATTGGACATTTTGCCTGGACGAATCATGGAATACTCGCAGAAATTGTTCAGTGCCGACTCGGTGTTGTATTTCTTGATGGGCAGGATGCCTGTGAGGTACGCGCCGGCAAAGACCCGGTCGGAATTCTGTGTTTTGAACAGGCGGCGGAGCAGCATGACGTATTCGTCGAGTATGGTAGGAGTGACCACCTCAGGGTCGCCCTTCATCCTCCTGCGCTCGGGAAACTCACGGCAGATGGCGTCCCACTCGTCGATGATGAAGAAGAACTTCTCTCCTGTGGCATGGTGGATGGACGAGAGCACGTCCATGAGGTCGGAGTTGTCTTTATATTTCACCTCAGGAAAGGCCTCCTTCAACTCGTAGATAATCTCATCCTGTATCGTTCTCACGATTGTCGTCCTCACTTCGGGACGGGCGGTGAACGAGGTGACATCGAGATAGAGCACGCTGTATTTGTTCAAGTATGTTTCGAACGAAGCGTCCTGTTCCGCCTTCAGGCCCGCGAATAGTTCGCGCGAGTCGCACGACTTGTCGTAGTAGGCGCACAGCATCTTTGCCGCCATCGACTTGCCGAACCGTCGGCAACGTGTCACGCAGCTGTAGCGGTTCTCGGAGTTGAGCGTGGCGTTGACGAGTGGTATGAGAGCTGTCTTGTCAACATACTCGTGAGTGACGATGTCACGGAACTCACTATTTCCTCGATTAATATATGTACCCATAGTTTCGTGTCAGCAGCAGGAGTGGTAGGCCTGTTGTCTTTGGCAAATTTACATTTTCCCCGTCACACTACCAAACGAATCATCAAAAACCCGCCTGTTTGTCTGTCCAATGTAAGTATTCAGTGAGCCGTAGGCGGCACGGGCGACGGGGGAGGTGGACACCACGACCTCTATCGCCGCCGTTCTGCGTCACTTGCGTCACTTGCGTCACTTGTTTTTTAAACATTAGGAAAAATAATTAATTACCTACTCCTTTAAAGGAGCTTCTAATTAATTATTCGTAGAAATGTTAGAAAAACAAGTGACGCAAGTGACGCACGTGACGCAGACGCTCCCGTTTCCGGCAGTTCTCACTTCGTTCGGAATGACAGGCCATCCAAGCAGCCTCATGAGTGCAGTCATGGCTCCTTGACGACTGCACTCGTCTCACCCTCACAAGTGCAGTCGTCAGGAGGTCACTACTGCAGTTATGACGGTGTCACGAATGCAGTGGTAAGGGCATCCGCCGCGAGAAGGACAGGCAACGACCGAAAAGAACGTGCTCCCCCTCACGGATATCGTATTTTTGCAGTGTTGATTCATTAACCCCTAACTGATTGTACTGACTATGCCAAAAGCTTACAAAGTGACCAAACGTATGGTGCGGTTCGACAAGGAGAACCCCCATGAAGTGTACAGTGTAGCCCCCGTG